>CAZQPM010000349.1:0-4199 GCA_964595195.1 uncultured Burkholderiales bacterium | reverse complement strand
CTCGTTACCTCCGACGTCCAGGCCGGGCGGCAGCTCGGGCAACTCCTCGACGGGCAGGCCGACCTTGCGGGCCATGGCGCAGAACAACTCCTGGCGTTCCTCGTCGGATTGGGGCGGGAACAGGGGGATGTGGACGTCCAGACGGCCGGGACGCTTCAGGTCGACCTCCACCAGGTCGGGCCGGGAAGTGGCAAAGACCCAGACGATGCGACCCCGATTGGTGGTGTCGCTCATCTCGGCGGCCAGCATGGCGTAGATGCGCCCCGAGACCCCGCTGTCGTCCCCTCCCCCACGCTTGCCGGTCATCTGGTCGGCCTCGTCCACGAAGACGATCACCTGGCCCAGGGCCCGCAGCACCTGGAAGATCTTCTCCAGGTTGCCCTCGGTGGCGCCCATCCACTTGTCGCGGAAGTTCTTGAAGACCACGAAGGGCACCCCGACCTCGCCGGCAAAGCAGTTCGTCAGCCAGGTCTTGCCGGTTCCGATCCGACCGGTCATCAGGTAGCCCATGGGCACGGCGCTGAGACGTCCCTCGCGGATCAACCGCGCATCCTGGCGCAGCCAGGTCTTGGCCTGGTCCAGGCCGGCCACGTCATCCAGGGTCCGCCGGGTCTCGACGAACTCCAGCAGGCCGTAGCACTCCTTCTCGATCAGTTCCTTCTTCAGGTCGGCCAGGTAGCGGACCGAGATCCTGCGCTGGTTCCTGACCGCCAGGGCCACCATGTGCAGGATGTTCACCCGCGTCAGGCCGACCAGCTTGCCCGCCATGGCCGGCAGCGCCAGTTCGCAGGCGGCCTCCAGGTCGGGAAACTGGCCCTTCAGGAACTCCAGGTACTCCATGGCGTCCTCCTCGCCGGGAAGGGGCACCTGGATCTTGGCCGAGTAGGGATTCTCCACCAGGGAACGGTTCAGGCCGGCCAGGTTCTCGGTCAGCAGCACCGTGGCCAGTTGGGCTCCCAGCATGCCGGGGTCCGAAGCCCAATCCAGCAGGCGGATCAGGGTCTCGGTCGAGCGGTCGCTCATGTGGGCCGGATCCGCCTGCGGCACGATGTACTGGACGAAGTCGATCAGCACCGCCGTGCGCAGGGGGCTGCGCACCACCTGACCCTTGTCCACCACCGTCCGGGTCTGGCTGTAGCGCAGGAACGAGTCCATCATCTCCAGGGCCTGGCTGGCCTCGCGGGGCAACCGGCCCGAGGTGAAGGTGGTCTGCGTCCAGTCGTCGAGGATCTTCAGGTAGCGCTGGAACTCGTCCTGGCCCTTCAGGGGCTTCAGGCCGGCCCCCCGGCTGTAGTACAGCACGACGTCGAAGGAGCCGAACACGACCTGGGCCAGGAACTCCTTCATGGGCAGGAACTTCAGGCCGGCCTCGCTGCGCCAGGGAACCAGGTCGAAGACGTTGCCCCAGACCAGGAACTGGCTGATGGTCCCGGCCCGGAAGACCTCGCGCATCTCCTGGGCCCAGGGGGGGAAGGGCTCGTTGCGGACCTGGTTCATGGGTTCTCCTCCTAGGACTCGACCTGGAAGGTCGAGGGCGGCTCGTCGACCTCGACCTCGACGCTGCCCAGGATCTGGGCGTTGGCCCTCATCCAGTCCTGGGTCTGGGTGAAGGACTGCATCACCTCGTCCACCCGGCCCGTCAGGCTGGCCACGTTGCTGGACAGGGTGGCCTCCTGGATCATCAGCTTGACCTGCTGCTCGATGCGCAGCAGTTCAGCCTGGATGAACTGGGCATTCTCGTAGGCGCTCTCCAGGTTCTCGCGCTGCTTGCGGGCCAGCTCCAGGGTGCCTGCCAGAGAGCGGGCGATGCGCTCGCGGCCCGGGTCCTGACTGGCCTCCTCATACTGCCGCTCGTAGCCGGAAATCTCATTATCCAAGACCTCGCGGCTGTTCTGGCGCAGGTGGGTCTCCAGGACCTGGCTGGAGACCAGCAGCCTCAGGAAGACCCAGACCATCCGGTTCAACGACTCGGTCAGCGGCTGTTCCATGCCCAGGCTGCTGCCGCTCCTGCGCGCAGTGCTCAGCATCTCGGCGCAGCGCCGCTCCAACTCCCGGTAGCGGGCCTGGCGCTTGTCGCTCAGTCCCGAGAGCATGGCCTCCTGGCGGGCGTTCTGGTCCGTGCTCTGGGAAGCGGCCTCCATGGCCCGGACCCACTTCTGGAAGCGCTCATCCGAGCTGACCAGGGCCAGGTAGGCCACCTCGGCGCTGGCCCCCAGCAGCCAGACCGCCGGGTTGGCCAGGCCCAGGACCACGACGCCGCCGACGGCCAGCAGGTTGACCGGCACCTCGCCCAGGCCCTTGATGTGGGGACGGGCGAGGAAGGCCCGCTTGACGTAGTCGAAGAAGGACATCTGTGGTTGCGCCATCTCTAGGTCGTCACCCGCGTGAACTCTCGTGCCACCAATTGCACGTCCTTCTTGAAGTCGGACTGTTCCTGGGCCTCCAGGGGATCGGTCCCCTGGGCCCGGGGAGGCTCCTTCTCGATCTGCACGGCCAGGCGCCCGGGGGCCGGGGTGAAGATCCAGATCCGGTCCCCCAGGTAGACGGCCTCGGCGATCGAGTGGGTGACCATGAAGACGGTGGCGTCCACCTCGTGCCAGAGATCGACCAGCAGGCGCTGCATGTCGATGCGCGTGGGCTCGTCCAGGGCCGAGAAGGGCTCGTCCATCAGCAGGATGCGGGGGCGCAGGGCCAGGGTGCGGGCCAGGGCGACCCGTTGCTGCTGGCCGCCGGAGAGCTGGCTGGGGTACTTGCGCGCGTGCGCCTCCAGGCCGACCTTCCGGATCCACCCCATGGCCAGCTCCTCCCGCTCGGCGCGGCTGCGGGCGGGGTCCTTGACCAGGTTCAGGCCGAAGAGCACGTTCTGCAGGACCGTCAGGTGCGGGAAGGAGCTGTACTTCTGGAAGACCATGCCGCGGTCGGGACCGGGCCCGGCCACGGGTTGCCCGAAGACCAGGGCCTGACCCTCGGTGGGCGGGACGAAGCCCCGGAAGCCGGCGATCAGGTTCAGGACCGTGGACTTGCCGCAGCCCGAAGGCCCGAGCATGGCGATGAACTCACCGCGCTCGGGAATGTCCTCGATTCGGAAGGTGATGTCCCGAATGGCGGTGTACTCGCGCGACGTCCCGCGGTTGAAGGTATGCAGGACGTTGCTGAACTCGACGACGGCAGGGCGCTGGCTCATAGCTGACGATAGGGGAACAGGCGCCGCCCCAACCAGCCCAGGAGCTGGTCGGCCGCGAAGCCGATGGCCAGGATGATGAGGGCCGTCCAGTACATGTGCGGCTTCTCGAAACGGTAGGAACTCATGAAGATGAAACCGATCCCGGCATCCGCCAGCAGACTCTCGGCCACGATGATCCAGGTCCAGCCCACCCCGAAGGCCAGCCGGGCCGCGTTGTAGAGGTCCGGCGTGGCGATCGGCAGGAGCACGCGCGCCAGCAGGTGGTGGCGCCGGGCCCCCAGGGTCTGGGCCGTGTTCAGGAACATCTCCTCCACGTTCTCGATGGCCGCGATGACCAGGGGGAGCATGAAGAAGAAGCAGGCCATCGTCAGGAAGGCCAGCTTCTGGGATTCGCCCTGGAACCAGGCGAACGAGAGCGGGATGATCGTGATCAGCGGCAGGTAGCCGGCGATCACGTTGAGCGGCTCGAAGAAGGCCCGGACCGGGCCGAAGGCCCCCATCACGAGGCCCAGGGGGATCACCAGGATCACGGCGATGCCCCAGCCCTTCACCACGCGGACCAGGCTGACCTGGACGTTCTCGACCAACTGGCGCCGCGTGATGAGGTCGGGCAGGGACTCGCCGATCTCCTGGGGAGAGGGGAGAATCACCGGGGAGACCAGTCGCTCCTCGACCGGCCCCCGGGTCACCCACCACCACACGCCCAGGACCAGGGCCAGGAAGACCCCGGCCAGGGCGACCCCCAGCAGCCGGGGCAGGGGCTGCCGGATCTGGAAGAGCGTGGCCACCCCCTGGATCAGGGCCTTCATTCGGCTTCCAACTGGTAGACCGACACCTCGACCCGGCGGTTCTTGAAGTGGTTCTCCGGGTCGTTGGAATCGGCGGGAACATCCCAACCCTTGCCCTCGACGACGAACTTGTTCTCGGGGAACTTGAACTTCTCGACCAGGGCCTTGCGCACCGAGGCGGCCCGCTCCAGGGAAAGCCCGCGGACCATCTTCTCATCGACGGAACC
>CAZQPM010000348.1:0-4202 GCA_964595195.1 uncultured Burkholderiales bacterium | reverse complement strand
GCCGGTGGCCTCGGTGAGATTCACGACCAGCCCCAGGTCTGGCGTCGGGTCACGGAGACCCTGACCGCCCGACGGGAGGAGCTGGTGGCCTGGTTCAAGGCCCAGAACTTCGGGCAGGTCATCTACCTGGGCTGCTCCGATTCGTTCAACGTGTCGCTGTCGGCCTCACGGATCACCCACCTGGTCTCCGGCCTGAACTCGGTGGCCATCCCGGCCAGCGAGATCCTCTACGGCCGGCGCCCTCCCTACGACAGCCGCATCAAGACGCTGGTGCTGGCCCTGGCCCGGCCCGACGAAGCCGAGGAGACGGGCTGGGGGCTGCAGAAGCTGCGCTCTCTGGACCCCAAGGCCCAGGCCCTGATCCTGCAGGCCGGGCCGGCCTCCCTGGCCGAGTTGGGGCATCTTTCCGTGTCCCTGGATGGCGTCGTCGAAGATTCCAAGATCGGCACGCGTTCGGTGTCCGGCCTCCTGCTGGCCTCCCTGCTGGTGGTCGCCTGGCTTTCGAACCGGGAGGTCCTGTGGAATGAGCTCAAACGGCTGGCCGACATCCTGGAGGGCGAACTGAAGTCCTGGCAGGCCCAGGCCCAGCAGATCGTGCAGAGCAAGCCCTCGCATGTGGCCTTCCTGGGCTCCGGGCCCTACTACGGGGTGGCCAGCCAGGGGGCGCTGACCATGCGCGAGATGGCCGCCCTGCCCTGTGACCAGCACTACTTCCTGGAGTATCGCTACGGCGCCCACGTCAGCCTGACGAACCTGATGTCGGTGGTGGGTCTGGTGTCGAATACCTTCCGGGCGGCCGAGGAGAAGGTCCTGGGGGACCTGGCCGTCACCCGGGCGCACCGGGTGGCCCTGGTCGAAGAGACCAGTGACGCCCTGCGAGGTCGGGCCGACGAGGTCCTGGAACTGAAGTCCGGCGTCAGCGAGATCAGCCGCGTGCTGCTGATGCTGCCGGCCCTCCAGTTGATGGCCTTCTATGCGGCCATGTCCCGGGGGGTCAATCCCGACCACGCCAAACACCTGGAACACCAGGTCCTCAGGCTCAGGGAACGTCCGGGCCTGCCGGCGGGGTCCTGAAGATGGGAGACTGGGAGATGTGGAGGATTCCCCTCCTCTTGGTTCCGGCGGCCCTGGGCATGCTGTGGATCCGGCGTCGGGAGGCCCTGGAAGGGGTTACCCGCTTCGGCGAGTTGACGGCCGGCCAGAAGGCCTGGATCCTTCTGCAGGCCCTTCCCCCGGGCCCTTCCGCCAGCCTGATCGGCCGCCTGTCCTCGGAGGTCCGGCGCGGCTACCTGCTGGAAGGGGCCTGGCTTCAGGGGTCCGGCCAGAATCTGCTGGCCGGGGTCCTGCGCGAGTTCTGCGCCCACCTGCCGGGCGATTGGACGCAGGGAGCCGGGCGCGACCCGGAGCAGTCCCTGGCCCTGGTGGTCCGTCTGGCTGGCAGCCGCGGCGCGGAGCTGGCCGAGCGCCTGGTCGCCCTGTGGCCCCCCACGGTCCCCCCCGCCGAGCCCTCGGCCTCTCCTGCCGAAGGCCCGATGCCCTCGGCGGTTGCGGCCCTCATGGTATCCCAGGTGGTGCCCGAAGATCAGGCGGATCGGGCGGATCCCGCGTCCGTCCCCGCAGAAGACGCCGCCCAGGTCCAGGCGGGAGGCCTGCCCCCCGAAGCCGAACAGGAACGCTGAGGGAGAGCGGCTGGGGAAGGCCCTGAAGAGCCGTCCCCGGGAGGAGGCGTCTGGTGTACTGCCCGCGATGCAAGGAGAGCTTCAGCCCCTTCCAGAGCCTGTGCCCCAACTGCTTCGGCGAGTTGCAGACGCGCGGCGGAGCCGCCGCTGTCGGCGCCGCCTTGGAGATCCCCGATCCGGGCCACCTGGAGATCCCTGGCCCGTCGCTGGGGACCGGGTCCTGGGAGGATCCCCTCGCGGGTGCCCTGCGCCTGTCGGGGCCGGACCTTCCGGTCCTGTCGCAGTCGGTCGAGGAGGCCCTGGCGGGACCCGCCCAGGTGCTCGGGCAGGGGGTCGAGCAGGCCTCGGACCGCCTGGCCATGGCGGCCAACGCGGTGGCCGCCTCCGCCACGCGCGCGGCCCAGAGGCTGCAGGCCGGCGAGGTCGACCGGGCGGTCTGGACGGAGTCGGTTCACGGGATCCACCAGGCCCTGGAGGAGGCCCATCGCGACCTGCAGTCGCTGGCCGCCTCCACTCGGGAAGCTGTCATGGCGGAGCTGCAGCGCGAGGGTGGAGCCGCCTCCCAGAGGGCCCTGGACCTCCTGCAGGCCCGCCGGCGACGCATCGGTCAGGATCTGGGCCACAGGCTGGAGGGGATCCGCAAGCGCTACGCCCAGGTCTCGGCGCAACTGGACCCCGGGACCCGGCGTTCCATCGTGGACCGCCTGGACGCCCTGAATCGGCAGGCGGGCGAGGTGCTGGGAGGCCTGGAGAAGCAACTGGGCGTCCAGGCCCAGGCGGCCCCTGTGCAGATCCCCAACCCTCCCCAGGTGAACCTGGGACAGACCGCCGACACCTCGCTGGAGGGGGTCAAGGCGGGTTGCCAGGGAACCCTGGGCGTCTTCCTGTCCTTCCTGCTGCCCGGTCTGGGGCAGTTCGTGATCGGCCAGTGGCCCGTCGGCGTGGCCCTGGTCTTCCTGTATATCGTCCTGACCAGCGCGCTTCCGGACGCGCCGCTGATCGGTTGGATGCTCAAGGGCCTGGCCGCCTGGCAGGTCTGGTCCGCCACTCGCCGCTGACAAGGAGACCTCTCTGATGGAACGCGCCCTGTACCTGGAACTGGCTTCACGCCTGGAGGCCGGGAACCCCGTGGCCGTAGCGACCGTGGTCCGCACCTGGGGATCGACACCTCGGGAGGTCGGAGCCAAGATGCTGGTTGATCCCCAGGGGCGGATCGCCGGAACCATCGGGGGAGGGTGCGGCGAGGCCGAGGTCTGGCAGGTGGCGCGCGAGGCCCTCCGGGGGGGACCCTCCCGCCTGGTCCACGTGAACCTGACCGAGGACTTTGATGACGCCAGCGGGCGGATCTGCGGGGGGCGCCTGGACGTGCTGGTCGAGGCCCTGAGCCCTGAAAGGACCGCTGACCGGGCCCTGGCGCACGCCCTTCGCGAGGGCTGTGAGGAGGGTCGGGAACTGGCCCTGATGGCCGTCCTGGGGCGTACCGGCAGCGCCGAGCGGAATCGCCCGGAGGCCGTCTCGGTCACGGTGGGCGAGCCCGGCCGGGTCTCCCTGGGCACCCGCCTGGCCCTGGTCGCCCCCGAGGGCCTGGTCGGCAGCCTGGACGACCCCCAGGCGGACGAGGCCTTGTTGGACCGGGTCCGGCAGGCCCTGGTCCAACAGAAGCCGACCGTGGTCCCGGTGGAGGTCGCGGGTCAGTCCTGGGACGTCTTCGTCGACGTCCTGGTCCCCTCCCAGGAACTGGTGATCGCCGGGGCTGGCCACATCGCCCGTCCCCTGTGCCGCATGGCCGCCCTGTGCGGCTATCGGGTCACGGTCGTGGACGACCGGCCCGAGTTCGCCGATCCCGTCGACTTCCCCGAGGCGGCCGAGGTGGTCTGTCGCCCGTTCCTGGAGGTCTTCCGCCTGCTGCAGGCCGGGCCGCGAACCCATGTGGTCCTGGTCACCCGGGGGCACAAGCACGATGAGGAGTGCCTGCGGGCCATGGTGGGCAAGGCCCCGGCCTACCTCGGCATGATCGGCAGCCGGCGGCGCACCGGGGCCGTCTTCCAGGGCTTGGAGGCCGAGGGGGTGGACCCCGCCTGGCTGGACCGGGTGCGGGCCCCCATCGGGATCGACCTGGGCGCCGAGACGCCTGAGGAGATCGCGGTGGCCATCCTGGCCGAGATGATCGCCGTGCGCCGGGGGGGGAGGGCTCCCTCGCTGTCCCTGCGAGGCCGCCGGCCCTGAGGGCCCCGGGCTCGACCAGGGCGGGGTGCCCGAGGGGCGGTGCCTCAGTTGGGGCAGAGGCGCCGCGCTCGCACCCGGATCCAGGCAGCTAGCAGCCTGTGTGATTATCCGGACCGAGCATCGCCGAGGGATTTTGCGTTCCCGCTAGGAGCGAAAGCCGTGGTTTGCTGGTGGCAAATGAGGCTTTTCGCGACAACGCGGGGGCCTGTGCGCCCGCGCTCCGCGCGGGTGCCACACAGAGGCCGGCGAGGCGACGGGAGTGGTAGCCACACAGGCTGCTAGCAGGGCTGCCAGCGA
>CAZQPM010000347.1:0-4204 GCA_964595195.1 uncultured Burkholderiales bacterium | reverse complement strand
GTGAGGTGGACCCCGCGGGTGTGGAGACGGTCTACTACGCGCCCCAGGGCGAGCTCCTGGGATTCAAGCGGGGCGCCGAGACCTACCAAGTGCATGCGGATGCGCTGGGGAGTGTGCGGAGGGTTACGGATTCATCTGGGAGCAGCGTCGCCAACCTGACCTTTGAAGCTTGGGGAGTTCCACTTTCCGAGAGCGGAGCATTGGTTGGAGAACTAGGATGCCGCTTTGTCGGTGCGCTCGGGACCAGAGCAGACATGGATACTGGACTCACTTACATGCGGAACCGGTGGTATGATCAGCAACTCGCACCGTTCATAAGCAGAGACCCCGCCAAGTCGCGGAGTTCGTATCTCTACACGGATGGAAATCCCATATCAAGGATCGATCCAATGGGCCTCCAGTGGGGAACAGTGGGGAACGATAGTGAAGGCAATACTTGGGCCATTTACGCGAACGGGACCCGCACCCTCATTCGAACTGCGGCTGAGAACGGGCCGCAAGGTCCACCAAAGCTTGGGCAGGATCCGAAGAGGAACCTGATCTTACGGTACAAGTGGTGCTATACGAGGATTCTCTCAGAATGGGGAATTCCGCAGACCAGCACGCACCCAAGTGCCCCTTATAGGCCCATGTCGGGTTGGCTCGAGGATCTTACGTATCTATTTCATCCCGGAGCAGGAGGGTGCGGCGACTGGCAAGACGACATGGAGACGTGCATGTCACAGATGCCCCCCTCAGCCAAAGCCGGATGGACCGTCACCAATATCGATATATACACGGGAGGGACCCTTTTTCCATGGATGCAGCATCATGCAATCATAATTGTCCCCAATGTCGACCCCTCGCCTGGGAATGCAATAGTCTTGGATCCATGGATTACGGGAAGGCCGGATATCTACGACTTCACGCAGTGGTGGATTCAGAGTGACGCGACCAGGTTTGGGTCAAGACCGGTCGTGCCGGGGCCGGGAACAAAATGGAACGACCTCCTTCCGTGAAGTCCGACAGCAGCATTGGGCGTACAGCACTAGTTGCTGCGGGCGTGATAGTTGCCCTCCTAGCATTGGGTCCTATCGTGGCTGGCTTGACGGGGTCCAGGAAGGCTCATTTGTGGTTGCGCCTACACCTTTGCCAAAAGAACCTGGAGTCGATTTCGTATGCGGTATCAGGTTACGCGGCTGCTCATGGCGGCCACCCCCCTGCCAGGCTCCAGCAACTAGTCCCCCGCTATTTGTCTGAAGTGCCGACATGTCCTGCCGCAGGCATTGATACCTATACGGGTGGTTATATTGTTGCCGGAAAGCGCTATACCAACTATTGTTTGGGGCATAACCATAAACCACTTGCGCCAGCAAATTTCCCGCGGTTTGGAGCTGAAGTTGGGTCATTTACCGTGCGCTCTGTGCCTTGGCCAGGAAACCAATAGAACGATTTCCATCTATCTCAGACAGGAACCTCGGACGGAGTGTGAGGCGCAGCAGAGCCCGGGCCCAACTTTGACACCAGAAATCCGGGAAGCCTGAAAACACGGGATCCAGCGCCTCCTCTCGGAGACGTACCACAACATGGAGGAGTCTGGACCTGGTCAGGTCTACAGGGGGGTGAGGCGGGCTGGGGGACGGGTGCCGAGGGCCTGGAAGACCCGGAACGCGTGCCCCTGAAGGTCCGTGCGGGCCAGGTAGCTCCGGCCTCCGCACTCCACCGTGGCTGCGCGCACTTCGCGCAGGTCCCTCATGATGTCGGCCATGGAGGCCTCCACGCCTGCTGATTGCAGGGCGCGGCGAAGGAGCGTGTCCAGGATGAGGGCCAGGTAGCTCGTGTCTTTCCGGCGGCAATGCACAACGCCGCCCGGACCCAACTTTGACACCAGAAATCCGGGAGGCCTGAAAACACGGGATCCAGCGCCTCCTCTCGGAGACGTACCACAACATGGAGGAGTCTGGACCTGGTCAGGTCTACAGGGGGGTGAGGCGGGCTGGGGGACGGGTGCCGAGGGCCTGGAAGACCCGGAACGCGTGCCCCTGAAGGTCCGTGCGGGCCAGGTAGCTCCGGCCTCCGCACTCCACCGTGGCTGCGCGCACTTCGCGCAGGTCCCTCATGATGTCGGCCATGGAGGCCTCCACGCCTGCTGATTGCAGGGCGCGGCGAAGGAGCGTGTCTAGGATGAGGGCCAGGAAGCAGATTGCCACGTGCCCGCGGACGCGGGCCTCCGTCCAGTGGTGCACCGGGCGCAGGTCCAGGTGGCTCTTCATGCAACGGAAGCCCCGCTCCACTCGCCACAGGTCCTTGTAGGCCAGGGCCACCTCGGAAGCGCCGAGCTCCGTGTTGGTCACCAGGATGAACTTGCCGTCGAAGCGGCTCTCCTTCTCGACCGCGGCGCGGTCGATGCCGACCACGGCCTGCTTGTCGAAGTGTAGGAACCGGCGGTAGAGGCGGTGCCCCACGAACTGCCGTGGCCCGCCCTGCTTGAGCTGGCGCTCGAGCCGATCGAGGGTGTCCTGGCGGGTCATGGCCTCCTGCTTCGCCCGCAAGGGGTTGTAGCAGAGGATGTAGCGGGTCCCGTCCAGGACGAGGTCCTTGACCTTGAGGTTCTTGGCCACGGGCCTGTAGCGGCCCGCCCGCGACAGCAGAGCCGCAGCCTCCTTGCACCGCCGCATCCGCATGCCGACGATGAACTCCAGGCCGCAGTCCCGGATTGCCTGCAGGATCGCCTTGCTGACCATGCCCCGGTCCGCCACCAGGACTACCCGTTGCAGACGGAATCGAGACTGGATCCGGCGGATGATCTCGCGGAAGGTGACCACGTCCGCGGTGTTGCCCGAGAAGACCTCGTGGGCCAGGGGCAGGCCCTTCCGGGACATCAAGACCCCGATGACGATCTGGCGCCGGTCCGGGCGGTGGTCCTTGGAGTGGCCGAACTCCCCGATCTCCTCGGCCCCAAGGCCCTGGAAGTAAGTGCTCGTCGTGTCGTAGAGCACGAGCTCGAGCTCCTCGGGGTGCTGGGTCTTGACCCACGAGAACCAGCCATCCTCGAGTTGGTCTTTGGCGGCGGCCACGAAGTCCACGGCGCGGTAGAAGTGGTGCAGATCGAGTTCACGGAAGGCCGGGTCGTGGACCGTGTGGATCCACTTGGAGGTCGCCAGCTTCGACTGGGGATCTACCAGGCGGTTCAGGACCATCGCGAAGACTGCGTCCTCGACGGGGAACTCGCATTTCGTCTTGGCTGCGCACTTCTGCACCAGGGCACCCAGGCCGCTGTCGTTGGCCCTCACCTGAGGATTCTCTCACGGCAACCAGGCGCCTTCCCTGATCAACGTGCTGGGGCCGTGAACCTGCTGCAGAACCCAAGCGCGGAAGAGGACGGCCCCAACACCCGTATCCCGTACCCCTCGAAGAGGTTGACAGATCGTTGACGGCCACCCCCCCGGCCAACAACCGGGAGGAACGAACATGGACAGGGAAGGACGCGGAGCTTCCGAGACGGTTCCATGACAGGATCAGGCCCGGGACCGAGGGTCCCGGGCCTGATTTCCAGGGGTGCCCTGAAGGTCAGTTGCTGCTGGCCACTTCCTGGACGGCCTCGTCCTCGTCGGCCTCGACCTGGTCCCCGCGCTGGAAGGTCAGCTTCTCGGGGTTCTCGGGATCGACGTCGACCAGGACCACCGCCTCCTCGGGGAAGGTTCCCCGCAGGAACTCCTCAGCCAGGGGGTCCTCCACCATCCGCTGGATGGCTCGCCGCAACGGCCGGGCCCCATACTGCGGGTCGTAGCCGGCCTTGGCCAGGACCTCCTTGGCCGGCTGGGTGACCTCCAGGCTGCGCCCCTGGGCCTCGACCTCGTGGCGGACCTTGCGGACCATCAGGTCGACGATCTTCTGGATCTCCTCCATCTCCAGCGAGTGGAAGACCACGATCTCGTCCAGACGGTTGATGAACTCGGGCTTGAAGACCTTCTTGATCTCGTCGAGGATCTTCTTGCGCATCCGGTCGTAGCGCACCTCGCGCGACCCCTCGTCACGGGTGCCGCGGATACCCAGTTGCGGGCCGGCTTCCAGGCCGGCCACGCCGATGTTGGAGGTCATCACGATCACGGCGTTCTTGAAGTCCACCGTGCGCCCCTGGGCATCGGTCAGGCGGCCATCCTCCAGGACCTGGAGCAGGATGTTGAAGACATCGGGATGGGCCTTCTCGATCTCGTCGAAGAGG
>CAZQPM010000346.1:0-4231 GCA_964595195.1 uncultured Burkholderiales bacterium | reverse complement strand
GTGGCGCGGGCGATGCGCCATAGGGTATCGGCTGAGGGAACGTTCTTCCCCGACTCCAGAACAGCCACCGTGACACGGTTCAACTCGGCCATTTCGGCCAGTTGCTCCTGAGTCAGGCCAGCGGCCTTTCGTGCCTCCCTGATGCGTGTTCCCAGCATCTTCACCCCCCCATGGTGGAGGATGTAGTCTCCAGTTGACATAGTCGATAGACTACGATACTATCGGGCTGAAGGTAGTCTATCGACTACAGAAGGAGGTGCCCCCAACATGAGCGTCGGGGTAACTGTAAGAGCCCAACGCACAGCGCTGGGATGGAGCCAGGAGAAACTGGCAGAGGTGGCGGGCATCCATCGGGTGACTGTCGTCAACATCGAATCTGGGGAGTCCGTCCCCACCCTCGACACCCTGCGCCTCCTCGCGCAGGCCCTGGGCGTGCAGCCCGGGGACCTGCTCAACCAGCCGGACGCACCGGCCGAGGGGGCAGCGTGAGCGACGCGGCTGCCCACATTGACAGCATCCAGAGGGGACTCCAGGGGGCCGCAATGCAACGCGACATCGACACGATACGCATGCATTACGGCCTCCTGGAAACGGTCACTTCGACCGAGCCACTATCTTCATCAGCAGGACATGCAGCGACAGGTGGTAGTCGTTCAGAGACTCCAGGGCAATCCAGGCAAGGCCTGTCGGCATCGGCGCCTCGTGGTCTTGCATGGATGCTACTCGCAGCTTCTCTCGGATTTTGCACCAGTCGTTGGCTCGCGTCCGGCACTGCTCGGCGGCGGCCCGCATCTCCGGGTCTGCGTCCTTCAGGAAGCGCTCGGCATCGAGCCACTTCTCCATCTTCTGGACTAACTCGTCCATCTTCTTCGCCCTCCTCGTCGTTGCCGACGTCTGAAGTAGCGCCGTCGGGTCGCCGGGAAAGCATGCCTGGCGGCGCAGACAGCCCCTTCGACGAGGGGGGCACCTCTTCCACCCCCGGAGGTGCAGCATGAAGACCCGCCTTCTCGTCGCCCGCGCCGGAGACGGCCGCAACGAACTGCGCCGAACGGCGCGCCCCTACACCCACGTGGTGTTCTACCTGAACGGCGCTCGTCCGACCTGGCACACCAGCCGGGAACTGGCCGAGAAGCGCGCAGGAGCAGCGGATGACATCGTCCGCTGCGAGGAGGCCTGAGATGCGCCACGACACCGTCCCCCCTGCCCCCGACGCCCTGTGCCTCTGCTGCGGCCGGGCGCTGACCTGGTCCCGGCCCGGCTTCGAGTGGCTGTGCCGGGCCTGCGAGGCCTGAGCCGTGTCCATCCAGCCGCGCCTCCGACTGCTGACAACCCGGGAAGTGGCCGAATATCTCGGCTACCACATCGACACGGTCCTTGAGTGGCTGCGCGAGGGCAGCATCAAGGGCCACAAGTCGGGCAGCGGACGCAACTGTCGGTGGCGGGTCCGGCCCCAAGACCTGGACTCCTGGCTCAGGGCCAGGAGCAACACCCGATGACTGACCCGGTCCGGCCGCGCCCTGAGCGTCCGGCGCCCCACCCTGAGCGCCTCCCCAGCGGAGCCATCCGCTGGACGACCCACCTGGCCCCGCGCCAGGGCCAGGCCTGGACCAGACGCCTCCTGCGCCGGCCGGTCCGGCCCCTGCCGCCTCGCTGACATACCTCACGCCCCCACAGTAGCAGTCTGTGCCGACCGTGGCACATACAACGAGGAAACGCCGATGCCTATTGAGTTCCGACGCCGCAAACGCCACGGGTTCGCCCCGCCGAGCGAACTGCTCGCCGACCTGGCCGACCTGAACGAGGACGGCACCGCCCGCCACCTGGACGCAGAGCGCCTCCACGACATGCTCCAGCAGGTCGATGCCGAGATGGACGACCTGGCCGTCGAGCGCGCCAAGCTCCACCAGCAGGAGCGCCGCACTAATCGCCTGCTGGAGCGCATCCTCGTCGAGTTGCGCCGACTGAACGCCGCGAGCCTCGCTGCCCACCGCGAGGCCGGCCGCCTCAACTGCAAGGGCCAGGCCGACGTCCGGCGCCGCCAGCAGCGAGCCAATGTCATCATCGAGGGCCAGGTAGGCCGGATGGAGGTGCGATGATGCAGCCCGCCAGAGCGCTCCCACACTGGGGCGACGAGGACGGCGACACCCGCCTCGACCTCGACAAGCCTTGGTGGCGCGACTACGCCTGGCTGCCTCTGTTGGCGGCCTACCTCCTGGCCCTGGCAGCCTTCACACCCACCGTCCGCCTGGCCTGTTGGGCCATCCTCTGGGTCGCCCACCTGGCGGGCACCGAGCCCGCTCCGCCCCCGGCCTACACGCCCTGGGCGCCCCACCTCTACCCCTGACAAGAGAAAGGCCCCGAGGGAGACGCCCCGGGGCCAGAGGAGACGAGCAAGTGCTCGGCTCCAGGATACCACGACGGAAGGAGACCGAGCAAATGTTGAACATCGAGTTCGACTCTAGAGCACTGGGCGACATCCTGTCGGAACACGTGGAAGAAGTCGCCGTCTACGACCCCACCCAGGCCGAGTTCCATTGCCCGAAGGGCAATGGTCCTGCTCGCCTGGTGCTGAGCTGTGATGTCACGTACATCCTATATCCCTGCGAGAAGACCCGCCAGTTCCTGCACGAGGCCATCCGCGCCCTGAGTGCTGCCCTCGTGTGGAACGACGACGTGATGGGAGGGGCGCCGTGAAGATTCAGGAGTTGCGCATCCACAACTTCCAATCCATCGATAAGTTGGTGCTCTCATTGGCCCCCGTGACCCTGGTCACCGGGCCGAACGGGGCAGGAAAGTCCTCCATCCAGGCCGCCCTCGAGTTCCTGGTATCCGGCGCCACCACCCACACCAACCGTCAGGGGTATGGCCTCTCGGACCTGGTCCGCGACGGGGCCGACGGGGCCATGGTTACAGCGGTCTCCCCTGGCGAAGACAGCGTCACCCGCAGCATCCCGCACGCCCTGGCGATAACCGGGACTCCCAGCCAGATGACCTTGGCCGAGTCCCAGCGCCGACTCGAGGAGATCATGGGTTGCTCGGGAGACCGGGCCCGCCTCTCCCTGCGCGCCGGACGTTACTTTGGGATGGAGGAGAAGGACCGCACCGCCGTCCTCTATGACCTGCTCGGCCTGCACATCACCGACAAACTGGTCCAGCAGGCCCTGGCCGAGCGCGCCGAGCGCTATGGGCTACCCCTGGTCGAACGCGCCGAGCGCATCATGGCCGGACCCGTGACCGCCAACTTCAGCCTGGTTCATGACCGGGTCTACAAGGAGCGCACGGCCATCAATAAGAGCATCAAGAGCGCCCAGGAGCGCCTGGCGGCCGAGATGGAGAAGCGGCCTCAGTCCGAGGAGCCTCCATCCCAGGAGGAGTTGGACCAGGTGCAGCGGGATTGGGCCGCGGTCCAGACTGCGGAGACCCGCCTGGAGTCCGCCAGGCGATCCCTGGAGCGGGCGGTCGCAGAGAAGGAGCGCCTGGCCAGGGACGTCGCCCGCCTGGATGCCGAGGTGCAGCAGCGCCCCGACGCCACCGCCCAGGCAGCGGCGATCGCCAACGCCGAAAGACTGCTGGCGGAGCTGCAGGCCAGCCTCCAGGCGGCCCAGACAGAACAGGACGGACGCATCCGGGCCCAGGCCCGCGGACGAGAACTGAAGGCCAGCCTGGAGCGCCTGGAACGCATCCTGGCCGGGAAGGGCACCTGCCCTCTGCGTGCCGACTACCCCTGTCCCGCGATGACCTCCGCGGAACGCCCTGGCCTGCTGGCGGAACATAAGGCCATACTGGCGGAGATCGCCCCGCTGGTGCCCGTCGCCACGGCCCCCGATCGCAGCGCAGACATCCAGACCATCCAGGCCCGCATTCAGAAAGGCGAGACGTGGCTTCGCGAGCAGCGGGCCGCCTTGCACCGGGCCGAGTCCTGGGGGCGCAAGCAGGGCGAACTGGATGCCAAGCGGCAGGAGTTCGAGCAGGCGAAGTTCCGCCTTAGGGGGGCGCAGGCCGACATGGACCAACAGGCCTCTGGAGCAGACCTGGATGCCAGGCGGGCCGAGGTGATGGCCCGCAAGCAAGCACTGGAAGACAAGGCTCGCCGGGGTCGCGAGTGGTCCGAGCACGTCGGCGCCCTGCGGGCCTACCGCACCACCATCGCCGACGGCGAGAAGGCCCGCGAAGTGCTCAACGACCTCCTGGCCTTCTTTGGGAAGGAGGGCCTGCAGCGGGACCTGCTGGC
>CAZQPM010000345.1:0-4241 GCA_964595195.1 uncultured Burkholderiales bacterium | reverse complement strand
CTGCGGATGCGAGGCGGGGCACCAGGACCTCCACGGCGGATCCGGGCCCGAGCGCTGCTAGAGAGGCAGGTCGGCCAGCAGGGGAAACTCGCGTCGGAAGCTGCCATCCAGGATCTCCCGGACGTGCTGGATCCTCTGGCCCAGGATCGGCACGAACTCCTCGCCGCCGAAGAACTGGGAATACTCGTTCCAGGGCCCCTCACAGATCCGGAAGAAGCGGCAACTCGGGCACTGGGGGAACTTCTCCTTGATCTGGAGGCGGACGTTGGACCAGTTCTCGACACCCCGATCGCTGCCGTACTGGTTGATCTCCACGTAATCTTCCAACTGCTGACCGATCTCGGTGATGGTGTGTTCGTAGCCCTCCATGTGGCAGAAGAGGAGCGTCTCGGAGTCTGCAGAACCGCCCACGGCCTGCAGGCGGTCGATGGCCTGGTGCAGATAGGGCACCACGTCCCGGTAGCGAGGCACCACCTCGTCCCACAACTTGCGGGCCCGGCCCTGCGCGTGGGGGAAGGCGATGCTGACATGGCGCACGCCCAACTCGATGAAGCGGCTGATGGTCTCGGGAAGGGCCGCGAAGTTCCATTGCGACAGGACGACCTTGCCGGTGACCTCCTGCCCCGAGCGGACCAGGTTGGCGATCCCCTGCACCGTCTCGGCGTAGGAACCCGCGCGCGTGGTCACCCGGTCGTGGATCTCCGGGCCAGGGCCGTGCAGGGCGATGCAGTAGGTGATTCCCCCCATGCGGGCGCAGTCGGCGACCAGTTCGGGGTCCTTGAAGCCCCGGCCGTTGCTCTGCATGACGATCTCGAAGCCGAGCTCCCGGGCGTAGCGCAGGATCTGCCGGAGGTCCTGGCGGATGGTGGGTTCCCCGCCGGTGACCACGACCACATCCCCTCGGGGGCGGGCGTCGGCCAGTTCGGCCAGGATCTCCTCGGTGCTCTTGTCCTGGTGCCTGCCGGTGTCGCGCAGGATGTCCCGGAAGTCGTCCACCACGCAGTGGATGCAGGCGTCGTTGCAACTGTAGCCAACCTTCAGATCGATGCGGCCCATGCCGCGCCATTTCGCCGCCTCCGGGGGCGGGCCTGCAGGTCTGACCTGGCCGGCGCAGAACGTGGGGTCTGCGATGCCCCCCTTCTCCTCCACCGACCCGTCGCTCATCGCCCGTGCCGCGGACCTCGTGCCGTTTCGGCGCGCAGACCGCTGGCTGGTGCTGGCTCCCCGGAGTGGGGCCTCGGTCCTGTTGGAAGGGGACCGGCTCAAGCTCTTCGGGACCCTGGGACGGCCCCAACCCGCCGCGCGCATCCACGAACTCCATCCGAACCTGGCGGAGTCCGGGATCCAGGCCCTGCTCCAGGAACTCTACGCCGCCGGGATGCTGGAGGTCGCGGGCCGGGCCCTGGGTGCCCCGGAGGAATCCGAGGGGCCCCTGGTCGAGCCTCCGCGCCTGACCCTGCGCCTGACGGACGGCTGCAGCCCTTCCTGTCCGGTGTGCGCAGCGCTGGCCGAGGAACGCCGTGCCCTGGAGGTGTCCGAGGCGGTTCAGGCCGTGGACGCCTGCATGGAGTGCCTGCCGACCGGTCCCGTCCACCTCGACCTTTCCGGGGGTGAGCCCCTGCTGGCCCCCGCGGCCCTGGAAGCCGCAGTCCTGCGGGCCCGGGAGCTGCGCCCCGACCTGCTGGTCACCGTGCGGACCGGTGGTTGGCTCCTGGATTCCGAGCGGGCCGGTTGGTTGGCCGGTCTGGGAGCCTCGGCGGTGGTCTGCCTGCACGAGACTCCGGATGGCGAGGGGATCCTGGCCGAGCGGGCTGCCGAGGCCCTGCGCCGGCTTCCCCAGGCCCTGACGGCGGGCCTGTCCTGCGCGCCCGTGGGCGTGGTCCGCCGGCCCGGTCAGGCCCTGGCCTTCCAGCGCCTCTTCATGGGAATGCGCTTCCGGACGATGCGGCTGGTTCCCCTCCCTCCTCCCGTCGGGCAGGTGGACCGCGACCACGTGTTGGAGGCCATGGGCGAGGACTTCCTGGCTGTGGCCGACGCGGTCCGGGACTTCGAGAGCCGGGTGCCCATCCGGGTGCGGGTGCATCCCCTCGACGGGATGTTGACCCGCCTGGCGCAGGGACGGAAACTGGCCGGGTGTGGCCACATCCCGTGCGGTTCACGGATGCAGGGAGTCGAGGTCGGCGTCCGGCCCCCGGCAAGCTGCCCGAGCACTTCGACCGTGGCGGCCCAGGTTCATCCGCGCTGTCCACGCTGCGCCTTCTGGCGGGTCTGCGGTGGAGGTTGTCGCTTCGCCCGCGGGGATCGCGAGTTGGATGCCCTCTGCCGCTTCTGGCTGAAGACCTGTGAGGGCCTGCTGTGGCGCAGGCACGAGGACCCGGTCTGGGCCGATCGCCACCAGCAGCCCTGAGGCCCCGGCGTGGGCTCCTTCGGGCTACGTGCCGGAGATGACCGCGCGGAGCCGGGCGGCGACCACGTCCACCGGACCGCTGGCGTCCAGGTCGGTGAACTCGCCCACGACCCGGAAGTAGTTCATGACGGGCTCGGTCTCCTCACGGTAGACCTCCATGCGGTGGCGGACCACCTCGGGGCGGTCGTCGGCCCGGCCCCGTCCCTCGAGGCGGCGGGTGACCTCCTCCTCGGTGACCTTCAGTCCGACCACCTGGACCCCGTCCCAGCCCAATTCCTGGTCCAACTCCCGGAACTCGGCCAGTTGCTCGGGCTGACGCGGGTAGCCATCCAGGATGAAGCCCCGGGAGGCGTCCTCTCGGCCCAGGCGGTCCTGGACCAGGTCGCGGACCAGCTCGGGAGAGGCCAGGTCACCCCCCTCGGTCTGCTGCGCCAGGGCCCTTCCGCGCTCGGAACCCGAGGCGATCTCCTGGCGGACCAGGTCGCCGACCGAGATGTGGGGGATCCCCCGCTCGCGGGCCAGGATCTGGCCCAGCGTGGACTTGCCGCTTCCCGGAGGCCCCAGCAGCACCAGGCGCAGGGCGGCCCCGACCGGTCCCGGGACGGCAGCGGCTGCGGCATCACCGGGCAAGGTCGCGGCCGCGGGCATCAGGTCCAGCGTCCCCTGGACCCAGGTGGGCTCCGGGGGCGTGGGGGAGGCCGTGAAGCGGTCCTCGATCGGTGCGCCGTCGGCCGTCATCGGCCGCACGGCCTGCCACGCGCTGTGGGCCAGCCAGGAGTGGAGCGCGGTGCCCTGGGGAGTCGAAGTCGTGATCATGTCCCTTCTAGTATATCCGTCCCGGGCACCAGGTCTGTTGACTGGAGGTGAACAAAATCCGCGCTTGAAGTCCCTCTCCGGCTTCTGATATGTATGTTGCGCCGGGGAGCGCCGTGGTGGCCCCGGAAGGACTGGCCGGGAGGCCCGTCCAAGATCGCCCGTCCCAATCCGGCCGGTCTGCCGGCCCCCCAACCCTCCGCGAGGTTGACCCTTGTCCAGTCTGATCCGGCCTGCTGTGGCCCGCAACCGCTCTCTCGACATTCCTGGCCGGTGGGTCGGCGTGGTCCTGCTGTTGGCCCTGGTCCTCGGTCTTCTCCTACCTGCCCCCCTGATGGCCCAGGGCGACGGCGGTGGGCAGGAGTCCGGTCTGCGCGGAGGTGCCACCATGCCGGGAGGTGGCACTGCACCCGCAGGTGCCTCGGCACCACCCTGGTCGGCCCGGGGCAACGAGGAACAGGTCATCCCCAATCGGCCGGGAGGGTCCTCCAGTACCGGCCTGGTGGCCTTCTTCCTGGTCGTGACGCTGGGACTCTTCGGTTTCCACCTGTTCACCAGCCACGGCCTGAACGCACGTCTGGATCGCCTGGAGGACGTGGTCCGTCAGCAGGGGGGCGACCTGCGCGAGCGGGATCGGTTGGTGCCCTTCTCCTGGGACGCGGTCCTGCGCACCCTGGAGGGAGGACTTCCCTTCCTGCCCGGCACCAGGTTGCCGCGTCCCGGGCTGGTCCTGACGGGGGTGGCCACCCCGGACCTGCAACCGGCCGTTCTGACCAATCTGGCGCACGGTGTCCTGCAGGACCCGGAACTGCTGGCCCTGGCCGTCACCCGGTGCCTGGGTCCCGACGAGATGGGACGGCGTCTGCTTTCCCTGGAGTCCGGGCGCGACTGGCGCACCCTGGGCCCCGAGGAACGACGCGCCGTCCTGGAGGGAACGGCCCGCAACCTGCAGCGCTACGAGAGGTCCCTGTACTGCATGACGGATCTGGTGCTCAGCCCCCGTCAGCTCTTCGACACCTGC
>CAZQPM010000344.1:0-4251 GCA_964595195.1 uncultured Burkholderiales bacterium | reverse complement strand
TTTGTGTCGCAGAGAATCCTAGGGGCGAACGAACTGCGTCCGCCGAAGTTGCTATCCCGACTCGGCAAGCACCGAATGGCTGCTGTGCGGGACACATCCCTCTGCGGGCATCCCGCAGGCGCTGTACCAGGGGCGTTCTTGGTCCGCCGGTGCCGCCGCGCCCGCCCCCCCAAAGCCCGGAGGCCCGCGCCCCCTGCCCGGGAACGCGGGCCCCTGAGCCCCTGGCCTGACGGGCCTGACGGGGCTACAGCCGTTCCAGGGCCACGGTCAGGTACTTCCAGAAACGCTGCACCGAGGCGATCTGCACGGTCTCGTCGGGCGAGTGGGCTCCCCGGATGTTGGGTCCGAAGGAGATCATCTCCATTCCGGGATGGCCCGAGCCGATGATCCCGCACTCCACCCCGGCGTGGCAGGCCAGCACCTTGGGCTTCTCGCCGAAGAGCTCCTCATACAACTCGCTCATCCGACGGGACAGCTCCGAGGTGGGATCCGGATCCCAGCCCGTATACTCGCCCTCGAAGTGGACCTGGGCGCCCATCATCTCGAAGAGCGAGCGCAGGCCGCAGGCCAGGTCGCGCTTCTCGGTGTCCACCGAACTGCGGCTGAGGCAGTCGATCTGCAGGCGGCCCTCCTTGACCAGGACCCGCGCCAGGTTGTTGGAGGTCTGAACCAGGCCGGAAACAGCCGGGCTCATCCGGTAGATACCGCTGAGGGCCGCGTAGACGGCGCTGAGCAGGCGCTTCTGGAAGCCGGCCTCCAGCACGGTCGGCTGAGGGTCGGCCGCCCGGCACCCCAGGTTCAGCGCGGGGTCGGTCAGGCGATACTCCTCTTTGTAGAGAGCCTCGTGCTCGCGGACCAGGGCCTCCAGACCCGCCACCGAGCCCTGCGGCACGGCCACGACAGCCACCGACTCGCGGGGGATCACGTTCCTCAGCCCCCCACCGTCGATCCACGAGACCCGCGCGCCCAGCGACCCGGCCGCCGCGAAGAGCAGGCGGTTCATCAGTTTGTTGGCGTTGGCCCGGCCCCGGTGGATGTCCATCCCGGAGTGGCCGCCCGTCAGGCCGCTCAGGCTCAGTTCCAGGAAGGCGTGGTCGGCGGGGACCGCCTCCGTGGCCGCGGTTCCCCGGACCAGGATGTCCAGGCCCCCGGCGCAGCCGATGGTCAACTCGGTCTCATCCTCCGAGTCCAGATTCAACAGGCGCTTCGCCTTCAGGGTGCCGGGCGCAAGTCCGTTGGCGCCGGTCATGCCCATCTCCTCATCGATGGTCAGCAGAACCTCCAGGGGCGGGTGGACCAGGTCCTTGGAGGACAGGACCGCCATCGCCGCGGCCACGCCGATCCCGTTGTCGGCGCCCAGGGTGGTCCCCTCGGCCTTCACCCACTCGCCCTCCACGCGAGCCCGGATTCCCTCGGTGTCAAAGTCGAAGACCGTGGCGGAGTTCTTCTGGTGGACCATGTCGAGGTGACCCTGCAGGACCACCGGAGGTCGATTCTCATGGCCGGGACTGGCCGGCTTGCGGATCAGGACGTTGCCCAGATGGTCGACGGTCGTCTCCAGGCCCAGGCTGCGGCCGAAGTCGGCCGCGAAGCGCGAGGCCCGCTCCTCCTTGCGAGAGCCACGGGGGACGGCGGAAAGGTCAGCGAAGTGGTTCCAGAGTGCTTGGGGTTGGAGTTGCCGGATGTTGGTGCTCATGGTCCCCTGCTTCTCGATCCGGGGCCGATTCCTCCCCAGCCACGGCCCGGGCTCCCTCCAGGACCCGGCCCACGTGCTCGCGCAGTTCGTTCGCCGTGAAGGGCTTCTCGAGCATCGGCGGGTCCGAGGACGTCCACGCCTGATCCCCGCGGTCCATTCCCACACTTGCGGACATCAGCAGGACCGGGGTTTGCGGACGGTCCACCAGGAACAACCGGGCCAGCTCGCGCCCATCGATTCCGGGGAGGCCGACGTCCGTCAACAGAAGGTCGATGCGCTCCGACCCGCCATCGCCCAGGCGCAGGGCTTCCAGGGCCGAGCCGGCCAGCAGGACCCGGTGCCCGGCCTTCTCCAGGACCCGCGCCACCAGGCTGCGCAGGTCCGGGTCGTCCTCCACCACCAGGACGGTCCGGTTGGGGACGGTGGCCGGCGGACAGGCGCGCGCCGGATCGCACTCGACCCCAGGGGTCCGGGCAACCCGGGGCAGCAGAACCCGGAAGTCGGTGCCCTGCCCCGGTCGGCTCTCCACGCGGACCACGCCCCCGGACTGGTGCACCGTGCCATAGACCATCGAGAGGCCCAGACCCGTCCCCGAGCCGGCAGGCTTCGTGGTGAAGAAGGGGTCGAAGATCCTCTCCAGCGTCTTCCTGTCCATGCCCTCGCCGGTGTCCGACACCCGAATCTGGACGAAGTCTCCCGGCTGGACTCCCGGCTCGGCGGCCAGGTCGCCGGCGGCCAGGGTCCTGGGCGTCACCTCGACCAGCAGGCGTCCCCCCCGGGGCATGGCGTCCCGCGAGTTGACCGCCAGGTTGATGACCACCTGCTCGAGTCGGTTGGGGTCCACCGCTGCCAGGCACTGCCCGGATGGACTGCGCAGTTCCAGCGCCACGTTCTCGCCCACCAATCCCCGCAGCATGCCTTCCAGGCCCGAGACCAGTTCGCCGATGTCGCACACCTCCTGATGGAAGCGAGGCTGGCGGCTGAAGGTCAGCAGGCGGCGGGACAGCAGGGCCGCTCCCCCGGCCGCCTTGAGGATGCCCTCCATGTCCCGGCGCCCTGGGTGCCCCGGCGGCAGATGGTCTTCCAGGCACTCGGCGTAGCCCAGGATGACGCTCAGGAGGTTGTTGAGATCATGCGTCACCCCGGCCGCCAGGCGGCCGACCGACTCCATCTTCTGGGCCTGCACCAGTTGCCTCTCCAGGGCGCGACGCTCCGTGAGGTCCTCGATGAAGGCCACCTGGACCTCGACCTGCCCCACCTGGGACCGGCGCAGCCTCCAGATGGCCGGGAAGGGGGTGCCGTCGGCCCGCAGCATCTCCAACTCGCGCTGGTCCGGCTCAACCCGGCCGATATCCTCCCAGGTCGCGGGGGTGCCCTCCGGCAGCAGTTCCCAGACGGATCTTCCGGTCCCGGCCCCCGGCCCCAGACCGAAGAGAACCGAAGCCGCCGCGTTGGTCTCCTGGATCCGGCCCGCGCCGTCCACGACCAGGATGGCGTCGGAGGCCGCCGCCAGAACCGCCCGCGTCCTGTGGTGGTAGGCCCGCATGCGCTGCACGCCTCGCCAGATCAGGACGTGCAGCATGAGGGCCGTGACCGAGACGAAGAGCAGACCCTTCAGGATGCTGCCCAGCTTCCAGGCCTGGGGGAAGAGCCAACCCAGCAGATAGTCGCTGGTCAGGATCCACAGGGAGGCGATGAGGAAGTACTGCAGAGCGATCCGTTCCAGCCGTTCGGACCTGTCGACACCGTGCTGCATGGACGACTTCATCCCCCGTGACCTCTGGTAGTCGGCCTCCGAATCTGCCGAAGGGGATTCGCCCTGCCGAGGGCCAGAGCCTGCCGCTCAGAGCGGTTCACCTCCAGCAGGGCTCTCCCTCGGCCGGGCCGGTGCGCCGGAGTCCTCCGGGACCGAACCCGATCGGACCATGAAGAGCTGGCGCCGTTCGCCGAGCGGATCCCGGAAGAGCGGCCCGGGCACCAGGTCGGGGGCGGCCTGCAGGTGTCGGGTGAGATCCGGGCCGGCGCGCTCAGGATCGACCAGCAGCCAGTCCACGTGCGCAGGGGGAAGCAACTCGGTGCGACCCGTGGCCCAGAAGGCCCGCGACAGTGGGTCGGCCAGGAACGGAGGCCCGCAGGGGGCGTCCTGGCGGCCCGACGGGAAGGCGTGACCGGCGGGCATGGCGCCCGACAGGGTGGCGAAGACCGCATCGGCGAAGAGGCCCGTGGGGGTGCCATCCGACCGGTTGGACAGGAAGCGCTGCCCCGGACGCGCCCGCCCCGCCAACCACGCAGCGGCGGCCAGATCGGCCTGGGACGTATGCAGCTCCGGTTGCCGGAGGCGCCAGTGCCGCGCCGAGCCATCCCAAGGGATGCGGCCGTTCCACGCGTCGGCCGCGTCCCGGAGGAACAGCCTGGGGGCCGGGGCCAGGCTCAGGGCCAGGACCAGCAGGGCCAGGGTCGCCGGCAGGGTTCCCGGTGGCAGGCGCCGTTCACGGCCCTGCGCTTCTGGGGCCACGGGACGGCGTACCCCTGGCTGGGGAGGCAGCCAGGGAGCC
>CAZQPM010000343.1:0-4265 GCA_964595195.1 uncultured Burkholderiales bacterium | reverse complement strand
CCGCAACAGCGACTGCGGTCTGAGGGCTCCGGAAGAATCCGATTTCTCGGGCTTTGTCTTCAAGATCCAGGCCGACATGAACCCCCGGCACCGGGATCGGGTCGCCTTCCTGAGGGTCTGCACCGGTCGCTTCGAGCGCGGGATGAAGGTGCACTGCGTGCGCACGGGCGAGGTGATCCGGCTGACCTACCCCCAGCGCCTCTTCGCCCAGGAGCGCGAGACCGTCGACGAGGCCTTCCCGGGCGACGTGGTGGGCCTGGTGAACTCGGGCGAACTGACCCTGGGCGACACCCTGGTGGAGACGGCCGACGTCCACTACGATCCGATTCCCCTGTTCCCACCCGAGCACTTCTCGCGGGTGATGGTCGACGACCCCTCGCGGCGCAAGCAGTTCAACAAGGCCTTGGAGCAGTTGCAGCGCGAAGGGGCCATCCAGGTCTTCTGGCTGGCGGACGAACACGTGCGCACGCCCATCATGGGAGCCGTCGGAAGGCTGCAGTTCGAGGTCGTCGAGCACCGCCTGAAGACCGACTACGGCGTCGAGGCCCGCTTCGAGCCCTTGTCCTATCGCCTGGCCCGCTGGATCCGGGGCTCGGAGACGGCCCTGGAGAAGTTCGAGCCCTCGCGCCTGGCCCGCCGGGCCGTGGACAACGCCGAGCGCCCGGTAGTCCTGTTCCCCAGCGAATGGGACCTGAACTACACCGCCGAGAAGAATCCCGGGGTGGAGTTCCTGGCCGTCAGCCCCGCCTGAACGCCGTGCACGTCGAGATCCTGGCCACCGGCTCGGAGCTTCTGACCCCGGACCGCAGCGACACCAACTCCCTGTGGCTGACGGCCCGCTTCGACGAACTGGGCCTCGCCGTCCGGCGCAAGACCATCGTCGGCGATGATCTGGAGGGGCTCACCGCAGCCCTGCGCGAGGCCCTGGAGCGCGCGGACCTGGTGGTCTGCACGGGGGGGCTGGGGCCGACCGAGGATGACGTGACCCGGCAGGCCGCCGCCGCGGCCACCGGTTGTCGCCTGCGACCAGACCCCGATCTGGCGGAGGACCTGCGTCGCCGATTCGCCGAGCGCGGAATCCCGATGCCCGACAACAACCTGCGCCAGGCCCTGGTGCCCGAGGGGGGAGAGCCCCTGCGCAATCCGGTCGGCACGGCCCCGGGGCTGTGGTTGCGGGTGCAGGATCGACGGCTGGCCCTGCTGCCCGGCCCCCCCCGCGAGATGCGGCCCATGGTCGAGGAGAGCCTGCTTCCCCGGCTGCAGGGCCTTGCGGGGCCGCTGCGCGTGGTGCGCCGCCTGCTGAAGGTCACCGGCCTGACCGAATCCGGGCTGGATGCCCGCATGGCACCGCTGGCTTCCCAGTTCCCGGAGGTCCAGGTGACCATCAACTTCACCCCGCTGGACCTGGAGATCCGTCTGGCTGCCCAGGGCCCGGGTGACCTGCCCGTCGAGCGCCTGGACGGATTCTGTGCAGTCCTGCGTGGGGAGTTGGGAGAAGCCCTCTACTCCGAGGCTGGCGAGGGCCTGGAGCAGGTGGTGGCCCTCCGGCTGCGGGAACGGGGTCTGGACCTGGCCGTCGGCGAGGTTGGCAGCGCCGGGCTGGTGGCCGCGCGCCTGCTGCAAGCCCGTGCCCCCCTGCGCCTGGGCCTGGTCAGCGGTCCGGCGGAATTGCAGGAGTCGGGCCTTCTGGGCCTGAGCCCCTGGCCGGTGGACCCGCGCAGTGCCCTGGCGGCTGCCGAGCGACTGCGCCTGGAGAGCGGCGCGGGTCTGGCCTTGATCGTGGGGGAGGTCCGTCGCAATGGGGAAAGGGCGTGGTCCGCCGCGGCCCTCAGCCACGGCCGGGAGAGCCTGGGTCAGGACCTGCCCCTGGCGGCGGCGCCGGATCTGGCCGGCCAGAAGGCTTCCCAGGCCGCCCTGGACATGCTGCGTCGCTACCTGGGGACGCCCGACCCGGTCACCTAGACGGCCTGGGCCCCAGGGCGTCCTCCAGGATCTTGGCGGCGGCGTTGGCTCCGCCACCGGCCTGGAAGGCCAGTTGGACCTCGATGGCCCCCCGGCGGCAGTTGATCGCCTTGTGGACGCCCTGGCGCAGCAGCTCCGGGGTCATCTTGGAGGCCGGCAGGCTGACTCCGGCGCGAAGCCCTTCCACGCGCTGGGCGACCTCGATCTGGTCCCGTCCGAAGGGGACGGCCAGCACCGGGACGCCGGCCGAAAGGGCCTTCTGGACCAGACCCATGCCGCCGGGGCAGACCACGCAGGCGGCCTTCTCGACCAGGGGACCGTGGGCCGCAAAGCGCACCACCCGGGCATTCCGCGGTGGCGAGAAGCCCTCGGGGTCGACCGAGGCCGTGGTGACCACCACCCGCATGTTCTCGCGGGCCAGGCCCTCCAGGGCCATGCTGACGAGGTGCCCGTCGTTCTGGAACTCGGTGCAGCAACTGACCACCACCAGGGGCCTGGCATCCTCCTCCAGGTCGGTCAGGGGAGGGAAGGGCTCCCAGTTCCCCGGGCCCAGCAACCAGACGGAGTCCGGCCAGGTCCGGGGGTATTCGAAGGGTTCAGCGGTGTAGTAGAGCAGGCGGGGCGGGGTGGTGGGCCAGTCCAGCAGGCGGGCCAGGGGAGGCGCCCCCAGGTTCTGGCGCAGGGCGTTGAGTTGGGGCAGGGCCTGGTCGTAGGTCTTCTGGACGGTATTCCCCTTACCCCAGTTCTTCATGGCGCCCAAGGCCCCTGAGGTTCGGGGGAGTCCCAAGCCGAAGGGAGGGATCCCTGCGGCGGGGAAGGGCAGCAGGGTGGCCGACCAGGAGCCCCAGGGCAGGCCGGAAACCTGGGCCCGGGCCAGGGCGCCGAAGCAGTGGATGTCCACCAGCAGGAAGTCCGGCTGGTGCATGTCCATGGCCAGGGCCAGATCCTCGGCTTCGGCCTCACCCCGCTCGACCATGTAGAGCAGCAGGCTGCGCAGGGCGTCCTCGGCGGCGAAGTGCTGCCAGTCGTTGCGGATGAGGAACTCGACCGAGTCGGCCAGGGGCCGGGCCTCGCAGCCGATCTCCAGCAGGTTCTTCACCTCTGCGGAGGCCGTGCGCACGAACACGTCGTGGCCCCGCGAGAGCAGGACCTCCAGGGTGGGAACCAGCGGATACAGGTGCCCCCGACTCGGTGCCGTGTAGACCAGGTATCTTGCCATCCAGCCTCCTTGTCGGGGATGCCCAGGGCTTCTTGGCCAGTGGGGTCGCCGGAACCTGCCGGGCGGGCCACCAGTTCCCGAAACATTTCGGCACCCCCGTCCGGGCAGGGGCCCCTCCGCGGGGAGGGAAGACCCCTTCCATGGCGGACCTCCGAGCGCATCTTGAGCCTGCCGAGCGGGAGGTCCTCGACGAGGTCGAGGCCTGGACCCGCGCGCCCGCCGGCACCCTGAGCCGGGCCCTGAAGCTGGTCGGGGTTCCCTTCGACCGCGCCTTCGGAAGGATCCCGGAGTCCTTCAGGACGGCCCTGGCAGAGGCCATCCACGGGGCCCTGTCCAGCGTGCGCCGGACCTCGGTCCTGACCTTCTCCTCCCAGGCCCTCCTGGACCGCATCAGCGCCCGGATCGGCCGGGACGTGGGAACCGAACCCGACCAGATCTTCCGGGCCGGCGTCCGGGACCTGGACGAGGTCGCCCGGGAGATCCTGGCCTTCCATCGCCGGGCGGCGGCCTTGCAGGGGGCGGCGGCCGGCGCGGCGGGTCTGGTCGGCCTCCTGGCGGACGTGCCGGCCTTGTATACCCTGCTCTACCGCTGCATCCAGGAGATCGCCGTGGGCTACGGCTTTCCCGTGCGGGACCTCTATGAGGAGGCGCACATGATGAAGATCCTGGATCTGGGGCACTTCCTGGAGGACGAGCGGCGCCGGGTCGGCTTCCAGGAGCTGGCCACCCTGCAGGACATGATCCGCTCGGGGACGCCGCTCCAGGATCTCGAGCGCCTGGCCCTGGCCAAGGGCCTGCAGACCCTTTCACGGCATCTGGCTGCCGGCCTGGTCCGGCGCAAGACGGCCCAGGCCGTGGCCCTGGTCGGCAGCCTGGTGGGGGCGGGAGTGAACCATCAACTGGTGCACGACGTGGGCACCGTGGCCTTCCAGGCCTATCGCCGACGCTTCGTGGTCGAGGTGGCCCGCAGGCGCCGGCTCAGGGCGACCCGGCCGCTGGAGGGCTGACCTCGCGAACGACCTCCCAGACCGCGACGGGCTCGCTCTTCCCCTTGAAGTGCTCGTTTCCGAAGAAGACGGTCTCG
>CAZQPM010000342.1:0-4265 GCA_964595195.1 uncultured Burkholderiales bacterium | reverse complement strand
GCAGAGCCCGTCCGCCCCACCGGGATCACCGCGTCCCTGGAGATCTCCCGGAACGTGGCCGAACTGGCCATGGCGCCGGCAACCGAGGCCACCTCGGAACTGCCGGGCTTTGCGGAGGTCGAGGGGCCCTTCTCGACCGAGATCCTGGAGGAGGCCCTGTCCTCGGCGGGATCTTCCCCAACCGGAGATCCCAGATAGTGCGGAGGTTCGCATGAGACGCTTGCTGGTTGGATTCGTGACCGCCCTCCTGGCACTGCTCCTGGTGGCGGCACCCTCGATCGCCCAGGATTCGGCCTTCCAGGAGTCGGCCGCCGACGGCCTGGCCCAACGCGGCCAGGAGGACCCCCAGGCGGTCAAGAGCCGCTTCGCTCCTCAACTCAAGGGGCTGCAGATCGACCTGCAGTCGGCTCGGGTCGAGCTGGCCAGGGTCCTGGCCTCGCCCGAACCCGAGCGTGGCCAGGTCAAGACCCTGGTCAGTCGGATGCTGGACCTGCAGCGCCGCAAGCAGTTGCTGCTGGTGGACCAGATGTTCGACACCCTGGAGTGCATGCCCCAGGGCCGTCGCGATGAGTTCCTGCAGCCGATCATCGATCAGTTGCTGCGCTGAGGCACAGGACCGGCGGGCGTCCACGCGGAACGGGTGGCTGTGCGTTCAATACTATTGGTGGCCCTGGTGGCCCTGGCCGCCCTGTTCATCCTTCCAGCGTGTCGTCCCCAGGGGGCGCCGCCGCCGGAACCCCGGGTGCTGGTCAGTGACCTGCAGGGCGGGGTGTTGGGGTCGGTGGACCCCTCGCGTGCCCGGTTCCTGGGCACGGTGCCCATGCCCGGGGGACCCGGGGGTATGGCCATCGGTCGCCATCTCCTGGCCGTGGCCCTGTTGGGCAGGCCCCATCTGGAGGTCCTGCGCCTGCCCGACCTCGAGGAGGTCCGGCGGATCTACGTGGGGCAGGGGTGCTCGGACGTCGCCGTGGATCCGGACGGGCGTCTGCTGGCCGCGGCCAGTCCCTCCGGCGGGGAGGTGCTGTTGACGCCCTTGGAAGGCGGGGAGCTGCGCCGGGTCTCCGTAGGTGGGCAACCCACGGCCCTGGCCTGGCGGGGCCGGCGACTCTTCGTCAGCAACCTCGGGCGCGGTTCGTTGCAGTGGGTCGACGGGGACAGTGGGCGCCTGGAGGGAGAGGTTCCCGTCGGTCTGGGCCCGCGCGGCCTGGCCGTCGCCGCCGACCAGGTCCTGGTGGCGCTCTACGATGGGAATCAGGTGGCCGTGGTTCCGGCTGAGGGGACGCCTACGGCCCGGCAGGTGCGGCATCTGACGCTGCCTGGAGGTCCCTGCGACGTGGTCCCCACGGGGGGGGGCGCACTCGTCTCGTTGTCCGACAAGGGTGAGATCGCTGCCCTCGACCTCCAGACGGGGGAGTCCAGTGGGATCCCAGTGGGTGCCGGGGCGGCGGGACTGGCCCTGTCGAGTGACGGCCAGTTCGTCTTCGTGTGCTGCGAGACGGCGGGCCAGTTGGTGGTGCTGGGCCTGCACGACAATCAGGTTGTCGATCGGGTGCAACTGCCCGCAGGTACCCGACCTCGGGAGGCCATCTTCGTCGCACCCTGAATCCGGGTGAGGACCATCCGAAGACCGTCCATCCGACAATGGAGGAGGGCGGCGGGAGAACTCCCGCCGCCCTCCTCCCGGGAAACCCGGTGGCGCTCAGGCGCCGATGATGAAGTGCTCGTCTCCCGCGCCGACGGAAGGACCGGAGCTGGCCGGCGGAGGGGTGTCCACCAGGTCGACGGAGACCTTGATGTGGGTGCTGACCTCAGCCCCCGGGGCCGTGATCCGGGTGTTCGTCTCGACGTTCGAGCGGATCAGTCGACCCTCCCGATGGGCGAAGCAGGTCTTCCCGGTGGCCACGATGCTCTGGACCACGTTGGCATCGATCTCGATGCTGGTCTTGGGGCACTCCACCTGGATGATCGCCACGTCGTAACCGGCGATGCGCTCGAAACCGGCCAGGGTGTAGTGATAGGTCAGGGAGACCTGCTTCGAACCGGTCTGGTTGCCCTCGGCGTCCATCCGGGGGATGTCCATCTTGCTGTCGCCGGTCCACTTCTCTCCGACCCTCAGCGTCCTTTCCGGGAAGGCGGGCTGTGAGAAGGGGAAGTCGACGCTGGTCTTCACGATGTCGCCGTTCCGCTTCATGGTGATGCCGATCGTCTGGCCCGCGGCCGGGAGGTCCGCAACCTCGCCCTCGCGATGGATCTTCCCATCCTGGATCGTCACCTCGACGGTGGAGAGGTCGCCCTTGACCTCGGTCACCTTCTGCTCCATCGTCATTTCCAGGACCGAGCGGTTGCTCTGTTCGGGTTGGCCCTCTTCTCGGAGGCTCTGATCGGAGTCGACCCTGGTGCGATACTTGAGCACCTCGCCCGGGCTCATCTTGTATTCGAGGGTGATCGGTTCGCCCTGAAGCATTCTTCCGTCCTCCTGCGTGGCATGACCCAATCTTTGAGGCAAGTCCCCCTGGATGGGTTCACGGCATGTTCTTGCAGGTGGAGGGTTCTCCTCCGCCGCGCTTCAGGCGTCTGTCTGGAGCGAGCCCGAGGGAACCTGGGGCGGCAGGACCTCTGCAGGGGGAGGCGGGGTCGCGGGGGTGGCCGCGGGAGGACTCTCCTGCGGAGGAGCCTCGGTGGGAACCTCGGGGTCCTGGGGAAACCTCAGTTGCTCATAGGCGTCCAGGAACGCCTGGACCTGGCCGGGGGACTCCAGGTATTCCCGGGCCCGCCGGCGCAGGAAGGCGGCCAGTTCGCCGTCCCTGGCGGTCTGCAGGGCACTGGCCCGCTGTTCCAGGGGAGCCAGCTTCTGCAGGACCTCGCGGATCTGGCGGACCCGACCCTCGGAGGAGGGGTGGGTCCGGAACCAGTCGGGCCCCTGGAATTCGCCCATCTGCCGGGAGAATTCGGCCAGTTTGGTGAGGGTCAGGATGAAGTCCTCGGAGCGGTAGCCCGCTGCGTAGGTGAGCAGCACGGCCTCCCGGTCCGCTTCCAGCTCGAAATCCCTGGAGTATCCGTTGGTCCAGGTGTCGGACAGGACGTTGCCGGCGACCCGTCCCCAGTAGGACCGGGTCGCGTAGCCCAGGATGCTGCCCAGCATGCCGGACCACCGGCTGCGGTTGTACTGCTGGAGCATGTGGTGGCGCTCGGCGTGCCCCAGCTCGTGGGCCAGGACGGCCGCCAACTCGTCCGGGCTTTCCAGGACCCGCAGCAGGCCCGAGGTGATGTAGAGGGGGCCGGTGGGTGCCGAGAAGGCGTTCAGGTCGTCGGAATCCAGGACCAGGATGCGGTAGCCCCGGTCCTCGATGTGGTTGGCCTCCATCAGGCGCTCCCCCACCTGCTTCACGCGGCGCTGTTCCTCCGCGTCCTGGGAGACCCGATAGCGGTTCTCCACCATGGAGGCCGCGTAGCGCGCCAGTTCGCGTTCGGTCTCGTCCTGTTGGACCAGGCGATTGGCCTCGGGGAAGCAGATCGGGCAGGGGCGGTAACCCTGCTTCTCGGCCTGGGAGCGATCGGGGAGGTTCAGCGACTCGGCTCGGGGCGAGAGGTGGGCGGCCTGGGGGTGATGGAAGAGGCGGCTCTCGGGGTTGGCCACCACCGGGACCGGTTCGGGCCCCCTTCCCTCCAGGCACTGGCGGGTCAGGACCTCGCGAGCCTTCTCCTGCTTCAGGCCCGAGGGGGCCTCCAGGGGCTGACGGGCACCGCTGAGCAGGTCGACCTGGAGGCTGGACACCCTGCCCCGGACTTCGGGACCGATCAGCAGGAGTCGGTGGGGGCGGAAGAGCGCCGCGCTGTGGCGGGAGGCCAGCAGGCGGCGGGGGTCCGAGAGCAGGAGCGCCTGTTGTTCCGGGGTCAGGTGCCCGGCCACCTCGGGGGCCAGCAGGGCCTTCCAGTCGGTCACCAGGCCTGGCAGTCGAGGCGACGACCAGCGTTCCTGGCGGCGCGCCTCCCAGATCCAGCGGTCATCCAGCAGGAGCACGCCGAGGTCGGGTTTCGGGGCGGCCTGGGTGTCGGGCGCGGCCCCGGTGTCGGGCGTGGGCAGCTCCGGTTGAGCGCACGCCGGTGGGGGAGCGAGGAGTAGCAGGAAGACCAGGCCCAGGGATGCCGCGGCGCGGCGGAATCGATTCCTCATGGTGGAGGATTCCTTCGCCGTCGACCCAAACATGTCCCACTCAAGAAGGCGGCTCGGGAGGTTCGGGTCCTTCCGAGGAGAGGCTCATGCA
>CAZQPM010000341.1:0-4281 GCA_964595195.1 uncultured Burkholderiales bacterium | reverse complement strand
GGCCAGTGAAGCGCCCCCGGGGTTCCCTCCGAAGCTGTCCAGCAACCCCACCATGTTCGTCGATGAGGCCAACGACCCCAGAAGGGGGCGGGCTTGCGCCAGTTGCCGACCGAGTTCCTTCAGCGTTCCGACGTCCAGGTAGTGCAGGGCGTGAGTCCTGAGGAAGGACAACTCCACCTTCTCGAAGACGTCCCGGAAGGTCTGGGGTTCGGCCCGAAGCAGATCCGCCAGATCGTCCACGAAGGCCTTGCGGTCGTCCGGGTCTCCTCCCTCGACGACCACCACCATGTCCTCGGCCTTCGGGAACTGCTGGATGTAGCGGTCCTGGTTGGCCTGCAGTTCGGCGGAACGGCGGATCAGATTGGCGCGGTCGGCATCGAAGGCCAGATGGTTCCAGGTATACAGGACGCTGACCACGCACAGGATCGTGCCCACGACCAGGATCGCCACGGGGTGGCTCCAGGCCAGGTCGGCCAGGCCCATCAACAGGCGAGCGGTGCGGGATACCCGGATGGGCTGGACGCGGGGAGGATAGGGCAGGGATTCAGACGGCATGGTAGGAGGACCTCGGCGGTACCGGACAGGGGAAAGGACACGCGGACTTCATCAGCACCTGCCGGCTCCCGACCTTCAGGGCACCGACGCCGGGCTGACGGCCGCCTGCGGGGCTGAGGCGGTGCCGCTCCAGGTCACCGCGACCACCCCTGCGAAGATCAGCAGGGTACCGATCCACCGCAGGGGGGACACGCGCTCACCCAGGAGGGGACCGGCCAGGGCCGCATTGAGCACATAGGTCAGGGCCGTCATCGGTAGGGCCAGGGACAGGTCGGCCCAGGACAGGACCGAGAGCCACAGGAAGAAGAAGGTCGCCATCATGGAGATGGCCGCCCAGATCCTGCCGGTCGTGAAGACTCGGACTCCCGTCCTCCACAAGCCGATCAGGCTGGTGATCCGGACCTCGCCCAGGGCGCGCATGGCCTGGGACATGAGGATATCCCCAGCCGTCGCAGCCATGACTGCGAAGACCATGAACACGACGGTTCGCGCGAGGGGGGTGCCTGTCCAGGCGGTGGGTTCCAATACGCTACACTCTCCGAGACCGGCCGGGCCCGTCCAGGACTGGCCAAGACCGGCACCGTGCCTTCGCCGCCACGCCCTGGGGCCCCTGCTCCGATCCGAACATGCCAGTGCCCAGGAAGGAGCCTGGGCTCCGGTCACAAAGCATCTCCTGCGTGTGGGGGCGCGGTCCCCGACACGGCGAACCGAACCGGCCCGATTGAAGGATTCCCAGCCTGGAGGATCCGGCGGCGGTCGCTTGCGAATAGACCAAGGTGCCCTGACAGAGGCGTGGTGCGGACCCTCGACCCGATCAAGGGTGACGCTGCTGCCAGGGGCCGATCCTCCGCGAGGTGTGCTCGGGATGCGAATGCGTGTCACCCTGTTCCTGGCCTTCTGGCTACTGGTCTGCTGCGGAGCGGGTCACGCCCAGCAGGGTGGCCGGCCGCGCCAGGGCGCCAGCCCGGTTCCGACAGGGACCAGCCAGGCCACGCCGCCAGAGCAGGAGACCAGCGCCCACAAGGCGGTGCTCCTGCTGCAGGTTGAGGTCGGCGATACGGTCCGGGACGCGACGGCCTTCGTTGTCAAGAGCGGTCCCCAGGCCCTGGCCCTGACCAGTTTCGAAGGCGTCAAGGGGGCCTCCCGAATCCACGCCCTGGTCCCCCAGCACGGCCTGGTCATGGCCCACCTTCTGAAGTTCGCGCCCGAGGCGAACCTGGCCCTGCTGCAGTTGGCCGTCCCGGATCTGCCTGCCGTCAAACTGGGCGACTCGGACCTGATCCGGCCCGAGGAGTCCATCGTCATGCTGACGGCCTCCCCGCAGCGCGAGGGCACGCTGGCCACGGCCATGACCACGCTGACGCGCCCAGGGAAGATCGGCACCGTCCTGAACCGGCCCGGGGGGACGGTCCTGCAACTGAGCTTCGATTCCCCGCTGCCCGATGAGAGCACCGGCGCGCCCGTGGTGGCCCTGAACTCCGACGAGGTGATCGGCGTGGCCCTGTCGCGCAACAGCGCAGGAAACGACGCCGCCCGGACCGCCGTTCCCAGCAGCCTGGCCGGGGCCTTCGGATTCGATCTGGCCAAGACCTCGGGGGCCGCCGCCTCGGTCAGGGTCCTGGAGGGCGGTGAAGCCCCGGTTGAAGGCGGCTCGGACCGGTCCGGCGGGTCGGGGGGCAGTTCCTGGGTGGGTTACCTGATCGCCGTGCTCGTCGGCCTCGGGGTGGTCGGAGTCATCGCCGCGGTCGTGCTGCGCCGCGGCGAGAAGGTGGTGCCCTTCTCGGTTCTTCCCCGGCTGCCCGAAGGCGTGAGCATGGCCTTCATCGACGCGGCCGGCCGCCTGCTGCCCATGGAACGCGACCCCATCCGGGTCGGCCGCGCAACCGACAACGACTGGTCCTTCAACGATTCCTCGGTTTCCAACTACCACGCCAGGATCAAGAAGAATACGAGGGGCTCGGGGTATGAGGTAGAGGACCTGCGCAGCACGAACGGGACCTGGGTCCGCGACCGCCGCATCGGCGGGGCCGAGACCATCGCCCCGGGAACCAGGGTCCGCTTCGGCAAGATCGAGGTCATGCTGATGACCCGGGCGCAATCGTCGGGGTGAGCCAGCCCCCCACCCAGACCCAGACCCCGACCTGGCAGGACGTCTTCCTGTCGGTCGCCGGCAGGAGGTCCATCACCGCCGAGGCCCTGGCCCGGTCGCTGTGGGCCGAGGTGGGCACGATCCAGACCCTCCTGGACCGCCTGGTGGCCGAGGGCCTCCTGGCGCGTCAGGGGCAGGACTTCCTGCGAGCCCCCGGGCCCCGGGCCGACCTTCTCTTCGGAGCCCTGACCTTCGCCCTGGCCTATGAGTACGACTACAACGCCTACATGTCGGACGAGGTCGTCGATTTCGTCCGGCAGACCTACGAGTTGGACTACTTCACAGCCGACGACCTGCGGCCCGGAGGCCTTCCGCGCCCCATCCTGGGTCGCCTGCTGGAGGATGGTCTGGTGCTGGCCTTCCGCTATGAACCCTTCGCTGGCCGGATGGTGAAGAATCCCTTCCTGGACCAGATCTGTCAGTACCTGAACGTGCGGCCCGTGCGCCGACTCTTCGGCAGGAAGATGCGTCTGGACGCGGTGATCGGCGAGAAACTGCTGGCTCTCCACCGCAAGGACCTCGAGCAGATCTCGCGGGCCAACCGCCTGCTCTTCCCCACCGGCCATCCTTCCCCCAACTACCGCCCCTCCCAGGTCCAGCGCATCATCCGCTACGACCTGGTTCCGGAGAACCAGGATCTCTTCGACCCCGAGGTCGGCCGCCGCTTTGCTCAGGCCCTGCAGGCGATGCACCAGAACGTCCTGGCCCGGCGCCCCCTGGACGTGGAGAGGATCCGGGATTACCACGGGATGCTGATGCAGGGTTCGGAGTTCGCCGGGGTCCTGCGCACCAGCGCGGTCCAGGTCACCAACAACCCCTATTTCCGGACCGCCGCCCCCAAGACCATCCCGACCCAACTGGAGAAGATGGCCGCCGAATACGCCCGGCGCAGTCCGACGGCATCCAACCTGCCCGAGGTCCTGGCCCTGGCAGCCTTCCTGTACAACGAGTTCCTCTACATCCACCCCTTCGAGGATGGCAACAGCCGCACCGCCCGGGTCCTGCTGGCGCACGTGCTGTGCCAGCACAAGGCGGGCTTCGAGGAGATCCCCAAGAGCTTCGACGTCCGCTTCCTGCAGGTGACCAAGGGAGCCCGCAAGCGGGACGACCGGGAACTGCTGGAGCTTCTCAAGGAGATCCTCCTGGCCCACCTGAACCGTGACGAACTGAAGAAGGCTCGGGAACAGGGGTGATTCCCAGGACGGCCCGTGATCCAGAAAATTTAACAATCCCGACCTAGTCGATCCCGCAACAACGAGTGATGATCCACCCGAAAGCCAACGCGAAGGAGAACCCGCGATGAACATGTATGGCCTGCAGTCGACCCCCCCGCCGATGCCCCCCGAGCGCAACAAGCTGGCCCAGGCGGCCCCTGGAATCGGCGGGATCCTTGGCGGCATCGCCGGCGCCGTCATCGGCACCATCATCTGCCCGGGCATCGGCACCGCGATCGGCGCTGGCATCGGCGGCAGCCTGGGTGGCGGGATCGGCTCGCTCTTCAAGATGGGCGACGACGCCAGCAAGACCCAGCAGTACAACCAGCAGATCGGCCAGTACCAGCAGCTCCGTCAGCAGGA
>CAZQPM010000340.1:0-4319 GCA_964595195.1 uncultured Burkholderiales bacterium | reverse complement strand
AGGAACTGAAGGGCCACTTGCGCCGGATCGTTGGCGTTGGGTGCGAGACCTTGCTGCCCGTGGATTTCAATAACGTCCAGATGTCCATGATCTGGCCCACCGTGCTATACCTTTTTCGCTACAACCGACGGCGGGGCAAAGGGAACTGGCTGCAGACCTATGGCGAGGAGGGGTCTGGTGGCCGCCCGACCCCGCGGAAGGTGGCGTCCCGGTTCAGGGAGATTGCCAGGAATGTCCTGGTCGGCTTCGACTCGGAAGCCGGACAGGACATCCTGGCCGACTGGCTGGCTTCGGGCATTCTGGACACGCTGCGCAGTTCAGGAGACCCCGACGATCCCGTCCTGCGGGTGCAGCCCCTGCACGCCCTGACCTCCTGGATCGACCTTCCTACCTCTGCCGCCAACCTGCGGGGAATTCCCGAACTTCTGGTCAGCACGCTCGCCGGTCCGGGCAGCCAGGATGGGTTACAGGGGAAGGGCCCCTTCGCCATCCGACGCCCGCCCGAGGAGAACCTGCTCTACCGGGTCTTCGGCCAGGGCTTGAGGATTCCGGATCTGAACGACCTCACTAAGGATGCCTACCTGGAGGAGGTGGGGTTGGACCCCGATGTGCTCCTCTGCGTGCGCCTGGCCCAGACGATGCGACACGCACCTCCGGAGCAGAAGGGGGAGTCGGGCAGGATTCCCACCTTCCAGTCCGTCAACCCGGCGCAGCTCCGGCGCCTGCGCGAGGACTTCTCGGTCCTGCTGCGGGCCTATGGGTTCAGCGCTCCGCCCTCCGTCCTGCTGGACTTCCTGGGGGCCTTGAGCTGTCTGAACCTGGCCCCCTTCCTGTTGGGGCACGCCCAGGCGGTCCTTTCCCTCTATGAGGGAAAGCCGACGACTCGCCCCTACCCCAGGGATGCGGCGATTTTCATGGATTGCACCGATGGGCGTTCGCCCGTGGTGCGGGAAGCTGCCGAACGCTCGTATCTCAGCCACGCGGAACTGTTGCACCGCTACCTGCGCGCGCACCTGGGCTTCCGGTGGCTGGCGAAGATGCTGGACGACCACCAGAAGGCGCTCAGGGTCCGAAGGGAAGACATCCCGGACCCGGCCAAAGACATTCTCGCCTACTTGACCTTCCTGGCCGACTTGCGGAGGTCAGATCGGCTCCAGATCGTTTCCGAGACCCGCCTCTCGGACCTCAACGAGGCCTACGAGGCTGCCGGGGAGGAGCCGGAGGAGAGCGTCCGCGGCCTGCTGGAGGGCACGGTCGAGCCGGACGCCGAGCCCTTCGACCGCTGGGTCTCGGTGCTGCTCGCCTTGCAGGAAACCCTGGGGGAACGCATTGTTACGAAGTTCTACCCGGGAATCGCAGGGGGTAACACCGCCTTCGGCGTCCTGAACCTTGGCGCCCGGCGCGAGGCCAACCGATATTGCCTTTCCGACACGGTCCTCGAGGCCCTGGTCCACACGCTGACCTTGCGCCGAAAGAGCCCTGTCCAGAGCTACCGCCCTTCGATTCGGGAGTTCCTCCGGGATCTCAAGGACGATTACGGCATCTACATCCATGAGCTTCCCCCCCAACTGGACCCCTACGGGGGACCCGCCTCGCTCCGCGAGGCCAACCTGAACGCCCTGAAGGACCGGCTGAGGATGTTGGGCCTGTTCCAGGCCGTCTCGGACGCAGAGGCCATGCAGCGGGTCCAGGGGCGCTATCCCGTCAAGCTCCAGGCAGTCCCGGAGGATGATGATGAGCTGGTTTGAAGATCTTGCCCAGACCCTGGCCCGGGAACGCCGCAACCGCAATGCGGGGACCGTGGTGGTCCTGGATTTCCTGCGGGCGGAGGAGCAGGAGGCCCTGAGGCAGCCGCTCCAGCGCGCCTTCGGGGATGCCTGGGGAGTCTACGTTGTCGGCGACCCCCACCGAAGGGCCGGGGCGATCACGGCGGACCGCGCTGTGGATCTGAGGGAGGACCTGGCCCGCCGAAGCTTCTTCCTGATCATTCGGGACGAGGCGGGCGCAGGGCTGCAGGGGGTCTACGACGTGGCCGAGGTCCTGCAGGAACCCGAAGTCTTCCATCGCCTCCGGACTGCCCTGCGCAACGACCTGCGTGGCGTCGACCGGAAGCTGGAAGCGGCCGCCTGGAAGGCCTGCCAGGTCGCCAGGCCCAGGCAAGGTGCAGCCGAGCGGTTCTACCGGCGCGAGATCGAGTATTTCGATGCCCTGCGTTCTTCGCCCAGTTGGGAGGCGGGTGGGGAGCACCTGCACCTGCTCGGCCTGATCCCGGACCGCGAGTTGGCGGAAGAGCGCCTGGCCGCCAACGCGAGCCTGGTCCGGGACCTGATGAAGATGGAACGGGGGACGCACGTCAGCCACTCCGAGAGGGTGCGGCGCCTCAAACTCAAGGACGCCGAGGTCGAGGCGGGCGTGGCCAAGGTCCTGGAGGAGGCCTCTTCCCTCTTCGCCCTGGACGAATGGCTGCCAAGACTGCACGCCCGGGAGTTCACCTTCGACCGCTGGCAGAAGGAAACGGACATGGACCGGCTGGAGTCGATGGAGCTCCAGCCCTGGCGCCAGAGCAGCCAGAAGCCCTACAAGTGGAGCGGCCTGGACGAGCATCCGGAGCACGGCCTCTTCTTCTCCCTGGCCGACGAGTCGCCCAACGACACCCTGGAGGTCCGCTGGAAGACCTCGCCTCCGACCCTGCCGCGCGGAGCCGTGGAATACTGCGTTCAACTGCTCCCGGCGGAAGGGGACGAGCCCCTGCTGGAGGAGTACACCTCGCACCGCGGGGTCAAGGGCGGCGTCCAGAAGTGGCATGTGCCCCGCGAACGCCTCCAGGAACTGGGTCAGGAGATGACGGTCCGCCTGTGCGTCACCGCGGTGGGTCGGGACGATCTGAAGCCCCTCGAGACCGAGGACTTCATGCTTTCCGCCTCACAGGTGCCCGAAAGGCGAGCGGCCGACACCTCGGCCCAGCCGGTCCGGAGCCGCTGGGACCTTACCCTCGAGCACGTCCGCTCCGGAGGGGCGCTTCTGACGCCAACCCTGTCCCTGCGTGGGGAGGTGGTGGAGGTTCACCTGGACCGGCTCCGCCGGCGGCTGGAGGTACCGGCGCTGCTTGCGCAGCTCGAAGAGCGGAGCCTTTCGGGCGGTTCCGAGCTGGGTATCTTCCAGGGCACCCTGCGGCCGGACGGCTCGGTCGAGGAGTTCGTCCCCGTCGCGGGGGCACCGCCCACCGGCAAGGCCTGGAGCGTTTTCCTCATGGCCCGGGCGAAGCTCTTCCGGAGGTTCCGCGAGGAGCTGCAGTCGAAGGACCAGTCCGTCAGACTTCCGCTGTTGGTGGAAGCCCTGGAACTCTCGTCCCATGAGGCCGAGATCTGGGACTACGCCCGGAGCTATGCGGCGCTCCTGGACTTGCTTTGCCAGGAGGACGATCGCGAGGCCCTGACCACAGCCTTGGCCCTGGACTGCGTGACCTTGCTCGACGCCCACGGCGAGGTGCACTCGCGCCTGGTGGCGCCGACCCATCCCCTGCGCCTGCTCTGGCTGCTGGGCTACGGCACCCTGCTGATCCACTGGTCCCAGGAACTGGGACGCCGTCGCACGGTCGAGCGGCGCGCGGCGGCACCTCCGGAGGACATCGAGCGGCTGAGTCCCCACCTCTTCCCCGCCTTCCTGGCCTCGGCTCGGGAAGGCCTCTGGGCCTACGCCGACGGGATCGGCCTCTACTGGGCCATCTTCACCCCCTTGGGCGCGCGCGACTCCCAGCAGAGGATTGCTGACGTGCTCCACGCTTTGAAGTTGCGGGGCGACCGGTCCGTGGTCGCCTCGTTGACGGCCGGGCTCCTGAAGGACCGGGTGCTGGACTTCCTGGACGCCCATCCCTACGTGGAGACCCTGCAGGTGAACGCTCTCGAACCCGGCGACGGGTCCTTCCTGACGCGGACTCTCATGGGGGTGCGCAGCCAGCTGGACCCTGCCCATGGCCTGAAGCCTCGACTCGACCTGCGGCTTTGCGCCCAGCACAAGGACGCGCAGCCGGGACGCTACCTGGACCAGTTGGCCCTGGCCCGGCGCAAGAACCAGCCGTTGACCGAGGAGGAGATGCGCCTCTTCCGCTCCACGGGCAAGAGCACGTCGCCCGGACTTCAGTGGGCACACGTCCCCGAGCCGGATCGGCTTCCATCCTCCCACCTGTGCCTGCTGACGGACTACTTCGACGGTGGCCCCCGGCCGGCGCCGGTCGAAGGCCCCCTGAAGGCGCCGGAGGTCTTCGGCCTCTCCCTGCCCATGCTGCTGGACCACTCGTCTGGCGACGACGGCCTCACCTG
>CAZQPM010000339.1:0-4325 GCA_964595195.1 uncultured Burkholderiales bacterium | reverse complement strand
CACCGAGGCAACGGCCTAGGCCGCAAACGGCAGAAGACCGTCCTCCCGAGCCCGGCCGGCCAGGAAGCGGGCATAGAGCAGCTCGGTCTCGGGCGTCCGGGCCATCTCGTCGTCGAAATCGGCTTTGATCTTGAAGAACTTGCGGAAGTCCTCATCCAGGGAAAGCAGCAGGTGGTGGAGCAGGGGAGACCCGATCAGGACGATCTTGACCTCCACGGTCGGGGCCTGGGGTTTGAGGGTGGCGACCGGGATCAGGCGGAACTGCTCTCCCAGGTTCTCGACCCGGGCCCGACCGCTGCGGATCATCCTCTTCAGGGCGTCCCACGAGAAGGGGTTGCTCAGCACGTCGCGCGCCTGCAGCAGCAGGTAGCCGCCGTGGGCCCGGTGCACGGCCCCCGCCCGGATCATCGTGAAGTCCGTGACCAGGTTGCCGTTGTGGGGCCGGTATTCGAGGCCCCCGAAGAGGTTGTAGTAGGTGGGGTTCGTCTCGTAGACCACCGGAGCCCCCCCGGCGTCCTCCTGGGTGACGAAGAGGTTCAGGCGGTAGCGTTCCACCGGCGAGGTCGGCCGGCCGTGCAGGGTCAGCGCCAGGAGCGAGTGCTCGTCGCGTTCGTGCCGGAAGTCGTCCAGGCGGTCGAGGATGTCCTCCTGCACCTCCTGGAGGTGTTCCAGGAGGACCGGGGTATCGATCCGTTCCCGCAGGTCGCGCAGCGCTCCCTCCAGGAACTCCCGGGCCATCTCCCTCTCCAGGCCCTGCACGCCCCGGCGCGTCTCCGATTCGGTGCGCCGCAGATCGTTGACGGCCGTCAGGATGGTGGCCTGCAGGGTCTCGGACTCCTCGGCCAGGGCGCGCTTGCGCTCCTCCTCCAGGTGGGAGAACTGGTCACGCCTCAGGGGCTCGCCGTCCACCAGGGGAACCGTCACCACGGCGCCCTCCGCGAACTGGACCCGGAAGTTGCGCCGCCCGGCCTCGGCCTGGAGGCTTTCCAGGATGCGATTGCGCTCGGCCTCGAAGCGGCTGAGCAGGCCCTGGCGTCGGGTCTCGAAGGCCTGGCTCTCGAAGAGACTGGGCAGTTCCTGGCGGATCCGGTTCAGTTGCTCGTCCACCAGGCGGGCGGTGGCGCGCGCCGTCCCCGAGGGCAGATCCAGGCAGCGGGGTTCGTCCGGGTTCTTGAAGTTGTGGACGTAGACCCGGTCGGGGGGGACCGACTCGGTGCGGGCTCGAGCCTGCAGAAGGGAGAGGGCCGTGCTCTGCCGGCCGGTGCCCGGGTGGCCCGAGATGTAGACGTTGAAGCCTGCGCTGCGGCTGTCCAGCCCGAACTCCAGGGCCGCCATGGCTCGGGGCTGGCCTGCGGTCACCTCCAGGGGGTCGAGCTGGGATGTGTCCTGGAAGGGGAACCCCTCGACCGGGCAGCGTCGGGCGAGTTGCCCGACCTCCAACAGCAGCCGTTCTTCAACCGGGGGTTTCTTGGCCATGGGGGCGGATGGCTTCCAACTTCCTCCAAGGATCGGGACCTCGGCGGCAGCGCGCCAGGCCCGGGGCACTCTTTGCGCCCGCCGTCCGGGATCCTGCCCTCGGACCTGGAGGAGCGACCGCCCCGGATTCAGAATGTCCCCCAGAGAAGCATTCGGAGGCGGCATGGCATCCTCGAACCTCGAATACCGCGTGGAAGTCCGCGGGCCAGCCCAGGTCCTGACCCTGGTCGGCGAGGTCGACATCGCGGGAGTTCCCACGCTGAAGGCCTTTATTGAAGAGCAGATCCAGGGCGGCGTGGTGGACCTGGTCTACGATCTTTCGTTGGTGGATGCCATCGACTCGACGGGTCTGGGCTTCCTGGTCTGGTCGCGCAAGCGTCTGCGCGAGCAGACCGGCCGCCTGCGCCTGGTCACCAGTCGCCCTCAGGTCCAACGCGTCCTGAAACTGACGGGTCTGGGCAGGCTCTTCGAGATCTACCTCACCCTGGACGAGGCCCTGGAGGCTCCCCAGACCTCGGAGAACCAGGCGGACTCCTACCCACCCGGTCAGGGCTGAGAATCCGGGCCCTCCCGGAGGGCGCCCCCCTCCGTCCAGGGCTGGTGCTGGCGCGCCGCCGCCAGCACCGTCTGCTCCAGCAGCAGGGCGGTGGTGACCGGGCCCAGGCCTCCCAGGGCCGGGGTCAGCGCCGAGGCCACCGTTTCGACTCCGGCGAAGTCCACGTCTCCGACGACCCCTCCGTCCGCGCCGACGTTGGTGCCGACGTCCAGGACCACGGCACCGGGAGCCACCATCGAGGCGGTGACCAGGCCCGGTTGGCCGGCCGCCACCACCAGGATCTCGGCCCGGCGCGTGTGTTCGGCCAGGTCCCGGGTCCGGGAATGGCACAGGGTGACGGTGGCGTTCTCCTTCAAGAGCAGCATGGCCACCGGACGGCCCACGACCGTGCTGCGACCGACCACCACGGCGTGTCGGCCCTGGACCGGGATGCGATAGTGCAGCAGCATCTCCAGGCAGGCGGCTGCCGTGGCCGGGATGAAGCCCGGGCGGCCGGCGAAGAGGCGGCCCAGGTTGTAGGGGTGCAGGCCTTCGACGTCCTTGGTTGGAGGCAACCGGCCGGCGGCGTCCAGGGATCGGTAGGCGGCCGGCAGGGGGCTCTCCAGGAGGATGCCGTGGATCTCGGGGTCCCGTCCCAGTTCCTCCAGGGTCTGCAGCAGTTCCTCGGCAGCCCCCACCGGGGGCAGGCTGACGAGCCGACTGGCCAGGCCCAATCGGGCGCAGGCCCGGGTCTTGGCCCTGGCAAAGCGGGCCGAGGCCTCCTCTCCCGTGGCGTCGACGATGGCCAGGGTGGGCACGCACCCGCGGGCCGCCAACCTGTCGACGTAGAGGGCCAGGCGGGTCTCCAGGTTGCGGACCACCGGCTCGCCCACCAGGTGCAGGGCGGGCATCAGGCCGGTTCCGCTTCCCGAGTCCCCCGGATCAGGACCAGGGGGGTCATCTCGCCCGCGTTGCCCTGGGGGTTGGGGCGCAGGGCCTCCTCGACCTCGGCCCGGCGGCTGGGGTCGGAGAGGGCCAGGACGTCCACCTTGCCCAGGTCGTTGGCGTCCACGATGGTGGCGTCGATCCCGGTCTTCTGGCGGATCTCCTCCACGATCTGCTGGGACCGGGCCGGAGCCAGGACCACGTGCTTGTCGAAGGGGGGCAGGGTCCCGGTGCAATCGTCGATGACGGCGACCCGTCGCCCGGCGACCCGGTAGAAGTCCCCGTGGCGGCCCAGCATCCGACCGACCAGGGCGGCCGCCGTGGCCATCAGGATGCGGGCGGTTCCCACCTCCCGGAAGGCCATCTCCAGGGCATAGACCGACGACAAAGAGGAGTTCATCCCGAAGATCCGGTTCAGGCGGCAGGCCAGGTAGCGGGGCCGGATGTCCTCACAGTAGGCCAGGCGGCCCTGCATGATCGCCACCGCGCTCTCGGCCAGGGCCACGATGTCGCCCGGCCGGGCCACGCCCTCGAGGTAGCGGGCGGTGACCTCAACGACGTCCTCACCGGGACGCAAGAGGTGGGTGCGCAGGGGGTGGACCCGGCTGTCCGGCGCCAGGGGGCGGGTGGGAGGCTCCAACTCCACGGGGAGATCCTCTCCGGCCGGGACTTCGCGGAACTCGGTGGCCTCCAGGAGGAGCTCCTCCCGGCAGTACTTCAGGGGGGTCCTGCAGTAGTACTTGAAGAGGATGTCCACCCGGAATTCGCCCAGGGCGGCCACGGCCTGGCGGGCTCCCTGCGCGGCGGTCAGCCAGATTTCCACCTCCAGGGGCATCTCGGCCCCGGCGGGCACGATGGCAGCCTCCCAGTAACCATCCCGCCGGGGATGGGAGGGATCGATCAGCCGCACCACCGGCTGCAGGTCGCTGTAGCGGGGGCCGGCCGGCTGCAGCCGGGCCTCGGCGTCGATGACCAGACCCTGCTGGCTGCCGGTGTTGCGCAGGGGCACCCGGAAGCGCAGGCGGGCGTGCTGCTCGTCGGGGTAGTCGACTCGGGGATCCTCCAGCTTCTCCTGGGCCAGGCGCACGTGGGCGTCGCCCAGGGTCCTGGCCAGGAGTTCCAGGCCAGTCACAGCCAGGGCGGGGATGGCCAGAAGCGTTGTCCAACACATGGTCTTTCTCCAGGAAACCGGCAAGCCGGCGGGTCGTTGGCAGGGGGTTTGGCGAGTCAGGGGAGAATCCTCCCCCTGCAGGAGTCGGCCTCCTGCCCGTGCGAGGCCTCCAGGCCAGGGACGGTATCCTTTCCCGGATGGACGCTTCATGCCCCAGATCTTCGGCAGCTACAACTCCCGGTTCTTTGCGGTCCTCAG
>CAZQPM010000338.1:0-4327 GCA_964595195.1 uncultured Burkholderiales bacterium | reverse complement strand
GGCCTGCCACAGCGCCTCGGGCAGGTTCCCCTCCCGGGGGAGGATCCGGCCACAGGTCGGATCCAGGGCCTGGCGGGCTCCCGGAGTGTCCACGGCCAGGACGGGGGTGCCCGCGCCCAGGGCCTCCATCGTGGTCAGCCCGTAGCTCTCGTGACGGCTGACCGAGACGAAGAGGTCGGCCCGCTCCAGGGCGGCCCGTTTGGCGGCCCCCCCCAGGTGTCCCGGGAACAGGATCCGGACCTGGTCGAGGTCTCGGGCCAGACGGTGCAGGCGGGCCAGGAAACCCGGACCCCGCATGTAGGCGGCCTCCCCGCAGATCAGGAGGGTCAGGCCGGCAGGGAGCTGGCCCCGCTCCTGGCCCACGGCCAGGGCCTGCAGCAGCAGATCCTGGCCCTTCTCGGGAGAGATGCGGGAGAGGGTCACCAGGACCGGGGCCTCAGGCGACAACTCCAGCCGGGCCTGCAGGTCGCGGCGGGCGCGGGCCACCTCCCCGGCGGGCGGTTGCCGTTCAGGGGAGCCCCAGGGGATCACCCGGACCTGCCCCGCGCGCAGGTCCGGGTAGGTCTCCTGCAGGATCGCGGCCATCCCCTCCGAGGGTACCACCAGGTGGGGGCAGCAGGTGACGGCCCGGGCCTGCTTGTCGAAGACCAGGCGCACGAGGTCGGGGACCACCGGCCAGGGGCGCAGGCACCTCATGAAGGCCTCGGCGCGCTGGGGCGAGACGGCCTCGCGCAAATACATGCGGCAGAAATAGTCCACCACGTCCACGTGGAGGATCGGCACGCAGGGGATCCCCTGCTGCCTCAGGGCCCCGAAGTCCGGACCCTCGGAGATGTCGTGCACCAGGACGACGTCGGGCCGCTCACGGACCAGGGCTGCTGTCAGGCCGTCTTCAAAGCGCCGGCAGAAGCGGGCGTAGGCCAGTTCGGAAAGGGAGGAGGGGGGGCGGCCCTCCAGCACGTCCACTCGCAGGTAGCGCAGGCCTCCGTGGACCCCGGGCCCCGGGGCCAGCAACGTCAGGTCCAGGTCCGGGTGGCCGGCCCAGGCCTCGCACAGGCGCTCGAAGATGGCCGCGGCGCCGCCCAGGGGAAGGCGTTCCGAGCCGTAGCCACCGTGGGCCGCGGTCATGGCCAGACGCAGGCGACGGTTCAAGACCCCCGGGGCCCTTCGGAGGAGCCGGAGGCTTCGGGAGGCTCGGGACCCTCCGAGGCCGCCGCCAGGGCCGCTTTGAGGATTCGGCGCAGCATCTTCAGGAAGCGGGCCAGGGGACGTTCACTGAAGCGCCGGGCCAGTCCGGCGGCCACCTCCTGGTCCGGGGGTTGCTGGCCGTACTGCTCCTTGAGCCTCTCGCGGTGCCAGGCCACCCACAGGTAGAGGTCGGCCTCGGTGCGGTCGGGAAACTCGTCGAGGACCCGGCTGCGGCGGACGGCCTTGAGGACCGGCAGGTAGACGTGATCGAACCAACTGGCGGCAGCCTCGGGCAAGGAGACCTCGGTGTGGCGCTCCAGACCCAGGTAGTAACGGTGCACCCCGATGTGTTCCAACAACTGCTCGTAGCGCCCCGGTTCGGTCAACTCCAGTGAGGCCTGCGGGCGCGACTCGTCCAGTCCGGTCTCTTCCTGGAACCGGGCGTACTCCGCCTTGAGGATCAGGTCGTCGACGTCCACGTCGGGGGTCAGCGGAACCCGGGTGGGCACCTCGTAGATGCGGGCCTCGATCTGGTCCAGACCGTTGGCCCGGGCCACCGAGACCCGGTGGTTGCCGTCCTTGACGAAGTAGACCTCGCCGACCTGGTAGACGTCGATGGGGGGCAGGCCCTGGGGCGCGTGCATGGCCACGTCGATCCGCTTCCAGCGCTCCTCGGAGGCCGGGTTCAGGGGCAGGAAGGCGCGGTCGAAGTCCCGATAGCGCCCGACGCTGCCGACAATGTGCGAGATGGGGATCATCCGGGTGCCCCGCGAGACGCCGGTGGTCGAGCGCAGCAGGGTCTGGACCTGCTCGAAGGAGAGCAGCGACGGATCGGGGCGGCTGGAGAACAGGCTGACCAGCGAGTGGACCAGGCGCCGGCTCTGCATCCGCTCGAACCTGTAGGCTGCCTCGCCAGGGGTGTAGCCTTCGCGGTCGCTCACGGTTCGGGATCCTAGCAGACCCGGAGGGCGATGTCCACGCCGGCCGGGCGTGGAAGCGCGCGCTGGAGCCCTGGCAGGGGATCCCTGACCGGATACGAACTCCCGCGGGTTGACGGGCTCCGCTGGTGCCGTTTCGACCCCTCCGGCGGGCGTCAGGAAGAGAGGCGAACCGGTGCGCAAGTACGGAATCCTCGTCGGAGGGGGGCCGGCCCCGGGCATCAACTCGGTCATCAGCTCGGTCACCATCGAGGCCATCAAGCGGGGGCACTCGGTGATCGGGATCTACGACGGCTACCTGCACCTGATGCAGGGCGAGAAGAAGATCGAGTTCCTGAGCATCCCCAAGATCAGCCGGATCCACCTGCACGGCGGCAGTCTCCTGCGCACCTCCCGGGCCAATCCGACCAAGGACGAGCGTCTGCTGCGCAGCACCGTCGAGACGCTGCGGGAGCTGGAGATCACGCACCTGGTCACCATCGGCGGCGACGACACGGCCTACTCGGCCACCCGGATATCCGAGTATTCCCGGCACATGGGCCACGATCTGAAGTTTGCCCACGTCCCCAAGACGATCGACAACGACCTGCCGCTGCCGGCCGGCATCTCCACCTTCGGCTTCGAGACGGCCCGGGCCGAGGGCAGCCGCATCGTCTCCACCTACTATCAGGACGCCCGGGTCACCGGGCGCTGGTTCGTCGTGGTGGCCATGGGGCGCAAGGCCGGGCATCTGGCCCTGGGCATCGGCAAGTCCGCCGGGGCCACCCTGACGCTGATCCCCGAGGAGTTCATGGGCCGCATCTCGTTGAGCCTGGTCGTGGACACCATCGTGGGTTCGATCATCAAGCGCCTGACCGAAGGGCGCCAGCACGGGGTGGCCATCGTGGCCGAGGGGTTCCTGGAGGTCATCCCCCATGAGGAGCTGTCCCGGTTCCTCTCCAAGTTCGAGGTCCTGGAACGCGACGAATACGGACAACTGCACCTGGGTGAACTGAACTTCTCGGACATCCTGAAGTTCGCCATCCGCCGCCGCCTGGCCGAGTTCGGCATCAACCTGCGCATCGTGGACCAGGAGCTGGGCTACGAACTGCGCTGCGTGGACCCCACGGCCTTCGACGTGGACTACACCCGGAACCTGGGATATGGGGCCGTGGAGTTCCTGGAGAACGGGGGCACCAACGCCCTGATCACCCTGCAGGGCGACCGGATCGTCCCCCTGCGCTTCGCTGACCTGATCGATCCGGTGACCCGCCGGACCCGCATCCGCTACGTGGACTGCAGTTCGCTGTCCTTCCGCATCGCCCGGGAATACATGATCCGCCTGAACCGCCAGGACTTCGAGTCTCGCGAGCGGCTCCGCCAGATGGCGGCCGTCTGCTGCATCAGCCCCGAGCGTTTCGTCGAGGAGTTCTCGCATATCCTGGAACCCCTGAAGGGCGAGAACTCCGGGCCCCTGGCGCCGGGGTAGCAGCCCGATGGAGGCCCGCCGGCGCACCCGGTAGCCACGGCCCCGTGCGGACGGTGGGTCCGGCCGCGTCCTTCAGCCCGCTCAGAACATGTGGCTGAGGGCCAGGACCTCGGGCTCCTCGGGCCCCAGGTCCCCCAGTTCCAGGGATGACTGGCGCAGGTGTCCGACGCCGAATTCTTCCAGGAAGGGCTCCACGCCCACCAGGTCCGGGAGCCGGGCGCGATTCAGCACGGGAGTGCGGTAGTGCATCGGGATGACGCGGCGGGGTCGCATCTCGCGGACCAGGGCGGCGGCCTCGGCGGGGCCCAGGGTGTACCCCGCGCCTCCGCAGGGGACCAGCAACAGGTCGGGCCGCCCCAGCGCACGCTTCAGGCCTTGGGGTAGGGGTCCGCCGAGGTCCGACAGGTGGACCACCACCCGGCCGTCCATCTCCAGGCGGAACACCGTGACGTGGCCCAACTGCGCCCCTGCCAGGCTATCATGGTCGGCCAGGAAGCCCTCCAGGGTGATCCCCTCGAAGCTGCGCCGGCCCGCGCCGCGGACCACCTGCGTCCGGCCGGGCACGGCCGCCACGTGGTCGTGGTCGAAGTGGGCGTGGCTGACCAGGGTCAGGTCAGCCGGTCGGCGCGGTGCTCCGTAGCCCACCGTCGGATCGTAGGGGTCCAGGATCACCCGGCGCCCCTGGCCGTCGGTCAGCGCGAAGCAGGAGTGGCCGAAGTATTCCACCAGCATT
>CAZQPM010000337.1:0-4334 GCA_964595195.1 uncultured Burkholderiales bacterium | reverse complement strand
TCAGATTGCTGGAGGTGTACCGATGCTGGATGGGATGAAGATGGCCACGCAGGGGATGATGACCTTGTCGGCCAAGCAGGACATCATCACGAACAACCTGGCCAACGTGAGCACGACAGGCTACCGCAAGGAGAGCATCACCATCTCGTCGTTCACGGATATCCTGAACCGTGAGATCGGTGGGATGGATGGCATGCAGCAGTCCTCCTACGAGATCGCCACGGCTCCCGGGATGGAGGTCCACGGCAGGCTGGGTACCAGTTCCGTGACCCACAGTTCCCAGGGCTCCCTGAAGGAGACCGGGAATCCCTTCGACATGGCTCTGGATGACAACGGCCGTGGCTTCTTCGCCATCCAGTCGCAGGATGGGATCCGCTTCACCCGCGCGGGCAGCTTCCGGCTGTCCACCAGCGGCCACCTGGTCACTCCCGACGGCTCCTTCGTGATGGGGCACCGCGGCCCGGTCAAGCTGACCGGCAGCAACTTCCAGGTCAGCAACGATGGCATCATCTCCTGTGATGGCAAGCCCGTGGATCGGCTCCTGGTCACGGTCTTCGACGACACCCGGCAGATGAAGCGCACGGGCGACAACCAGTTCGCTGCCCAGGGCGGGGTGTCGGCGACGACCAACTTCCAGCTCAAGCAGGGCTACCTCGAGCAGGCCAACGTCAATGCCATCAACGAGATGGTCGACATGATCACGATCACGCGGAACTACGAGGCCAACCAGAAGGTCCTCCAGGCTCACGACCAGCGCCTGCAGAAGACCGTGAACGACCTCGGTCGGGTTCGCTAGATAGTCCAGAATCAAAGAAGGTAGGAGGAAACAAACCGCCATGATGCGCGCCCTCTACACTGCGGCCTCGGGAATGATGGCCCAGCAGCTCAACATGGACAACATCTCCAACAACCTCGCCAACTATCAGTCGACGGGCTTCAAGAAGTCCCGCGTCGACTTCCAGGACCTGCTCTACGCGACGATGCAGGATCCCGGCACCGAGGCCACTTCCGGGACGCAGATCGGTATGGGCGTGCGGGCTGCCTCCACGCAGCGTCAGTTCTCTCAGGGCTCCCTGCAGAAGACCAGCAACCCCTACGACGTGGCCATCCAGGGCGAAGGCTTCTTCCGCGTGACCCTGCCGGATGGCAGTGCGGCCTACACCCGCGACGGCGCCTTCAAGTATGATGGCGAGTCCCAGCAGATCGTCACCGGTTCGGGTCAGCCCTTGGGGGTTTCGGTTCCGAAGGACGTGACGAACATCGAGGTCCGCCCCAACGGCGAGATCTTCGGAGTCCGCATCAATGGGGACGGCCAGGCCGAGAAGGTCGGTCAGCTCCGTCTGACCCGCTTCCTGAACCCGGCCGGACTGCAGGCCATCGGTGGCAACCTCTACGTCGAGACCCCCGTGGCCGGCGCCCGCACCGAGGATGTCCCGGGCCAGAACGGCATGGGCTCCCTGGCTCAGGGGCACCTGGAGAAGTCCAACATCAACGTGGTCGAGGAGATGATCTCCATCGTCCAGGCCCAGCGCGCCTTCGAGATGAACCAGAAGGGTGTGCAGGCGGCTGACGAGATGATGCGTATGACCAACCAGTTGCAGCGCGGCTAGTTCCCGCTCCCCTTCCCCGGGGAGGCGGTTCCGTGAGGTCCCGCCTCCCCGGGGGGGTGCTCGCCCCCCCTGTTGGAGGATGGTATGCAGATCGAAGGCTTTACTCCCGAACCGCTTCCCAAGGCCGCAACGTCCTCGGCTCCCTCGCAGGCCCAGGATGAGGCCAAGCTCCAGGAAGCCTGCAAGCAGTTCGAAACCCTTTTCCTGACCCAGATGTTCGCCCAGATGCGCAAGTCTGCGGGCTCCAGCGGAATGATGGGTGGTGGACAGAGCGAAGAGATGTTCCAGGGGATGCTGGACGAAGAGCGGGCCAAGAATTGGTCCCAGGAGGGCGGCGTCGGTCTGGCCAACCTCCTGTTCCAGCAGATGAAGCAGCAGAACCTCTGATCCTGCGCAGCGTGGGTCCCCGGGGTGGACCGGTGGTTTCGCGCGCCGGCGAGCCGGCGCGTTTGTTGTCCGGGCCTTCCCCTGGTCACCCTACGAAGAACCCCGAGCAGCCCCGGGAGGGGCCCGAGTGGACAAAGCGGAACGCCTGAAGGCCCTCTGGGCGCAGTACAAGGCCACCAAGGACCCGGACCTGCAGTCCCGGTTGGTGGAGCATTACATCCCGCTGGTCCGCCACCTGGCCTTGCGGATCCTGCGCAAGTTGCGCCCGGGAACCGACCTGGATGACCTCGTCGCGGACGGTCTCTTCGGCCTGATCCGGGCCGTCGAGGGCTTTGACCTTTCCCGGGGATTCAAGTTCGAGACCTACGCCACCCCGGTCGTCCGGGGGGCCGTCTACAACGGCCTGCGGCGGATGGACTGGCTGCCCGAGCGGACCCGGGGCAAGGCCCGCGCGCTGCAGAAAGCCATCGACCGGTTCACCCTGCTCAGCGGCCGTCAACCGACCGAGACGGAACTGGCCGACGAGCTGAAGATGAGCGCCCACGAGGTCTACGACCTCATCGCCAGCCTGGGCTGCATCTATCTGCTTTCGCTGGACCAGCCCCTTACGGCGGGGGACGACTCGGACGCCACGATCCTGGACATGGTCGAGGACCAGCAGGTCTTCGACCCTGCTCAGCACATCGATTTCGAGGAACAGCGCAATCGCCTGCGCCTGGCCTTGGATTTCCTGAATGAACGCGAGCAGTTGCTGGTCCGGATGCATTACTTCGAAGGCGTCACGTTCGAGAAGATCTCCCGGATCCTGGGAGTCTCCAAGCAGCGCATCTCGCAGATGCACAGCCGCGCCATTCGCCGACTCCGCGAGCATCTGGGCGACGAGGTGATCGAATCCGAGGCCATGCACGATTTCCTGATCGAGGGCTGATCCCGAGACGGCCGCGGGTTCCCAGGGCGTTCCCAGGCCTGCAGAACCTCCGGGGCGTTGAAGGAACTGTTGCGCTGCCGCAGAATGCAGGCCCCCAATCCCGGCCATGGAGGTCGGGGTTCATCTGCGTGACCGTGCGCACACCCCTCTGTACCAGGAGCCGACTCCATGCCTGCCCGACGCAAGTCCACCAGTTACCAACGCCGCCGTCCCCTGCCCGACATCGAGGGCGAGCAGACGGAACGGCGCATTTCGCCGCAGGAACGCCGGCGGCAGATCATGATCCAGGTCGGCGTCTGGTTCCTCGTCCTGGTCTTTGCCATGACGTCGGGTGTCATGTGCTTCAACAGCGGCGGGGACGCCCAGAATCCCCAGGCGGCCCAGGCCACGCAGCAGGATGAGCTGCAGGTCGAGATCGACCGCTGGGCGCGCGAGGTCGGCAGCAGCCCGAATGATCCGGTCGCCCTGGCCAACCTGGGTCACTATTGGAGGCTGAAGGCCGAGACCCTGCGTTCCCAGGATGCGCCCCCGGCCCCACCGCCGAGCCCGGCCGCCAGTCCCCAGGCCTCGCCGACTCCGCAGATGACCCGCGAGCAGGCCTGGAGCCAGGCCCAGGAATACCTGGATCGCGCCATCAAGAGTGACGCCAACTACGCCTTTGCCCTGCAGGAGCTGGCCGAGCTGCGGATCGACCAGGGGCGCAGTCCCGAGGCCCGGGCCCTGCTGGAGAAGATCCTGGCCCTGGCCGACGAGCCGGTGCCCGAGGGACAGGACCCCACCACCATCATGGCCAATCGGGCCAACCGCAGGAACATGGCGCTGCTGAGCATGGTCCGCCTGGAGGCCGCCGAGAAGAACTACGACCGGGCCCTGCAGACCCTGGACGAGTTGCACAAGGCCGACCCCGGCAACCTGGAGGTCTACGGCCTGCGGGCCCAGATCCTCAAGGCCCAGGGTAACGTCGACGAGGCCCTGAAGGCCTACGACGAGGTCATCAAGGTCGGTCAGGGAATGCAGGACCAGGGCATGGTCCTGGGAGCCCGACTGGAGCGCTCCCGCATCTTCGTGGACCGCAAGGACAAGGACGCCGCCCGCAAGGAGCTGGAGCAGGCCCGCACCCTGGCCCAGAACTCGGGGCAGCCCCAAGCCATCATGCTGGTCAACTACTTCCTCTACCAGTTGGATGGCACCGGTCCGGCGGCCCCGGCCATGGGATTGCCGACCGGTCCGTCCCCGGCGCCTCGGGCGGGCGCAGCCACCCCCGCGGCCCCGGCCGAGGCCGCCGCGGCAATTTCACATCTTCCGAAAAATTCATACAATGTCATCGTCATTGAAGGTTCGCCTTCGACTGCCGCAATGGAGCGCCTGATTTCGCAAAGGACTCTCCGGGCGGCGGCGCATGCGCTCGC
>CAZQPM010000336.1:0-4361 GCA_964595195.1 uncultured Burkholderiales bacterium | reverse complement strand
GAGGAGCCCCTGGTGTTGCTTGAGTCCCTGGTCCACAAGGTGGGAGCCCCCGCCGGCTTCACCCCCCGGCGCTGGGCTCGACAGGCCCTGGACCGCTATCTGGACCATGGGCCGGTCGACTTCTCGGTCAACGCCTGCCCCGGCTCGGGCAAGACGAAGTTCGCGGCCATGGTGGCGTGCGCAGCCCTGCGCCGGGGCGAGGTCGAGCGTCTCGATCTGGTGGGCCCCTCGACCCACATCTGCCAGCAGTGGCTGCGCGAACTGGCCGCCTGGGGCATCCACCTGGACCCCGAGAACGCCCGGGAGTCGGCGGACTGTGCGGGTCGCATCATGACCTACCAACGCCTGGGCATGGACCCCGAGGCCTTCCGCCTGCGCGACGGCCGGCGCACCCTGGTCATCCTGGACGAGATCCACCATGCCGGGGACGCCCGGAGTTGGGGCGACGGCCTGCGCCACGCCTTCGACGGCGCCACGCGCCGCCTGCTGCTGTCGGGAACACCCTTCCGCAGCGACAACCGCAGGATCCCCTTCGTGCGCTACACCCACGGTGATCACGGCCAGAGCGCCTGCGACTTCGCCTACGGCTACGGGGATGCCTTGAGGGACGACTACTGCGCCCCCATCTTCTTCCCCCACCATGACGGCGAATTCACCTGGGAGCGGGGCGGCCAGCAGCACCGGGCAGACTTCGGCCAGGTCCTGGGGGGGCGGGCTGCGGCGGACCGCCTGCGCACCGCTTTGGACCCCCGCGGGGCCTACGTGCGCGGCCTGCTGGAAGAGGCCAACCGGCACCTCGTGCAGTTGCGACGCCAGCACCCGGAGGCCGGGGGAATCGTCTTTGCCAAGGATGTGGCCAGCGCCAGGGCCCTGGCGGAGGTCCTCACCGGGATTACGGGCCGGCCGCCGGTCACGGTGACCGTCGATGACGCCGACGCGGGCTCCCGGATTCGGCGCTTCCGGGCCGCAGGCACTCCGTGGATCGTCTCGGTCAAGATGGTCTCGGAGGGTGTGGACATCCCGCGCCTGCGCGTGGGCGTCTTCCTGACCAACATCCGCACCGAGATGTTCTTCCGCCAGGCGGTCGGCCGCCTGGTTCGCCGGGTCCCGGGCCTGGAGGACCAGGCCGGCTACTTCTACATCCCCTCGATGGCCCGCCTGGTGCGCTACGCCCGCGAGATGCAGCGCGAGCGGCGCCACGCCGTGCGCGCCAGCAAGGCCCCGACCAGACCGCCGGGCCCCTCCGACGAACTCCCGCCCGCGGAACAGGGATCCACGGACTACCGCTTCCTGGACTCGCGCGGCCACGAGGTCGGCGTCATCGAGACGCAACCCGCCATGGAGGAGAACGGCCAGGGCCTGCTGGACTTCGCCCGCGACATCGCCCTGCAGCAGGCGCGCGAACGGCGCGAGCGCCTGCTGCGCGAGATGCGCAACCGGAATCCGGCCCCCCGCCAGGAGCCCCGCCTTCTTCACGAGCGCAAGGAGCAGTTCCGCAGGAAGGGGGGCCGCATCTCGGCCCTGGTTCGCGAGGTGCACTCCCGCCACGGAGTGCCCTACGGCCAGATCCACGCCGACCTGAACCGCTGCCAGGGGGTGCCCTGCCAGCAACAATGCACCCTGGTCCAACTGGAAGACCGCGAGCGCCTGCTGGAGCGCTGGCTCAGCCAGGGCCGCCCGGGCGCCTGAGTCCCGGTCCGGGCGGTGCTTCGCCCGGAGGCCCGCCGGGCGGCCAGCAAGGCCTCTGGAAGGGCCCCCGTGGCAGCGCAGGTCCTGGATCCTGGATCCGGCGGACGACCCGGATGGGCAGGCTCCACACGGCGTCTGGGAAGTCGGATACGGCGAAATGGACCTCCAGGGTCCAGTGGATCGTGAGTTTCCCCGCCCGGTCCGTGGGCAGGCCGTCGGCCACCGGAACGTCCAGTTCGAAGCTCTCGGGGTGTCCGGGGCGAAAGGTGTGGGTGCGCAGGAACTCGACCTCCGCTCGGGCGACCTCGTCGACCTCCACATGCTGGTCGCCGTCGCGCTGGCGCTCCAGCACGCGACGCCGGCAGATCGTGCGCGCCACGGCGCGGTCGATGCGCACCTCCTGGCGGGGCCGGACGTGGACCTGCACCGGCAGGACCCCACGCAGGGGTGCCTCGCGCCCCTGAAGCACCACGTGCGCATTGAGCGCCCGCCGGGCCTGGCTCACCAGGAGGAAGTAGAATCCCACCCCGCCACCGACCGCCAGGGCCACGACGAGCCCTCCGGCCAACAGTGGATCCATCACGCACCTCCCAGCTTGGGCGCCGGCACCCAGAACCACAACAGAAGACCCGCCACGAGGGCCATGGCGCTGCCAAACAGGAAGGCAGCGCCGGGGCCGAAGCCACCCCGGCCTCCGAGGCCCTGCCACGGCGCCCCGCCCAGCACGCTGACCATGAAGAGGGGAACCAAGTGGACCAGCATCTCGCTGGCCACGTCGCGCAGCAGACTCGTCAGCGACAGGACCCAGACGTTGCGGGGCAGATCACGCCAAGCGGAACGGTCGGCCACCTTGTCGGGTTCCCCGACCCTGAGGAAGGTTCCTCCGGACACAGAGCGAGCGGCAACAAACCAGGAGGATGCACTTCAGCGTCCTTTCAGCCGCCGGCGCGATACCAGAGGCAACACACGACGCCCCCGCCCGCAGCGGGATGGACCGGAGGCCCCCGAAGATGACCGTGAACCCGACGAGCCCCATCGCCCTGACAACCGCGCGGCACGCCGTATCCGCCGCGGCCCCGAACTGCGAGGTGCAGGGTGCCGGCGCGGCCCCCGGCGACCAGGTCCAACTGAGCGGAGCCCCGGCCCCGGTCGAGACACCCACGCCCGTGACCGCCTCCGCCACGCCCGAGGTCGCACTCCCTTCCCGTGAGGCCTCCCCCACGGTTCTCTCGATGGAGCAGGTCAGCCCCACCGACGAAGTCTCTACCCCTGCGCTGGGCACTCCCACCTACTGGACCGCCCAGGCCCGCCACATGACCGACTTCTTCTCGCGCGTGTCGGTGGACACCCAGCACGGAGGCTTCTATACGCACATCGATGCGGATGGCCGGGTCACCAACCCCGACGAGAAGTTCCTGATGCCCACCAGTCGCCAGGTGCACGCCTACGCCGACGCCTTCCGGATGACCGGAGACCTCAAGAACCTGGCCCTGGCCCGGCATGGTGTGGACTTCATCCTCCAACACCACGTGCGCCAGGCCCCCGACGGCGGCATCTACTTCGTGCAGAGGGTGGACCGCAAGGGCGAATTGATGGAGGGCGAGGCCGACAGGGCCCTGGTGATCAACGAGCAGACCTACGGTCTGACGGGCCTGATCGGATACTACCGGATCACCCGCGACCCCCAGGTCCTGGACGTCATCCGGAAGGGTCACGAATACCTCACGAAGCACTTCAGTGACCCCGTGAACGGGGGTTTCTTCGACAGCGTGGATCCCGCCACCGGCCGCCCCAACCAGACCAAGAGCTACAACTCGACCATCTACCCGGCCACTTCGGCCCTCCTGGAACTGGCCGAAGTGACCGACGGCGAGTTGCAGCAGAAGGCCCTGGCCCAGGTGAAGGAACTCGGCGAGCTCTTCGTCCAGCACTTCCCCGACCCCCGGACGGGCTTCATCGTCGAGAACTTCACCTCCGACTGGCAGCCCGACTGGCGCGACTGGCAGAGCCAGAGCGTCTCCGGCCAGAACGACGGCGAAGGTCGGCCGATCCCTGTGGATCAGGCCACCATCGGCGTCGGCGGGCACAACACCCAGGGCGCGCTGTTCCTGCTGCGGGCCGACCGCCTGCTGCGCCAGCACGGGATGCAGGCCGAGGCCGATTCGGCCCGCTGGACCGACACGGCCCGGACGCTGGTGGACAGCATGCTGGACCGGGCCTACGACGCCGAGAACGGCGGCTGGCACGACGTCTTCATCCGCGAGACCGGCCAGAAGATGTGGCACACGAACAAACCCTTCTGGCAGCAGGAGCAGGGCTTCCTGGCCACCCTGGCGCTGGCTCGCTTGACCGGCGAGGCCCGCTATGACGAGGCCGCCAGCCGCACCCTGGTGTTCTGGGACCGGGCCTTCCTGGATCGGCGCGAGATGGTCATGCCGGATGGAAGCGTCCAGGAGGTCTCGTTCGGGGATCGCCAGACCGTGACCAGGGACGGGACCCCGCTCGCCGACCCCAAGGGCGCCCCGGGCAAGAGCTCCTACCACTCCGTCGAGATGGCTGCCCTGGCCCAGGAGATCGGCCGCTGGTAGACCTCCCCCTCACGACGGTGGGGCGAGCACCCATCTGCATTCGGTTAAGCCCACGAGACGCTGAGATTACGGGCTCTTGAGCGG
>CAZQPM010000335.1:0-4418 GCA_964595195.1 uncultured Burkholderiales bacterium | reverse complement strand
GAGCCTTCCCCGAGTCGGTGCGCTCCGATCTGAAGGGACCGGTTTCGGGCAGCCCCCTGGGCCTGGCTCCCGAGAGCTGGTCCCAGAAGGGCCTGGTCCAACGCCAGGCCAATCTGTGGTCCCTTGGGGCCCTGCTCTTCCAGATGGTCAGCGGTCGCCCCCCCTTCCTTCCCTACGTGCGGCACCTGAAGTCTGCGGTGGCGGCGCTGAAGGCGCGGGTCCTGGCCGAGGAGGCCCCGGATGTGCGCCAGTTCCGGCCCGACTGTCCCGAGGGCCTGGCCGCCGCGATCAGCCATTGCCTGCAGCGCGACCCCGGCCGGCGCCCCGAGTCGGCGGCGGCCGTGGCCGAGGTCCTGGAAGGGCTGTTCCGCGACCAGACCGGGCGGGCCTCGCCGCAACCCAGCTTCTCGTTCACCCACTTTGCCGCCCAGAACCGCAACAACGCCGCGCTGGTGGCCCTGGATCGGGGACGCGACGACGAGGCCCGGGCCCGTCTGGACGACTCGCTGAGGACGGATCCCCGGTTGCCCGAAGCTCGGGTCAACCGGGCCATCGTGGCCTGGTTGGGGGGCGAGATCAGCACTCCCGAGGCCTTGGCCTCGGTTCGGGCCGCGGCGGCCGACCTACCGACGGCCCGCCGGGCTGAACTCTGGTTGCTGATGCAGGCAGGCGAGGAGGGGGAGGCCTCCCGCCTCCTGGACCAGGTCGAGGGATCCGAGCGTTCGGGCTGGCTGCAGAACCTGCGCGGCGTCCTGTTGCTGCACCAGGGCAGTCCCCGCCAGGCCCAGACGGCCTTCGAGCGGGCCGTGGCGGGTGAGCCGGCCCTGTGGGAGTTCCACTACAACCACGCCCTGTGTCTGGACCGCCTGGGGGACAAGGACGCGGCCCTGCAGCACCTGGGCAAGGCCCTGGAACTGCAGGATCACCCGGTGACACGGGTGGCCCTGGCCGTCATCCTGGCGGCCCAGGGGCGCATCAGCGAGGCCCGCCCCCACCTGGAGGCGGCCCTGGAACACTCCCCCGACTCGGCCTGGGTGCGCTACCACGTGGGCGTCTACCACGCCTCCATGGGGCTGCGCGTGCCCGGTTTCGACGCCGCGCCGACCGACCTGGCCATCGCGGATCAGCATCTGGCCGCGGCCGTGGCTCGGGCCTCCGGTTTCTACCGGGCTCGGGACGCCCTGGCCGAGTGCCGCCGGCGGCGGGGCCTGGAACCGACGCTGCCCGACCTCTACGAGGGGCCACCCATCTCCCCCGAACTGCGGGAGTTGTCGGCTCTGTGGAACGTCAGCCTGGTCCGGGTGCTGGCGGGGCACAACGAGGCCGTGAACGCCCTGACCATGTCCTGGGACGGCCGCTACATCGTCTCGGCGGGTCACGACGACAGCATCCTGGTCTGGGATCCCCTCCAGGCCGAGGTCCTGACGCGGCTTCGCGGCCATGCCGGAGCGGTCCGCTCGGTATCGGTCTCGGCTGACGGGAACACCCTGGCTTCGGGAGCCGACGATGGCACGGTCCGTCTCTGGCAACTGCCCTCGGGACCGGCCATGCACGTCCTGCGCGGGCATGAGGGGCCGGTGACGGGCGTGGTCCTCTCGCCGGCTGGCAGCGTCCTGGTCAGCGGCGGGGACGACCGCACCGTGCGCGTGTGGGAGGCCCGGACGGGTGACCTGCGGCATTGCCTGGAGGGGCACCAGAGCCGGGTCTCGGCCGTGGCCCTCTCCTACGATGGCGAGATCGCCGTGTCGGCGAGTGTGGACCGCTCGGTCCTGGTCTGGGAACTGGTCACGGGCGGCCTCCTGGTCGATCTGGGAGACCTGGGTGAGGAGGTCTACGGCCTGGCCCTGAGCTCGGATACCCGCTACCTGCTGACCGGCGGTTCCAGCAGGACCCTGCGTCTGTGGGACCTGGAATCGGGCCAGTGCGTCCGCACCCTGGAAGGTCACGAGAACGAGATCCGGGCCATCTCGATGTCTCCGGATGGTCGCTTCGCCCTGTCGGGGGGCTGGGACCGCACGGTGCGCCTGTGGAACGTGGCCACCGGGCAGTGCATCCGGACGCTGGCCTCTCACGAGCATCAGGTGACCGCCGTGCATGCCTGTGCGGACGGTCGCTTCGGGCTGTCGGGCAGCCTGGACCGCACCCTGCGCTGGTGGGAATGGAAGCAGGAGCTGCTGCCGTTGGTTCCGGGCCGCCCACCGCTGGTCCCGGCCAGTGCCGACCGGGTCTATCTGGAGGCGGCGGCCAGCCTGCTGGCGGCCGAGCTCTACAAGGAGGCGCGGACCCTGCTTTCCGCCGGGCGTCGCGCCGAGGCCCTGGCCGGACTGCGCCGTGGTCAGGCCCTGCCGGGGCGACGCCGGGACCCCGAGTTGTTGAACCTCCTGGCCGAATGCGCCCAGGCGGGCCGTCGGGTGGGTCTGCGCGACGGTTGGTGCCGCTCGGTCCTGCAGGGGCATACGAACTGGGTCCTCAAGGTGGCCTGGTCACCCGATGGTCGCCAACTGGCCAGCGGAGGCCTGGACGGCATGGTGGGGATCTGGAGCGCGGTGGTGGCTCAGCACCTGAGCTGGCTGGAGGGGCACGGCCGCGAGGTGACCGGCCTGGACTACGACCCCGACGGGGAGCACCTGCTCAGTTCCAGCTATGACCGCACCCTGCGCTACTGGCACGTGGGACAGGGCGAGGCGATCCGCACCCTGCGCGGCCACGCGGCCGAGGTCACCTGCGGGATCGTCTCGCGCCACCTGCCCATGGTCCTCTCGGCCAGCCTGGACGGCCTGGTTCGGGTCTGGAACGTCCGGAACGGTCAGACCCTGCTGGACCTGCGGGGGCACGAGGGGGCGGTCTTCTCGGTGGCCCTGAGCCTGACGGATCGCCTGGCCGCAACCGCGGGCAGCGACCGTCGGATCCTCCTGTGGGAACTGCCCTCGGGCCGGCGCCTGGCCGAGTTGCGCGGCCACTCGGGTCCGATCACGGCGATGTCCTTCAGCCCGGATGGCACCAGCCTGCTGTCCGGCAGCGAGGATCATCGGGCCCGGCTGTGGGACGTGTCCACGGGTCAGGAAATCCGGGCACTGGAAGGTCACGAAGGGCCGATCCGCTCGGTGCACTTCCTGGCCGACGGCAGCTTCCTGGCCACGGCCGGCGACGACGGGCTGATCTGCGTCTGGCACGCCGATGGTCGCCCGGCCCTGACCCTGAAGGGGCACGAGGGCGCGGTGCGCTGGGTTCGCTTCTCGCCGGACGGACGCTACCTGGCCTCGGCTGGAAACGACCGCACCGTGCGGATCTGGGAGTTGGACTGGGACGTGGAAGTTCCCCAGGGGGACTGAGCGCGCAAGGAGAGTCGCAAGATGGGCATCCGGATGGACGAACTGAACAAGAGGCTGCGCACGATCTACTGTCTGCGGGAAGCCTCGGCCCTGCTCTCCTGGGACCAGGAGACCGGGATGCCGTCGGGCGCCGCCGAGGCCCGGGCCGACCAGATCGGCGCACTCTCGGAGGTCTCCCACGGCCTGCTGGTGGCCGACGAGACCGGGGCCCTGCTGGAGGCCGCGGCCGCCGAGGTCGAGGACCCCACCAGCGAGGAGGCCCACTTCGTGCGCCGGGCTCGCCGGGAGTATCAGCGTGAGACCCGCGTCCCCCGGGAACTGGTGGCTGAACTGGCCTCGGCCACCAGTCGGGCCCAGGGAATCTGGGTGAAGGCCAAGCTGGCCGGCGACTTTGCGCTCTTCCAGCCGGAACTCGTGCGGGTCCTGGAGTTGACCCGACAGGCCGCCGGTTGCTACGGGTACGAGGACCATCCCTACGACGCCCTGTTGGAAGGTTATGAACCCGGGATGCGCACCCGCGAGTTGCGGCCGCTGTTCGAGAACCTGCGGGCTCCCCTGGTGGACCTGGTGCAGCGCCTCTCCCAGGCGCCCCAACTGGACGACAGCCCCCTGCGCCAGCGCTTCCAGGTGGATCGGCAGAGGGCCTATGTCCACCGGTTGGCCGCCGAGATCGGCTACGACTTCTCGCGGGGACGGATCGACGAGACCGAGCACCCCTTCTGTACCTCGTTCTCGACCCGGGACGTGCGCATCACCACGGCCTACGACGAAGGCTACCTGGGCCGGGCCCTCTTCGGCACCCTCCACGAGACCGGGCACGCCCTCTACGAGCAGGGTTGCCCCGAGCGCTGGGTGCACGGTCCCCTGGACGGGGGCTGTTCCATGGGGGTCCACGAGAGCCAGTCGCGACTGTGGGAGAACCTGGTCGGGCGGAGCCGGGCCTTCTGGGTCTCCCGCTACCCCGACCTGGTGCACACCTTCCCCGAGCAGTTGGGTCACCACGATCTGGACGCGTTCCATCGGGCCATCAACCGGGTGCAGCCCTCGTTGATCCGGGTGGAAGCCGACGAGGTCACCTACAACCTG
>CAZQPM010000334.1:0-4420 GCA_964595195.1 uncultured Burkholderiales bacterium | reverse complement strand
AGGGCGTCGAGGCGGGTCTGGATGCAAGGAAGGCGTGCATCGAGGAGCGGAGCGTCGTTGGAAGCTACGTGAGCACCGCAGAGGTGCGCCTGACGACGCAGATGGGCCCCTGCCCACCAAAACGGCAGTGCGGGTGGGCCATCAAGGGGATCGGCGGTCTCCGGGCCTCCTGGTGGCCTGCAGCCAGGGACTGGAGAAGGTGGGGTTGAAGATGCTGCTGGAAGCGGCCAGCCGCCTGGGTCTGGGCGAACTGCCCCTGGGTCAGGCCAAGGCGGCAACAGAGTCCCGCTGACCCCTTCCCGCCCGTCCTCGAGGAGCCATGTCCACCGAAGCCACCACCCCCACCATCGAGCAGGGAGCCTACGAGGTCCTGCGCGCCCGCCTGCTGGAGCAGGCCAGGGTCCTGCGCGCCGGGGCCGAGGACCTGAATCGCCGTCGGCAGGAACTCTTCGGCGGACAGGATCTGGAGGTGCTCGGCAACGAGCGCATCCGCACCGAGGACAACTGCGTCCCCCGGGACATCGTCTCGGTGGGCGAGCGCCTGCTCTTCGGCTACAACGTCTTCCACGGCCTGCGCGACACCACCGTGCGCGACGTCCTGAGCCTGCACACCTTCGAGAGGTCGGCCGAAGGCTCGTTCACCTTCAGGGAACTGGACCCCGCCGGCACCTTCCTGGCGGACGAGCGCTTCGTCCGGGACTTCCAGGAGATGTACCGCTACTACAAGGGCGTCCGGCTCCTGCAACTGCGCGAACTGCCGGGGCGGTTGCTGGCCGTCTTCCAGACGGGCTCGGCGGCTTCGGACACCAGGGTCCTGCGCTTCGAGGTGGACGCCCAGGGCCAGGTTTCTTACCTCGACAATCGGGGTGAGCGGGACAACCTGTATCCGCCCACCCACGACTTCGAATGGGTGGCCGCCACCCGCAACGACTTCGTCCAGGGAAAGCACCCCCACGTGTCGGTCCAGGGGGAGGTCTTCGTCGAGACGGTGGGGGGAGACCTCACCATCAAGATCGAGAACAACACCGAGTCCGGCCTGGGGATCCTGGCCGAACCCGTGGATGACCCCCACCAGTCGCTGGCCGATGCCCAGATCCTGCACGCCCGGGTCGGCGGGGTGATCCTGCTGCGGGTCCTGCCCTACCGCGAGAAGACCTGGAGGCACTTCCTCTTCAACGCCAGCACCCGCGAGGTGCATCGGGTGGACGCCGTGGGCCAGTCCTGTGTGCGTCTGCCCGAGGACCACGGGTTGATCTTCCCCGGCGGCTTCTACCTGCAGGAGGGAAGCCTCAAGACCTTCGAGGGCGACTTCCAGGGCATGGTCTTCCTGTCCTCGGTGAAGTCCCCCAACGGCGAGGACGTCCTCTACGTCTTCCGCAACCCCGACACGGGCCGCAACGCCCTGCTCTGCTACAACCTCATCCGCAAGGAGGTCCGCCCTCCCATCCACTGTCACGGCTACTGCCTCTTCGACGACGGGGTGATGGTGGCGTTCCAGGCGCGCTCGGACGAACCGGTGCGTATGCACGCGATGCAGGTCTGGCAGACGCCCTTCAGCAGCGCCGAGCATGCGGCCTTCTCGGCCGGAAACGGTAGCTACCTGGAGAAGATCGGCAACGCCCAACTGGTCCGCGGGGTCTCCGACTGCCTGGGCCTGGCCCGACGGGTGGAGGAGCAGAAGCCCAGCCTGGGAGTCTACCAGGACCTGGTGGCCTCCTGTCAGCGTACCCTGGACTTCCATCCCTGGCTGGGCCACGACGAGTCCGGGGGGCTGCAGGCCTTGGTCGGCGAGGTGGGCCGCACCGCGGGCCTGGTCCTGGAGGAGTTCGACAAGGTCCAGACCTTGCGCCGCCAGGCCGCGGAGGCCGTCGAGAAGGCCTCGTCCGAACTGCAGACGCTGGCCCGGGGGCTGCACCCCGAGGACTGGCAGACGGTGGACCGCTTCGTCGAAGCCCTGGGCCAGTTGCGCAGCCAGCGGGGGCGCGTGATCACCCTCAAGGACCAGCGCTACGCCGACCTGCCCCGCCTGGAGTCCCTGGAAGCCGAGGCCGTCGGTCACTTCGACCGGGTCTCGGGGAAGGCCGTCGAGTTCCTGCAGGGTGAACGGGCCCTGAAGCCCTACCTGGAGCGCATCCAGGCCGAGGAGGCGCGGGTCCCCTCCTTCCAGAAGGGCACCGACGTCGATCCCAGTCTCCAGGAGCTGTCCGCCATCGGCGAGGGGCTGGAACTGTTGACCGACGTGATCGGCACCCTGCGCATCGACGACGCCACGGTGCGGACCGCCATCCTGGAGCGCATCGCCGAGGCCATGGGCCTGCTGAACCGGGCCCGGGCCCTGGTGCAGAACCGCCGCAGGGATCTGGGGGCCAAGGAGTCCCAGGCCGAGTTCGGCGTGCAGTTCCAGCTCTTCGGGCAGGCCGTGACCTCAGCCCTGGGGCTGGCCGACACCCCCGAGAAGTGTGATTCGGCCCTGTCCCGCCTGATGCTGCAACTGGAGGAGCTGGAAGGGCGCTTCGGGGAATACGAGGACTTCCTGGGACGCCTGGTCGAGAAGCGGGAGGACGTCTACAAGACCCTGTCGGTCCGCAAACAGACCCTGATGGAGCAGCGCCAGCGCCGCGTGCAGCAGGTGCTGGGTGCGGCCGACCGGATCCTGGATGGCATCGCCCGACGGGCCGGCCAGTTGGGTACCACCGAGGAGCTGAACACCTACTTCGCCTCGGACTCGATGGTGATGAAGGTCCGGGACCTGGCCGACCGTCTCCGGGACCTGGGGGATCCGGTCAAAGGGGACGAGCTGGAGGCCCGCCTGAAGCTGGCCCGCCAGGACTCCGGCCGCTCGCTGCGGGACCGTCAGGACCTCTTCGAAGAGGGGGCCGCCGTGGTTCGCCTGGGCCGCCATCGCTTCAGCGTGAACACCGACCCGGTGGAGCTGACCGTCGTGTCTCGGTCCGGAAGGATGTGTCTGCATCTGACCGGGACGGACTTCTACGAGGAGGTGGAGGACGAGACCTTCGCCACCTCGCGGGAGTTCTGGGACCAGGAACTGGTCAGCGAAACGCCGGAGGTCTATCGCGCGGAGTATCTGGCTTCGAGTGTCCTGGCGGAGGCCGAGGCGGGTCAGGCGGGGCTCTCTCTGGAGCGACTTGGCGACGTGCTCCTGCAGGGGGGCGAGCGGCGTGAGGATGAGGCCCATCCGGGGCTGGTCACCCTGGTTCGCGAGTACGCCTCGACCCGCTATGACGAGGGCTACGAGCGGGGGATCCACGACGTCGACGGGGCCCGGATCCTGGAGGCCCTGCTGGGTCTGTATCGCTCGGCCGGCCTCCTGCGCTATGCCCCTCGCCTGCGCGCTGCAGCCAGCCTCTTCTGGGCCCTGGGGGTGGAGGCTCGGGAGGGCCAGTTCCTCCAAGCCCAGGCCCGCTCGCTGACGCTGCTGGAATCCCTGTTCGGCCCCTCGGAGGCGCCGCGCTGCCTGGGCGAGGAGTTGTCCGGGCGGATCCGCGCTTTCCTGGAGGGTTCGGGTTGGGACCTGGGGGCCGAGGAGCTGCGTCAGGCCGGCGAGTACCTGGTCCGCGAACTGGGGGGAGCGGGGCGCTTCGTGACCTCAGGAGAGGCGGTCGCCCTGCGCGAGGCCTTCATGGCCGACCTGCGCGGTCGGGGCCGGGCGGCCGACCTGGAAGACACCCTGGAGGGCCTGGGGACCCAGCCCTGGCGCCAGTTCCACCTGGTGCGGGCCTGGTTGTCGGCCTTCATCGGGGGAGGCCAGGCTCCGGCCCTGGATGAGACCGTGGTCCTGATGTTGACCGAGAGAAGCCTGGACCGGCAGGTCACGAGCGCCAGCGTGAGCACCCCGGTCCGGGGCCTTCTGGGGCAGCATCCCCGGATCGTCGAGCGCGCCCTGGAGCTTCGCCTGGACGAGTTCACCGCCCGGCTGGGAGCCTTCCGTCGTGAGCGGGTTCCCGGTTTCCGGCGCTACCAGGAACTGCGCCATCGCTTGATCCAGGCCGAGAGGGGCCGGATGCGCCTGGACGAGGTGGCCCCCAAGGTGATGAGCGCCTTCGTGCGCAACAAGCTGATCGACGAGGTCTACCTGCCTCTGGTCGGGGACAACCTGGCCAAGCAGATGGGCTCGGTGGGGGCCGAGCGGCGGACCGATCAGATGGGGATGCTGCTGCTGGTCTCGCCTCCGGGTTACGGCAAGACGACCCTGATGGAGTACGTGGCCAGCCGCCTGGGCCTGGTCTTCGTGAAGGTGAATGGGCCCGCCCTGGGCCACGGGGTCACCTCACTGGACCCCGCCGAGGCCCCCAACATGACCGCCCGCCAGGAGGTCGAGAAGGTCAACTTCTCCCTGGAACTGGGCAACAACGTGATGCTCTACCTGGACGACATCCAGCACACGAACCCCGAGTTCCTG
>CAZQPM010000333.1:0-4472 GCA_964595195.1 uncultured Burkholderiales bacterium | reverse complement strand
CCCAGGCCCTGCGCGCCCTGGCCAGCCAGGGCCTGGCCCACCTGCGCCTGGGTCACAAGCAGCAGGCGACCCGCTGTTTCCAGGAGGTGCTGGAGCAGACCCGAGACCTTCCAGCCGGCCCTGCCCGCGTCGAGAACGTCCTGGCCCACGGCGGTCTGGCCATCCTCCGCGAGTCGGTGGGGGGGATCGAGCACGCTCGCGCCGATTGGGCTGCCGCTTCGCGGGCCTGGGTCCCGCAGGGAGCCGCCCCCGGCTTGTTGTCCTGGGAGGTCGGCGAGATCCTCACCCGCTCTGGCGAGGTGTGCCTGGCCCACGGGGAGCCCGAGGCCGCCCTGGCCGACCTGCTGCAGGTCGTCGAGTTGCAGCGGAAACCCGCTCTCCAGGCTCAGGCGGGCCTGGTGCGCCTGAGGCTGCACGGGACCATCTCCAGGGCCCTGGCGGAACTGGGGCGCGAACGAGAGGCCGTGGCCCAGGCGCGCTCGGCCCTGGACGTGCCCGAGGCCGTGGCGCTCCTGGATCTGGATCTGGCCTCCAGCCTGCACCTGTACTGCAGTCACGTCCTGGTCAGCGCCGGCGCCTGTGGGGACGCGGCGCGGCTGCACGCCGAACAGGCCGCGGCCCTGATGCAGCGCCGCCTGGACGAGCGCTGGGATGCCGGGGTCCAGGGAGACCTGGCCCTGGCCCTGCTGCTGCGGGGGACCGTGCGTCTGGGCCTGGGTCAACTGGAGGAGGCCTGGCAGGACCAGGCCCGGGCCGTGCAACTGAACGAGGACCTGCGCGGTCGGATGGACGGGCACGGCCTGGAGTGGGAGCTGGCCCTGGCCCTGGTGCGCCGGGCCGAGGTGGATCTGTCCCGGGCCAGGGTCGCCGAGGCCCGCTCGGACCTGGTGGCCGTCTCGGGCCTGCTGGTCAACGCTCCCGCCCCACGTCCGGGCCACGGATGGGTCCGCTTGCAGTTGCTGGAGACCCTGGCCGGGTTGCTGGTGTCCGGCCACGGGGTGTCGGTGGGTCAGGTCCTGGGCGAACTGACCGGCCTTCCGGTCTGGTCCTGGGCGGAGGGCTCTCGCTTGGAAGAGGCCTGGCGCGAAGCCGTCGACCCGCTTCTCACCGAGGAGTCGCTGCCGGCCCTGGCCTGCGCGGCGCGGTCGCTGGGCGGCTTCTCCACGCCGTCCGGCCAATCGGCCGGCGGAACCCGATTGTTGGAGGCCTGGGTTCAGCGGGCCCTGGCCCTGGTCGAAGCGGCTTCACCTCAGGCCGAGACGGTCCTGCGGACGCTGGTCGAGGTCTCCTCGGCGGGCTCCTGGGATCCCGAGTTGACCTGCCGGGCCCTGCACGGGCTGGCCCGGTTGTGGGAGTCCCAGGGGCGGCCGGAACAGGCCCTGGAACTCCTGGACGAGGCGGAGCGGGCCTTGGTGGCCAAGGAGCCGGTCGCCCCTCTGCGGGCCGCCTCGATCCTGGTCTGCCGGGCCCGGCTGCGGGCTCATCTGGGGCAGCGGGAGCTGGCCTTGGAGGCTCTGGACCAGGTCGAGGCCATGCCGGAAGTCGATCTTCCGGCCGCGATGCAGGCCGAGATCGTCCGCCTTCGGGGGGTCCTGACGGGAACCGTTCCGGCGTCTCCTGGTTGGACCGAGCCGGGCGCCTCGCCAGGGGAGCCTGCGCCTTCCGGGCAGGGCCCTGGCCGGGCGACCAGGGCCCCGTCCGGTCGCGGCGTCCCGGCCGCACCGGTGGCTGGAGGCGGAGCGGGCTTCGCTTCCTCACCTTCGGCTCCCGAGGCCCCCTCCGGGGAAATCCCGGCCGGGGAGCCGGACGAGCCGGACTTCGACGCAGAGGAAGTCGAGGCCGGGCCGGCCCCGCAGGATGGCCTGGGCGATTGGGATTCGGCCCTGGGCTTCGAACAGGTCGATACCGCCCTGGACCTTCTGGATTCCGGGGACCTTCCCGAAGCCGAGAGGCTGCTGTTGGAGGCCGGTCACGATCTGCCGGCGCCGGGAGGACCCCAGGACCTGGTGGTCCTGGAGATGCTGCCGGGCTTGCTGGAAGGGCTGCAGGGGGTGGTCGAGGGGATGCTGTCCAAGGGGTGGCTGCCGCGGGCCCTGGCGGTGGCCGAGTATGGCAGTTCCCTGGCCAACCAGCATCTGGCGGAGGCCTTCGATTCCGAGGCGTGGCCCTGGTGGGGCGATCTGGAGTTGCTGCTGGGCCGCCTGCACCGTCAGATGGGGCACCTGGATACGGCCGCCATCTACTTCCGGAGGGCCCGGGAGATCCACGCGGCCGTGGCGGGCCAGGGAGTCTCGGATGAGGCTTGGCGGGATGCCTTCCGGGCGGCGGTCACCGGGGCGGGGACCTGGCAGGATCAGGGAGCCGCCGACGAGGCCGAGCTGGAATACTCGGAGGCCGTCGAGTTGGGGATCCAGGCCCTGGCCGCCAACCTGCCCGAGGAGGTCACCCTGGCCCGCGTCTACATGGGGCGTGCCCGGTTGCGCATCCAGGCCGGGAATCTCCCCGACGCGATGCCCGACTACGAGTGTGCCATGGAGCTGTACCAGCGGGCCTACGAGGCTGGGCGGGCGGATCTGCTGGCCGAACTGGGGGCCTCCCGGATCGGCCTGGCCGAGGTCTGCTATCGCCTGGACGGGGTGGAGGAGGGGGAAGCCATGCGCCTGGCGGCCATCGAGGCGATGGACGACCTGCGCGCCCGTGGCGACGAGGAGGAGGCCAGGGGCATCGGCCAGATGCTGATCGCCCTGGAGGAGTTCCGCCCTCGGGACTGAGGCGCCCCGTTGCGGTCGGGAGAGGTCGACCTGGGGGCCCTGCCCTTCCAGGTGCGTGTCTCCCGCCGGGGGACGGTTCAGCGGGCCAGGCGCTCCCAGGCGGCGGGCAGGTCGACCAGGCTGGCCAGGCGCTCGTCGGCCAGGACGAAGCGGGGATCGTCGGCGACGGCAGGCTCGGGGATGGCGACCACCGACATGCGGGCGGCGCGGGCCGAGACCACCCCGTTCAGGGAGTCCTCCACGGCCAGGCAGGCCGTGGGAGGCAGGCCCAACCGCCGAGCGGTGGACAGGTAGACCGCCGGGTGCGGTTTGCCCAGTTCCTCGTGCTCGGCGGAGTGCCGGATCGGGAAGGCTTCCACCAGCCCCAGGGCCTCCAGGGAGGCCTGGATCAGCCGCAGGGACGAGGAGGATGCCAGGGCCAGGGGAATGCGCCTCTCCTGGAACCAGGCCAGGGCCTCGGCGACCCCGGGCAGGGGGCGCGCTTGCTGGCGGACCAGCTCGACCACGCGATCCACGATGCGCTCAGCGATCTGGTGCTGGTCGGGACCGTCCCAGGGCTTCTGGGCGTGCCGGTAGGCGACGACCTCATCGATGCGGATCCCCATGGTCTCCATGCAGTCCTGCTCGGTCAGGTGCAGGTCCACCGTGGCGAAGACCTCGATCTCGGCCTGACGCCAGAACGGCTCGGAGTCCAGCAGGACCCCGTCCATGTCGAAGATGCAGGCATGAAGGGAGGGGCGCGGCATCAGGACTGGGGAACCGGGTCCTGCTCGGGAGCCCAGCCGAAGAACTCCGCCCGCTCCCGGTAGACGTCGCTGTCGGAGGGCAGCGCCCCATGCTGCAGGGTGGGCCGGCCCTTGAGGATCTCCACCTCGGCTCCGGGCATCTCCATCGTGCGGGCCTCGACCAGGCCGTCACCCCGCCGGACCGGCACAAGGCCCCTGGCGGGGGTCAGCATCTGGGCCGAACCCAGGATCTTCAGGTCCTCGGCACGGGACCTCTGCTGCTCCCAGCGCGTGTTCAGGTCGGCCAGTTGGGGGTTGCCCCCGGCGGCCAGCCACTCCATGTCCGGCAGGTCGGCAGCGCTGACCCGGGCCAGGCTCATGGCCCAGTTGATGTCGCGCTGGATGATGCGCCTGGCCAGTTCCGAAAAGCGGGTCCCGCGGTTGGGGGTGCCCAGCAGCAGGACCTTCCCGACGCCCTTCCCACCCTGGTCCAGGTAGACCCGGGTGGCCAGACCGCCCAGGCTGTAGCCTTCGACGTCCACCTTCTCCGACCCGGTCGCCTTCTGGATGGCGGCAACCGAGCGCTCCAGTTGGGGGGCGGTCTCCTGCGGGGGTTGCAGCGTGTGGTGGAAGACCTGCACGAAGACCCGGGCCTCGGGCGGCACGGTGTCCAGGGGCTGGGTCAGGGCCTTGTCCGCAAAGAACCCACCGTCGCGCACGTAGTAGGGGCGCCCGCCGTTGCGCCCCCCCTCGGTCAGGCGGGTGACCAGGGCGTCGAACTTCTCGGGCCTGGTGGTCCACCCGGGGACCATCATGTAGGGCCGCTCCATCCGCACGTGGGGCACGTCGGCCAGGCCCGGGTTGCGGGCCAGCCAGGCCTGGGCCTTGCCGGCCGCCCGGCGGTACATCAGTCCGGCCGTCACGAACTGCGAGACGCTGACCACGTCCTCGACCGCCTGGCCCAGGAAACCAGCCC
>CAZQPM010000332.1:0-4472 GCA_964595195.1 uncultured Burkholderiales bacterium | reverse complement strand
CTGCCTACCTGACTCCTCGAGGCCCCTCTGAGGTGTCTCCATGACGGGCCTGGGCACCCAGGCGACGGATGCGGGACCGCCAATGAGGCTTGTCAGACTCGATCGATAGTGTTACGGTCGGGGTGCATGGACATCACCCCTGAAAAAACCCCGGATCAGCGACCCACCGTCCGCCGCAGCGTGGCCCTGCCTCCTTCCCTGGTGGAGGAAGCCAGGAAGGCCGCTCCACGGCCTCTTCAGGACAACTTCAACCTGCTGGTTCGGGAGGCCCTGACCGAGTACATCGACCGCCGGCGGGCCGAAGAGTTCGACCGGCAGATGGCCGAAATGGCCAGGGACCCCGACCTTCGCCAAGAGTCCCAAGCCCTGGAAAAGGAGTTCCGGCAGGCGGAAGGCGACGGCCTTCCATGATCCGGCGTGGGGACATCTTCTTCGTGGATCTCGACCCCATCCACGGCCGGGAACAGGGCGGGCGCAGGCCCGTGCTGGTGGTTTCCTGCAACGCCATCAATCGGCAACCCCTGGTCGTCACGGTGGTGGTGGGGACCACCTCGAACAGGGTCCCCCGCGACTACCCGGTCAACGTGCGGGTCAGCGCCCGGGACAGCGGACTGCCGCACGATACGGTCTTCCTGTGCTTCCAACTGCGCTCGATCGACTCGGGTCGATTCCCCGACCAGGCCGCAGGCCGCCTGTCAGAGACCCGAATGGCCCTGGTGGACCTGGCCTTGAAGCGGGTCCTGTCGCTGTCCTAGAGAATCCCAGGGCCTCTTCGCCAAGCCCGACAGCCAGGTAGCCGGGGCTGCCGACCCCAAGAACGGAAGTTGCCACCCCGGACCCGGCGCGTCGTGCGCGTCGGGAGTCCAGGGTGGCAACCCGTTGGCCCGGGGTCACCCCCCCGGACTGAAGATGCGGCTCTAGACCCGCTCCACCAGCATCGCGGTGCCCATGCCTCCGCCGACGCACAGGGTAGCCAGGCCCCGGGACTTCTGCGAACGCTGTAACTCGTACAACAAAGTGACCAGGATCCGGGCGCCGGAGGCCCCGATCGGGTGACCCAGGGCGATGGCCCCTCCGTTCACGTTGACGATCTCGGGGTTGATGTCCAACTCGCTCAGCACGGCCAGCGACTGGGAGGCGAAGGCTTCGTTGAGTTCCGCCCGGTCCAGGTCCCCCAGTTGCCAGCCAGCCCGCCGCAGCACCTTGCGCGTGGCTTCCACCGGACCCAGACCCATGTACCAGGGATCCAGGGCGGTGGTGGCGTGGGCCGCGATGCGGGCCAGGGGCTTGAGGTCATGGCGCTTGACGAAGTCCTCGGAGGCCACCACCAGGGCCGCCGCGGCGTCGTTGATGCCCGAGGAGTTCCCCGCCGTCACGGTGCCGTCCGGCTTGAAGGCCGGGCGCAGACGGGCCAGGGTTGCCACGGTCGTCTCGGGCCGCGGATGCTCGTCGCGGGCGACCAGAACCGGGTCTCCCTTGCGCTGGGGAACCGGGACGGGCACGATCTCCGCCTCGAAGGCACCGGACTCCATGGCCCGGGCCGCCTTGGCCTGGCTTCCCGCGGCGAAGGCGTCCTGCTCTTCACGCGACAGCGAGAAGCGCTCGGCCAGGGCCTCGGCCGTCAGGCCCATGTGCTTGCCCGAGAAGACGTCCGTCAGGCCATCGTAGACCATCGCGTCGACCATCTCGACCGGCCCCATCTTGCGCCCCTCGCGGACGAAGTTGGCCACGTGGGGGGCCCGGCTCATGTTCTCGGTCCCTCCCGCCACCATGCACTCGGCGTCCCCCGCTGCGATCATCGTCGCGGCCAGGGCCACGGACTTCAGGCCCGAGCCGCAGATCTGGTTGACCGTCCAGGCCGGGGAGGTCTGGGGAATCCCCGCCTCCAGGGCGGCCTGGCGGCCGACGCCCTGGCCCAGACCGGACTGCAGGACGCAGCCCATGATGACCTCTTCAACCTGGTCAGGGGCCACGCCGCCACGGCGCAGGGCCTCCCCGATGGCCACCCCCCCCAGGCGCGGCGCGGGAACTTCGCGCAATCCCCCCAGGAAGGTACCGATGGCAGTGCGAGCAGCAGATACGATGTAGACCGACTTCACGGCAAGGACCTTTCTCGTCCCCTGGAATGGCCAGCGCCAGCACCCTCCGGCGCCGTTCATGGGACAGGAAGCGTGGGGGACGGACCGGTCTCCTGCCGCGGGATCAAAAGCGGTGGTTGAAGCCTAGTCGCGCTTCCAGCGCAGCACGACGCGCTCGGCCAGGGTGATCTCCTCCTGGTCCTGCAGGACCTGCCGGTCCTTGACGACGGTGCGACCGACCTTGGTCGTACTCGAACCGCTCTTGTGGACCAGGACGTAGGAGGTTCCCTCGACTTCCAGGCAACAGTGCAGCCTGGACACCCGCGAATCGGACAGCGCGATGGTGCAGTCCGGGCTGCGACCGATGGTGGCCGGCCCCTCCACCTTGAAGTTCTTCTTCTTGGCCTGTCCCTTGACCACCTGGATCGTCCCCGTTGGGGGCACCAGCTCGGCAGGGGCCGCGGGCTCGGGAGACGGGGCCTCCGAGGCCACCTCGACGAGGGGTTCGGGTTCGGGCTCGGGACCGGGACCGGCAGGCGGCTCGGGCCTGGCCGCCTCCGCCTCCTTCTTCTTCCGGCCCTTCTTGACGGTCTCGGGCTCGGCTTCGGGCTCGGAAGCTGCTTCTGGTTGGATGGGGACGACGACCGGCCGGGACACGGGGGTTGAAGTCGAACCGGATCGGGGGACCAGCCATGCCGGCGGTGGGCCCTTCTCGACCTCGGGGGCGTCGCCCAGGAAACCGGAACCGGCCGGGACGGCCGAGACCAGGTTGGCGTCGTCCACCTTGGGGACGGCACCCTCGCGTCCGACCACCTCCAGCACCAACTGGCCCATCTTCAGGCTCATCCCGGGCAACAACCGACCGCTGGCAGCCGCCTGCCCGTTGGCGATCAAGGGGCTGATCGGGGATCGGTTGGAAAAGTGGTAGACGTTCTCCTCAGCGTTCCAGTTGAGGATGGCGTGCAGTCGGCCCACGCTGGGCTCCTCGAATTCGATGGCGCCTGCCCTCACCTCGAACCTGCCGCTGCCCCGCCCCAGGGTCAGGCTGGTCCCCTCCAGGGGGATGACCTTCCCTGTGTCCTTCCCTCCGACCACCTTCAGCTCGTACAAAGCCTCTTGCGCCATGTAAGCGACCTCATCCTCTGGTTTTCGGGAGTGAATCCCGCCAGCGTTTCCATTCCTGTTCTCCCGCAGGAGGCCAGCGCCCTGCCCGACAGGACCGGAAAACGCTGCAAGTGTTCCCCACGACGGGACGAATTCCTGGATGATCCCGGCAAGCCGGACCGATCCGAGCGGGCCCTGCACTCAGGGCAGCCGGCGATAGCGATGATATCCCCCCGGGGTCGGGGCGCAGTCGGGCCTGAGCACCCGGACATCCCTGGGCGGCACCGTCACCTCCACGGCGCCCGCATAGGCCGTGAAACACTCGCCGGAAAACTCGTCGCGCAGGGTCGTCACGTCCTGGATCCGACCATCGCGCAGTTGCAGGAACTCGGTGACCGGAAGCGCGCCCGAGTTGGCCAGCACCACGACCGTGTCGCGGGCCGACGGGGTGCGCCTCAGGAAGGCGAAGAGGCGCTCGGAATGCAGGCGTCGGAAATCGCCCCAGCGCAGGGCCGGGCACTCCCGACGCAGGCGCAGCAGGCGGCGATGCAGGGCCAGCAAGGCATTGTCGTCGTCGACCAGGTCCCAACGCATGGGGGCCCGGTTCTCGGGGTCCGGACCGCCCCCCATGCCCAGCTCGCTGCCGTAATACAGGCAGACCGTGCCCGGCAGGGTGAACTGCAGGATCCGCGCCAGGCGCTGCTGCCACTCCTCGGGAAGCTCATGGCTGAGGCGGGCCGTGTCGTGGTTGTCCAGCACCAGCCAGGCCTTGAGCAGGTGGTCCAGACCACAGTCCTCCACCATCGTCTGCCACATCTCGGCGGCCACCCGCGGAGTGATCCGCCCATCCACCAACCGCAGCAGGATGGCCCGGCCGTGCATGTTCATCACCCCGTCGACGGCGGGCCTCCATTCCTCGGGGTAGTTCCAGATCTCCCCGATCACCACCGAGCCCGGGCGGGCCTCATGGGCGCAGACCGTCAACTCGCGCAGCAGGCGGAAGCCCAGGTCGAAGGCCACGTCCAGGCGCCAGCCGTCGATGCCCTCCCGGCACAGGTAGGACTGCACCACCGAGTCCGGGCGGCGGAAGATGTAGTCCTGGACCCGGGGACTCTCCAGGTTCAGCTCGGGAAGATTCTCGACGTCCAGCCAACCGATGGCCGAAGTCGTCGCCGCCGAATCCGGCGCACCGGGACGGAAGCGGAAGAACTCCCTCCAGGGGCTCTGGGCGTCGGCTTCGGCGGCCTGGAACATGGGGCTGCGCCGCCCCATGTGGTTGAAGACCCCGTC
>CAZQPM010000331.1:0-4494 GCA_964595195.1 uncultured Burkholderiales bacterium | reverse complement strand
GGTATCGGGGGATCATCGAATCGGCCCCCGAGGGGCTGCTGGTGGCCGATGCAGCGGGGATCGTGATCCTGGCCAACACCCAGGCCGAGGCCATGTTCGGCTACGAACACGGACTTCTGGGGGGGCTGGACCTGGACACCCTGGTCCCGGGAGCCCACGACGACCACCCCGAGGGCACGAATTCGACGGATCCCGGGATCGGTCCGGGGCGTCACGCGGTCTGCCCCAGCCGCGAGATGCAGGGTCGCCGTCAGGACGGCCGCACGTTCCCGGTCGAGGTCGGCCTTTCCAGGTTGCCAGCCCTGGGGGGGCGGGACCTGTGCGTCTGCGTCTCGGTGCGGGACATCAGCCAGCGCCAGGCAGCGGCCAGGGCCCTGGCTGAACAGCAGGAGGCCCTGCAGTCCATCCTCGACCAGAGTCCCCTGGGCACGGCCTTCACCACCCAGGGCGTCTTCCGCTACACCAACCCGGAGTTCGAGAGGCTCTTCGATGCCCGCGTGGGGGATCCGGCGACCGGGATCTACGCCAGCCCCGAGGATCGCCAGGAGATGCTGGAGACCCTGGCGCGGGAGGGAGCCGTCCGAGCCCGCGAGATGCGGATGGTCGGCGCCGACGGGGCCCTGCACGACTTCCTGGTGACCTTCGTGCCCTTCGTGCACCGCGGTGAGCCAGGCGTCCTGGGTTGGTTGATGGACATCACCGACCGCAAGGCGGCTGAACAGCGCCTGCAGGGGGCCTACGACGAGCTGGCCCGGTCCCAGGCCCTGATCCAGGCGGTGCTGGACCACTCGCCGACCTCGATCTACATCAAGGACCTGGAGGGCCGCTTCCTGTTGATCAACCGGCGCTTCTCGGAGTTCCTGGAGTCCTCTTTGGGGGCGGATTCCGGCAGGCTCCTGGGGCAGTCCGGCGAGGGGAACCTGGCCTCGGAGGTCGCCCGCTGGGGCCAGCAGACCGACCGCCAGGTGATCCAGAGCGGTCAGTTGATGGAGTTCGAACTGGTCTTCGATCGGCCGCAGGGCAAGGGCATCCACCAGGTCTTCAAGTTCCCGCTGCGCGACGCCGAGGACCGCATCTACGCGGTCTGTGCCATCGGTCAGGATGTGACCGAGGCCCGGCGCCTGCAGGAGGAGACCGTGCGGGCCAAGGAGGCCGCCGAGGAGGCCACTCGCGCCAAGAGCGACTTCCTGGCCAACATGAGCCACGAGATCCGCACGCCCATGAATGCCATCATCGGGATGTCGCACCTGGCCCTGCAGACCGACCTGGATCCCAAGCAGCGCGGTTACATCGAGAAGGTCCACCTGTCGGCCGAGAACCTGCTGGGGATCGTCAACGACATCCTGGACTTCTCGAAGATCGAGGCCGGCCGGTTGACGCTGGAGAGCATCGACTTCCGCCTGGAAGACGTCATGGACAACCTGGCCAGCCTGGTCGGCATGCGGGCCGCCGACAAGGCGCTGGAGCTCCTCTTCGACGTTCCTCCCGACGTGCCGACCTCGCTGGTCGGCGACCCCCTGCGCCTGGGTCAGATCCTCCTGAACCTGGGCAACAACGCGGTCAAGTTCACCGAGTCCGGCGAGATCGTCATTGGCGTCGAGAAGGTGGCCGAGGACCCGCAGGGGGTCGAGCTGCACTTCCGGGTCCGGGACTCGGGCATCGGGATGACCCCCGAACAGTGCTCCCGGCTCTTCGAATCCTTCAGTCAGGCCGACTCCTCGACGACGCGGCGTTACGGGGGGACGGGGCTGGGTCTGGCGATCTCCAGGAACCTGGTCCAGATGATGCAGGGGCGCATCTGGGCCGAGAGTCAGGTCGGCCAGGGCTCGGTCTTCCACTTCCAGGCCCGCTTCGGCAAGCCGTCCCAGCCCCGGACCCGTCGTTCGCTGGAGCTGGAGGAACTGGCCGACCTGCGGGTCCTGGTCGTCGACGACAACACCGCGGCGCGCGAGATCCTGGCCTCCCTGGCGCGGAGTTGCCGCCTGCAGGTCGAGGAGGCCGGCGACGGCGGCGAGGCCGTCCAGCAGGTGCGCGACGCCGAGCGTGGGGGCCACCCCTTCCAGGTGGTGCTGATGGATTGGAAGATGCCCCTGGTCGATGGGGTCTCGGCCATCCAGACCCTGCAGACCGAACCCCTGCAGCATCCCCCGAAGTGCATCCTGCTGACGGCCTTCGGTCGCGACGAGGCCCTGGGCTCAGCGACGCAGCGCGGGATCCACCTGGAGGCGGTGCTGACCAAACCCGTGACCCGCAGGCGCCTGCTGGAAGTCCTGGCCGAGGCCCTGGGCATGGAGGGGCCGGCCCCCTCCGCCAGCCCGGGCAGCGACGAACGCCGGGCTCGGGCGGCGGCCCGGTTGCGGGGGGCCCGCATCCTCCTGGTGGAGGACAACGAGATGAACCAGGAACTGGCCCGCGAGCTCCTGCGCCAGGCCGGAATGGAGGTCGTGGTCGCCGGAAACGGGCGCGAGGCCCTGGAGATCCTGGGCACGGGTCAGCCCTTCGATGGTGTGCTGATGGATTGCCAGATGCCCGTCATGGACGGCTACCAGGCGACCCGCGAGATCCTCCAGGACTCCCGATGGGAGGGGTTGCCCATCCTGGCCATGACGGCCAGCGTCATGGCGGGCGACCGGGACAGGGTCCTGGAGGCCGGGATGGTCGACCACATCGCCAAGCCGCTGAGCGTCACTGCCATGTTCGAGACGATGGCCCGCTGGATCCACCCCGCCGATCCCGGTGGTGCGCAGCCCGCTCCGCCGGCGTCGGGCGCTTCCGAGGGGATGCGACTTCCGGGCATCGACGTCGCGATCGGCCTGGCCACCACCATGAACCACGTCGGATTCTACCACCGCCAGTTGGCGATGTTCCGCGACTCCCAGGCCCGCTTCGCCGAGACCTTCCGGGCGGCCTTGGAGGGGGCGGACCCGGGGGCTCCGGCCCGCCTGGCCCACACCCTGAAGGGCAGTGCTGGCAGCATCGGTGCCCAGGGGATCCAGGCGGCGGCCGAGGACCTGGAGAGGGCCTGCCTGGAGGGTCTGCCTGCCGCCAGACTCCAACCCCTGCTGGACCGCGTCGAGGCCGAGTTGGAACCGGTCATGCAGGGCCTGCGCCGGGCCGACCTGCGGGCCGGTGAACCGAGGCCTGGCCGGTCCCCGTTCGACCCGAACCGCTTCGCAGAGGGTCTGGAGCAGCTCCTGGACCTGCTCCGGGACAGTGACACCCGGGCTGCCGACCTGGTCGAGGATCTGCTGCCCCTGGCCCAGGGGCGGCCCCTCGCGGCGGAGCTGGCCCGGGCGGCGGAAGACATCGCCGCCTACGACTATCCGGCGGCCCTGGCCCGACTGGACGGCTCGGACCGCACCCTTTGAGCGGACCTCCGTCGCCGGACAGGGCCGCTGGCGGCGTCTCCGGACCCCTCCACGCCGTGGGCGTCGGGGCCTCGGCGGGCGGCCTGGAAGCGATGCTGGCCGTGTTCGGCCGGGTGCGCGCGACCGGGAGGCTGACCTTCGTCGTGGCCCAGCATATGGCCCAGGAGACCCACGCCGAACTCATGGTGCGCCTCCTGGGACGGCACGCCGCCCTGCCGGTCGTGGTGGCGACGCCGGGGCAGCCGTTGGCCGTCGACACGATCCACGTCCTGCCGGCCGGGCGGGACGGCCGGGTCCGGGACGGGCGCCTGGATCTGGGACCGTGGGGCTCCGAGAGCCTGTCGACCCCTTCGGTGAATGCCCTGTTCACCTCGCTGGCCGAGCAGTGGGGGCCCCGGGCCGTCGGCATCATCCTGTCGGGCGCGGGCTCGGACGGGCGGACCGGCTGCGCCCGGATCCTGGCGGCCGGAGGGATGGTCCTGGTCCAGGACCCCGGCGAAGCCCGCTTCTCGGGGATGCCCGAGGCCGCCCGGAAGGCCCGGGCCGCCACCCGGATCCTGAAGGCCGAGCGCATCGGCCAGGTCCTGATGGAGAACTTCTCGGCTCCAGAAAAGCCCGCCCCGTTCGCGACGCTCACGGAGGCCTCGCCGGCCCAGTTGGAGGAACTGGGTCGCCTGCTAACCCTGGTCCGACGGGAGACGGGGGTCGACTTCGGCCGCTACAAGGAGGACACCCTGTTGCGCCGCCTGGAGAAGCGCAAGGCCCGACTGGGCCTGTCCGGGACGGGCGAGTATCTGGACCATGTCACGCGGAACCCCGAGGAGCTGCGACGGCTGCAGCGTCACTTCCTGGTCTCGGTTTCCGCATTCTTCCGAGACCGGGCTTCCTTTGCGGCCCTGCACAGGGCCCTGGGAGACTTCATCTCCCGGCACCCCCAGCAACAGGACCTGCGGATCTGGGTTCCCGGTTGCGCCTCGGGCGAAGAGGCCTGGTCGCTGGCCATCGCCGGCAGCGAACTCCTGGCGGGCGGGGGAGGAAGGACCCTGCGCATCCTGGGCACCGACCTCAACCGCGAGGCCCTGGACCTGGCCGGGATGGGCCGGTACCGGCCCGGAGCCTTCCGGGA
>CAZQPM010000330.1:0-4524 GCA_964595195.1 uncultured Burkholderiales bacterium | reverse complement strand
CTCAATGGAGGCTCTCGTGCGGTTCATCCTCAGCGACTCCAAACCCCAGGCTTCCGGCAGCGCCACCTGCAGGCAGGTTCGCAGGGCCGGGGTCACGGCGTTCCTGGCGCTGTTCCTCATGGTCCTGCCCCGGCCCACCCGGGCGGCCCCGCTGCTGCCCGACGTCCCGGAGGGGCACTGGGCGCGGGACGCCGTGGCCACGTTGGTGGCCCGGGGGGTGGTCGAGGGGTATCCCGATGGAACCTGGAAGGGCGACCGGGCGACCAGTCGCTGGGAGGTCGCGCTCCTCCTGGCCCGTCTGCTGGACAGGGCCGGGCAGGAGCCCGAGACCTTCGCCACGCGGGCCGAGGTCGAGGAGGTCTCGAGGCTGGCCGCCGCGCTGGGTCAGGAACTGGAGGCCCTGGGGGCACGCACGGCCGTCCTGGAACAGGCCGCAGCCCGGCTGGACCGGCGGGTGCAGGAACTGGAACGGATCACCTTCTATGGGTCGGTCGACGCGCGCTTCGTCGGGCAGAGCTTCAGCAACGCCGGTCAGCCCGACAACGATTCCGGGCGCGGAGGGGGTGGGGCGGCGGCCGGGGTGCCCTACGTCGATTACAACAACGCCGTCGGCAGCGCCACGGGGCCGCGCATGCGGCCCCAGACCCACGGCGTCGTGCCGGTGGTCGACTACCAGAGGGGCCGGGCCCTGACCAACGGGACGGGCTTCACCAGTCGGGCTCTTCTGGGCCTGAAGGTCAAGGCTTCGGCCGACCTGGATGCGGGGGCCGAGTTCGCCGCGTTCACGTCCCAGGGGGACGCCAACGTCGACGGTTACTGGGGCGTCAACCCCCCCTACCTGTGCAGCCCCTCGGGTGCCAACACAGGCGCCGGTGGCGTGCAACCCCTGAACAACCAGCCCTATACCCGTCTGGTCCTGGACAACTTCTGGGTGCGCCACAAGCCTTCCAAGACCCGGGTCCTGTTGGGAGCCGTCGAGAAGACCCGCCTGGATCCCCTGGTCTTCGTGGGGCAGAGCAATCTGTGCGTGTACGGGCCGGCGCGTCTGCCCGGCTACGGCCTGGACGTGACCGGTGAGTCCGTCCTGGGCGGCGGCAGCGTCTTGGAGTGGGAGGCGATGGGCACCCGGACCGGTTCGGGCAACGTCTATCAGGGGGCCGACTACCTGCACCAGAACCTGGGCGCCACCCTGGGCTGGCGCTTCTCGGACGGCAAGGGCCTGGTACGGGCCAATCTGGTGCGGAACTTCGACGAGGCTCCCTCGGGAAGCCCGCTGGTCGTGGGTCTGGTCTCAAACGCCAACGTCCGCTACGGGGCCTCCGCGGGCTGGACTCCGGTCCAGTGGGTGAACCCCCCCGGGCACTTCGCCCTCCAGCGCAGCCCCCAGGAGCAGGCGGCCGTCACGGTGGTGGATGGAGTGTATCAGCCCAACACCCTCGACACCCGGCCGATTCCCGGCTGGAACCCCGCCGCCGACGACGCCGTGGGGATCTCCACCGGGGGAGGCAACTTCGGCCCCCAGGACCAGACCATCGCGGGGCTCTCGGCGCGCTACGAGTGGACGCTTCCCGGGCGGGACAGCCTGCGCGTCAAGGGCGAGTGGGCCCGGAGCGACTACAAGCCCAGCCGCAACTCCAGCTACTCCGCCCAGGGGCAGGCCCTGCGACTGGAGGTGGGGGGCAGGACGCTGGAGGGGAAGCTGGATCTTTCGGCCTTCTACCTGGCGGTGGATCCCGACTACGGGCCCATGGGCTTCAACAGCAACCTGCTGGGGTTCCGTACTCCCAGCAGCTACTCCTTCGCGGGCCGCTTCCATCTGCACGACTTCAAGAACTACCCGCACAACCGGGAGGGCGTCGGGTTGAAGGGGAGGTGGAACTTCGATGAGGGACGCGGAGAGGTGGCCCTGAATGCCTCCTGGTTGGAGCAGACGCGGACCTCCCTGTACGACGTGCGGGCCACCATCGACGAGTACGGGCCCGGGGCCCCGAACCGTCGCGTCCTTGGGTTTTCACCCGGCTTCACCGACTACCTCTTCGCGGGCTACGCCCACCCGTTGCAGTATGGTTCCAACTCCCGCTCGTCCTTCGACGACGACCTGCAGCCCCTGGAGGATGTGCGCGGTCGGGAACGCGGCTGCGGGCTGACCCTGTCGCACCGCTGGGAACGCCCCAAGGTGCGCGCGGAATTCAGCTACAATCGGACCGATTTCGACCGGCCTTCGAGCCTTCGCGCCGAACTGGGCGGCAGTCAGAACCTGGTCGACCTGGGCATCGACTCCTGGCATCTGGGGACCGACTGGGAAGTCGCCGACAAGTGGACGGTTCTGGGGGGCGTGGACCGGATCACCGTGCGGGGGCACCACGACCCCGCGGGCCTCTACAACCACTACGCCCAGGCCAGCCAGAGCGTGGACTTCGCGAACGTCGACTCGACGCAGACCGTGCCCTTCCTGGGCGCACAGTACCGGATGACGGCGGATACCCTCTGCGAAGTGATGGTCAGCCGCTACGACACCCGGGATGGGGTGCCGACCGCGGTCGCGGCAGGCCGGGGTCCGGACACCCGCGGGGCCACGGCTCACGCCTTCGACTGGGAGGGCTGGCAGTTCCAGACCCACTTCCAGATGAAGTTCTGACCCGATGCCCGGCCCGGCTTCCCCAGGTCGACCGTCGCCCCGGTGCAGGCACCACGGGGGGGCGCTCGCCGGCCGTTCCCGGTGCGAAGGTCGAGGAGGGTTGCCGCGCAACGGTGATGACAGTGTCGGGAATTGTGCTATACAAGAGGCTGGGAGACGGTGTGAGTCCCGGTTGTCGGCGGCCGTCCTCCCCTGGCGTCCCGGGTCGGCGGTCGTGCCCGGAGGGCCTGGGGCCGACCCCGCCTCCCTCGGGGTCGGCGCATGGATGCGCAGCGCCGACCCCCGGACCGCGGTCCGGGTTCCTTCTCAAGGTTGGTTCGAGGGGTGCGTGAGGTCTTGATGAGTCTGGATTTCGATGAGTGGGTGGCGCGGGCGGTGCAGGCCACCCGGGAGCTCGGCACGGAGGAACTGGCCTCGGCCGGAATCGTGCCGAAGGGAGATCCCTTCGTCCCCGTGATCACCTACCCGGCCATGGGGCTGATGCCTCCTGCCAGTGCCGAGGAGGTCCTGGGTCCCGCTCCCCAGCTCCGGGAACCGGTGGCGGTGTATCTGCACCTTCCCTTCTGCCTGACGCGGTGCCTGTTCTGCCATTGGGTCACGCGCGTAGGCAGCGGCGACCAGGAGGTTTCCGACTACCTGGATGGCCTGGACCTGGAGCTCAGGCTCTACCGCGAGGCCATGGGCCTGGACCGGATCCGGGCCAGCTCCATCCTGGTCGGCGGAGGCACCCCCAGTGCCCTGTCGGTCCGGAACCTGGAGAAGTTCCTGGGCCTGGTCGACAGGCACATCGATACGGGGCCCTGCCGCCAGTTCTCCTTCGAGGCCGAGCCTTCGACGCTGCTCGGCGACCTGGGTGCCGAGCGGCTGCGGTTGCTGCGGGACCACGGGGTCCACCGCCTCAGCATGGGGGTCCAGGCCTTCGACGACGGCCTGCTTCAGGGGACCGCGCGCCCCCACACCTCGGCGCAGGCCCTGCAGGCCATCGCCCGGATTCGCGAGTTCGGCTTCCCCAGCGTGGCCATCGACCTGATCTACGGCCTGGGCGGTCAGACCATGCAGCAGTGGATCGACACCATGCTGACGGCGGTCCGTTCTGGAGCGGATTCCTGGCAACTCTACCGCTTGCGGATTGCACCCCACGGAGACCGGCCTGGGACGGTCCTGGGACATTACCGCCAGGACCCCTCGAGCTACCCCGGCTACGACGAGGGCAGCGTCATGAAGATGCTGGGCAGCCTGATCAGCGAGGAGCACGGCTTCCACCAGCACTACACGCGCATCTTCAGCCGGGATCCCAGCCACATCTCGGCCTACCTCTGGGACGTGAACAACAGCCTCGCCGACGTCATCCCGGCAGGCATCAGTTCCTGGGGCAGCCTGGATGGCGCCTACTTCCTGCACGTGGGGGACGACTTCTGCAAGTATCGGGGCTACCTGGCCCAGAGCCGTCTGCCCATCGATCGCGGTCTGGTCCTGGAGGAGGCGACGGCCCGGCGGCGCGCCTTCATCCTGCCCCTGAAGAACACGCAGGTCGACCAGCGGGCCTATCGTGAGCGGATGGGCCGCTCACCCCGGGAGCTCTTCGGTCCCACCCTGGACCGGATGCAGGGCCTGAGACTCGTGGAGGAGGACGGAGACGTCCTGAGGCTCACCTCGCGGGGCCGGTTCTTTGCCGACGAAGTGGTGATGCAGTTCTTCGAACCCCGGTTCGTCCCACCCCGGAAGCTGGCCTAGGGCCCGCGCACCCCCATGGTCCTCAGCACCCACTGGACTGGCGGCCTCTTCGCCCTGGGCTCGGCGTTCTGCTTCGCCTCGGCCAGCCTGCTCCTCCGCAGGCTGGGCGACTCGGTCTCGCCACTGGGGCGCAATGCCGCCACGACCGTCAT
>CAZQPM010000329.1:0-4571 GCA_964595195.1 uncultured Burkholderiales bacterium | reverse complement strand
AGGCGGCCGTCTACGCCGAGGAGGATGGCAAACGCCGGGAGGAGTCGACCACCCGCAACAAAGCCAACATCGAGCTGGACACCGCCGAGCGCACCCTGCGCGATCTGGGCGAACAGATCCCCGTCGAGCAGCAGCGCAAGCTGCGGGACGCCATCGATCGGCTGCGGATGTCCCTGCAGACCTACGAGCTGCAGAAGATCTCCCAGGACACCAAGGCCCTGCAGGACCAGCTCTTCGCGGTTTCCACCGACGCCTACTACTCCCTGGAGACGGGCAAGGTGGCGGGTGGCAAGCCCGGCGCCGGATCCGTCACGGTCAGCTCCGACGAGCCGGCTGAGGAAGACCTCTTCGGCTGGTTCAAGAAGTAGCCGCCCGGGGGCCCCTGCCCCGGGTCCTCAGGATCCGTCATCCGGTAGGATTCCCGGCCTCCAGGCCGGCGATACCGGAGGGCGGGTTCTGGTTTGTCTGCAGTTGATCCCTCACCCTCCCCGGGGTATGATGGGGACGTTTTTCGGGAGCATACGCCTTGACCATGGCCCAGAAGGATTACTACCAGGTCCTGGGCGTCCCACGGGACGCCAGCCTCAGCGACATCAAGAAGGCCTACAAGCGCCTGGCTCGTCAGTACCATCCGGACGTGGCCGAGGACAAGCAGGAGGCCGAGCGCCGCTTTGGCGAGATGAACGAGGCCTACTCGGTTCTCAGCGACGAGGAGAAGCGGGCCTACTATGACCGCTTCGGCCAGGCCCCCAACCAGAATGCCGGCGGGATGGGGGGACCCGACCTGGGAGGCTTCGGCTTCCCCTTCGGCGACCTCTTCGAGACCATCTTCGACCTGGGCGGCGGTGGAGGGGGCCGAGGGCGGGCCTCCAATCGCCCGACCCGGGGACGCGACCTGCGGGTGGGCGTGCGCGTCACCCTGGAGGAGGCCTTTACCGGAACCCGGCGGGAAGTGGCCTATCAGGTCGAAGAAACCTGCCTGAACTGCCAGGGGCGGCGCACGACCGAGCCGGATGGCGTCCAGACCTGTGGGACCTGCCACGGAGCCGGCCAGGTCCAGCGGATGGTGAACATCGGTTTCGGCAGCCTGACCCAGGTGGGGCCCTGTCCCGATTGCCGCGGCCAGGGCAGCACGCTGAGGAAGCCGTGCCCCGAGTGCCGCGGCCGCGGGGTGGTCAATTCCCGCAAGACCCTGGAGGTGACCGTCCCTCCGGGGGTGGACAACGGGGTCTCCCTGCGGATAGGAGGCAAGGGCGAGCCCGGCCTCTTCGGTGGGCCCGCCGGGAACCTGCTGGTGACCATCCAGGTCGAACCCCACGCCTCGTTTGAACGCCAGGGCGATGATCTGGTCCACAGGCGCCGGATCACCTTCACCGAGGCGGCCCTGGGGGCCCAGATCCCCGTGGACCTCCTGGTGGGAGAGCCCGAGCCGATCAAGATCCCGGCTGGCACCCAGAGTGGGACCACGTTCCGGATGAAGGGTCGAGGGATGCCCCGCCTGGGGGGCTCCGGGCACGGAGACCTGCACATCGTGGTCGAGGTCATGGTGCCCACCCGCCTGAACAGCAAGCAGAAGGACCTGCTCAAGCAGTTCGCCGACGCCGGCTCTCAGGAGGCCGAGGAATCGAGCGGCGGGTTCTTCGGAAGGATCCGTGATGCCATCTTCGGTTGAATCCGCCGGCACCGACTGGCTGGAGGTGGAACTGCAGGCCGACCCCGCGGTGGCCTCGGAACTGGACGTCCTGCTGACCGGGAGTGACCTGGGCGGCTGGGTGGTCGAGGCCGAGGAGCCGCGCCTGCGCTGGGTCGTCTACCTTCCTCAGGAGGCGGGCTGGCAGGATCGGCTGCAACGGCTGGTGGCCTCGGCTGCGGAGTTGGGGGTCGACAGCCGGGTGCGCGGCTCGGTGGCCGATGAGGACTGGGCCGAATGCTGGAAGCAGTTCTATCATCCCCGGAAGATCGGGCGGACCCTGGTGGTGTGCCCGTCCTGGGAGGCCTACCAGCCGGCCGCAGCCGAGCGGGTCCTGATCCTGGACCCCGGGATGGCCTTCGGCACGGGCTACCACGCCAGCACCGCCCTGTGCATGGAACTCCTCGAGGAGCACCTTCTGGAGTCTCCCGTCGACCGGGTCCTGGACGTGGGCATCGGTTCCGGAATCCTGTCGATTTCCGCCCTGCTGCTGGGCGCCGGACAGGTCCTGGGCGTCGATAACGACCCCGTCGCCGTGCGGGTGGCCCGCGAGAACCTGCAGCGCAACGGTCTGGCCGAGCGCTCCGAGGTCCGGCTGGGCGACGGCCCTCCCGAAGGGCCCTATGACCTGGTCCTGGCCAACCTCGTGGCTCGCATGCTGGTCGAGAAGGCCGTCGAACTGGCGCGTGCGGTGGCTCCCCAGGGGCGCCTGGTGGCCGGCGGGATCGTCGCCGAGCGCCGCGATGAGGTGGTGCAGGCCTTCCTGGACCAGGGGCTGGAGTTGGAGTCCGCCGTCGAGCGCGAGTCCTGGGTGGCCCTGCGCCTGCGCCGTCCGTGAGGCTTCCCCGCGTCCTGTGCTCCCAGGTCGACCAGGAGTTCCAGGTGGACCGGGAGGGGTCCCACCACCTGGTGCGGGTCCTGCGCCTGGGCGTCGGGGACCGCTTCCTGGCCTTCGACGGCTCGGGCGTCGAAGGTCTGGCGGAGATCGTCGACCTGAAGTCCGGTGTCCGGGCGCGCCTCCTGGAGTCCCGGTACCCCGCGGTCGAGGCCGACACAGCCGTCACCCTCTTCCTGGCGCTGGTCAAGGGTGAACGGTTCGATTGGGCCGTGGAGAAGGCCACCGAGCTGGGGGTGGCGCGCCTGGTGCCCATGGCGACCGAGAGGACCGAGGTCAGGGTTCCCGGGGAGGAGCGGCAGGGGCGCTGGCAGCGCCTGGCGACGGCCGCGGCGGCTCAGTCGGGCCGGGTGCGGGTTCCCCAGGTGGCGCCTCCCCTGTCCTTCTTCAGGGCCCTGGGTGAGGCCGCTCGCCTGGAGCGAGCCGTGCTGCTGACGCCGGGCGGCGCGCCCCTGACCGGCCCCTGGGGAGCCACCCTGGCCCTGCTGGTGGGCCCCGAGGGGGGCTTCTCGGAGGTGGAACTGGCGGCGGCGGCCTCCGCCGGCCTGGCCACGGCGGGGCTGGGCCCCCGGACCCTCCGGGTGGAGACCGCAGCCCTGGCGGCGCTGGCGCGGATCTTCTAGGAACGGGGACTCGCGACCGACCAGGGGCTTTCCCCGGATGCTATCATGGCGGCATGGATTGCCCGGCTGCGGGCCGGGCCCCGCCCCGAGGAGGTGTCCTGTGACCCGGCAAACCGTCCCTCCCTACGGCTCCCTGGTGGTTCTGGCGGTTCTCCTGTGCGGGGCCACCGCCTGGAGCTGGTTCCTGATGCGTTGTGCCCCATCCCGCCTGTATGTCGCCTGTGGACAGGTGGATCGGGTGGCCATCCTGGATTCCGCGCGGCATCGGTTGATCGGCTACCTGGCCACCGACTCCTCGCCCGAGGAACTGCTCATGGGCGCCAACGGTTGGAAGCTGTACGTGGCCTGTCGGGCCACCCGGACCATCCAGGTCTTCGATACGGCGACCCGTCGCCTGCTGACGCGCTACGTCTTGACGCGGGAACCCGGTCAGATGCAGGTGGATGAGGTCCGCGGGGTCCTGGAGGTCTCCCACGTCGGTGGAGGCCCGCACACCCTGCTGCAACTCGAGACGGACGCCCTGATGAGCCTGCAGCCCAAGACGGTCACCTCGCCGATCTCTACCTCCGTCGAGCGCACGGTGGCTCGCTTCAGCGGAGAGGTGACGGCCGAGATCGTCAGCCGCGCTTCGTTGCCCGACCCCCAGCTCTTCCTGGGGGTCAGCCCCTTGGTTCCGGACCTGCTGGTGACCGACCAGGAGACCTTCTGGGTCAGGCGGAGGATTCCGGTGGGGCAGGGGCCCTGTGCCATGGTCCAGGCCCCGCAGGGTGGCAAGGTCTACGTGGCCCTTCGTGGGGAGGACGCCGTGGCGGTGGTGGATTCCGACCGCCTGGTCGTGACCCGCAAGATCGCCGTGGGACGGGGCCCGGCCCGCCTGCTGGAGGTGAACGGCGGGCGCGAGATGTACGTGATGAACACCGACGGAGGCTCGGTCACGGTCCTGCGCCTGGACCAGGACGCGGTCGTCACGACCATCGCCGTGGGGGGCCATCCCTTTGGGAGCGCCTGCTGGCCGCCGAACCGTCCGCACTGATCTTTTCTTCAGGACCAGCTTGACAGTGGATTCCGTCTGTGTTTATAATGGCCAACGTCCGAGGGCGGATAGCTCAGTTGGCAGAGCACCTGCGTCACATGCAGGGGGTCACAGGTTCAAGTCCTGTTCCGCCCACCAGTCTCGAAAGGGACGTCGACACACTTGGGGGTGTGGCCTAGGGGTTAAGGGCGCCGGCCTGTCACGCCGGAGATCGCGGGTTCAAATCCCGTCGCTCCCGCCAAAGGAACTCCTCGGGAAGCCTGACCGGCTTCCCGAGGGGTTCGTGTCAGGGATGACCTGGCACGAATTGCCGAGATAGCTCAGCTGGTA
>CAZQPM010000328.1:0-4573 GCA_964595195.1 uncultured Burkholderiales bacterium | reverse complement strand
ACGGCAGCACCGGTCGCCAGGAACATCGAGATCCCCGAGGCCATCGCCCTTTCGGAGTTGGCCACCCGGTTGGGCAAGCCGGCCACCGAGCTGATCAAGTACCTGATCAGCCAGGGCCGCATGGTCACCATCAACCAGGCCCTCTCCTACGATGAGGCGTGCGATATCGCCCACGTCTACGGCTTCGAGGTCGGCGAGATGGCCGATGAGAGCATTCCCCTGGAGATCCTGGAGAAGGACCTCGAGGACGAGGGTTCCCTGAAGCCGCGTCCCCCGGTGGTCACGGTCCTGGGCCACGTGGACCATGGCAAGACCTCGCTGCTGGACGCCATCCGGAAGACCTCGGTCACCTCGGGCGAGGCCGGCGGCATCACCCAGAAGATCGGTGCCTACACGGTTCAGCGCAACGAGCGGTTGATCACCTTCATCGACACCCCGGGCCACGAGGCCTTCACCCACATGCGGGCTCGCGGCGCCTCGATCACCGACATGGCCATCCTGGTGGTGGCCGCGGATGACGGTGTCATGCCCCAGACCATCGAAGCGATCAACCACGCCAAGGCGGCCAAGGTGCCGATCATCGTGGCCATCAACAAGGTGGACCTGCCCCAGGCGAACCCGGACAAGGTCATGCAGCAACTGACCGAGTACGGTCTGGTGGCCGAGGCCTGGGGTGGCGAGACGATCATGGTGCCGGTCTCCGCCAAGGCCCGGATCGGCCTGGAGGACCTGCTGGAAATGGTCCTGCTGGTCGCCGACATGCGCGAGTTCAAGGCCAACCCGAGCCGGCAGGCCCAGGGCACGATCATCGAGGCCTGGCTGGACAAGGGGATGGGCCCGGTGGCCACGGTCCTGGTCCAGAACGGCACCCTGCGCCCCGGTGACACCGTCGTCGTGGGCAGCACCTGGGGCCGCGTCCGGGGACTGATCAACGAGAACGGCGACCGGATCCGCCGGGCAGGCCCCTCGATCCCTGCCGAGATCATCGGTCTGTCGGACGTCCCCAATGCCGGCGACTTCATGCAGGCCGTCGAAGACGAGAAGATGGCCAAGCAGGTCTCCGAGGCCCGCACGGCCAGGGACCGCCAGACCCGAATCACCGCAGGTTCCAAGCAGACCCTGCAGAGCCTGTTTGCAGGGATGAAGGACGGCCAGGCCGTCGACCTGAACCTGCTGGTCAAGGCCGACGGCCACGGCAGCCTGGAGGCCCTGAACCAGTCGCTGAACAAGCTGAGCACCTCGGAGGTGGCCGTCAAGATCATCCACTCGGGCGTGGGTGCCATCTCCGAAACCGACGTCATGCTGGCCAGCGCCTCGGGCGCCCTGGTCATCGGCTACAACGTGCGGCCCGACACGGTCGTCAAGCGCCTGGCCGACCAGGAGCAGGTGGACATCCGGATGTATCGGGTGATCTACCACGTCATCGAGGACATCCGCAAGGCGATGTCGGGCCTGTTGACCCCCGACATCGAGGAGGTCGATCTGGGCCGCGTCGAGGTCCGACAGGTCTTCAAGATCAGCAAGGCGGGCAAGGTGGCCGGCTGCTACGTCTCTGAAGGCAAGGTCACGCGGGATGCCCTGGCGCGCCTGGTCCGGGACGGAAAGGTCGTCTACGAGGGTTCGATCGATACCCTGAAGCGCTTCAAGGATGACGCCCGCGAGGTGGCCGAGGGCTACGAATGCGGCCTGACCCTGACCAACTACCAGGACCTCCAGCAGGGGGACATCATCGAGGTCTACTGCAAGGAAGAGCACGAACGGGAACTGGCCTGAGCCCCCCGCAAGTCCCATCCCTGAAAGGAAGCCTCCCATGAGCCACCGAGCGGAGAGACTGCGCGATCTCCTGATGGAGATCGGCAGCGACATCCTGCGCCGGGTCAAGGATCCCGCGCTGGGCGACGAACTGATCAGCATCACCGATGTGAAGGTTGCTCCCGACCTCGGCCAGGCCCGCTTCTACGTGAGCGTCCTGGCCGAGGCCGAGCGGCAGAGGGAGATCCTCAAGGCCCTGGAACGTGCGGCCGGATTCTTCCGCCATGAACTGCGCCCCGAGGTGCGCCTCAAGCGCATCCCCGAGGTCCACTTCGAGTTGGACCAGACCCTGGAGCATGCAGCCAGCTTGATGAAGCTTCTGGAGCAGACCCGCGTGGCCCCGGAGAAGCCTCCCGAATGAACGGGAAGCCGCCTCCCGAGTGTCTGGAGGTGGCCCGCGTCCTGCGCCAGGGGCACCGGTTCCTCATGGTTCCGCACGTCAACATCGACGGCGACGACCTGGGCTCGATGATCGGCCTCTCCCACGCCCTGGACCGCCTGGGGAAGCAGAGCTACCTGCATTCACCCGACCCGGTGCCCGACATCTACCGCTGGATCCCAGGCGCCGAGCGGATGCAGACCCGACTCCCCGAGGGGCCCTTCGATGCCGTCCTGTTGATGGAGTGCCCCGCGGAGGATCGGCTGCCCCCCGGCATCCGCCCTGCGGAACTGGCCCGGGTGGTCATCAACTTCGACCACCACCTGGGCAACCACGTCCAGGCCGACCTGCACTGGGTCGACCCCCGCCGGTGCGCCCTGGGCGAGATGGCCGCCGTCCTGGTGGACTGCCTGGGCGTCGACCTGGACCGGGACATCGCGACCGCCCTGTACGTCGCGATCCTGACCGACTCGGGCAACTTCCAGTACGACCAGGTCACCGCCGAGACCCACCGGATTGCAGCCCGCCTGGTGGCACACCTGGACCGTCCCGAGGAGATCTCGCGCAGCCTGTACCGGGAACGACGCCCCGAGGAATTACGGCTCCTGGGCAGCGTGCTGGCCACGCTGCGCTGTTCGGAGGACGGCCGGGTGGCCTGGGCCGACCTGACGACGACGATGCTGCAGGCCACCGGGACCCGCCAGGAGGACGCCCAGAATCTGGTGGCCGACCTGAACCGCGTCCGCGGCGCCGAGGTCTTCGCCCTCTTCAAGCAGACCCGCCCGGGCGCCGTCGGCGCCTCCCTGCGCTCGACGGGGCCCGCCGTCAACCGCGTCGCCGCCCGTTTCGGAGGAGGTGGACACCGGCTGGCGGCCGGACTGACCGTGGCCAGCTCCGACCTGGAGCAGGTTCGCGCCCGAGTGCTGGAGGCCATCCGCCTGGAGATCCGTGACGACGACGGGGCCCGCCCGACTCAAGACTCCCCGGGGGAGGCTGGTTGAGCGACCACGTCGCGGCTGACTCCCTGGTTCCCGGAGCCCGCAACGCCGTGCAGGTCTGCCTGGGCATCCAGCCCGGCCAGGAGGTCTTCATCCTGACCGACCTGCGCACGCTGCCCGTGGGCAGGGCCCTGGCCGAGGAAGCCAACGCGGTGGGTGCCCGATGCCACATGGCCGTCCTGGAGGACCACGTCTCGCGACCGGCCGCGCACCTGCCGCCCAGCGTCATGGACCCGCTGTCGCGTGCACAGGTGGCCCTGTACTGTGTCTATCCCCAGCCCGGGGAGCTGCCGTCCAGGATCCAGGTGGTGCGCTGCATCGAAGAGCACCGCATCAAGTACGCGCACATGGTCGGCATCACCCGGGACATCATGTGCCAGGGGATGCGAGCCGACTTCCACAAGGTCGACGAGGTGAGCCGGCGCCTGCTGGAACGGGCTCGCGCCTGCCGGACCATCGAAGTGCGCAGTCGGGCCGGCACGAACCTGGTGGCCCGCTTCGAACCCCGCTACACCTGGCGCAAGACCAGCGGTCTCATCGAAGAGGTGTGGTCGAACCTGCCCGGCGGCGAGATCTTCACCTTCCCGGCCCGCGTGGACGGCATCTTCGTCGTAGATGGCACCGTGGGAGACCACTTTGGAGAGAAGTACGGAGTCCTGGACTCCACCCCCATGACCCTGGAGATCCGGGACAGCCTCCTGTGCAGCGCCCTCTGTCGGAACAAGGACCTGGAGAGGGAGTTCTGGGACTACTGCCACCAGGCCCCGGGCTCGAATCGGATCGGCGAATTCGCCATCGGCACGAACCTGGCCGTCTTCGAGTTCACGGGCAACCTGCTCCAGGACGAGAAGATGCCCGGGATCCACGTCGCCTTCGGGGATCCCTACGGCAGCCAGACCGGAGCGGATTGGACCTGCTCCACCCACGTCGACGTGATCACCCGCTCCTGCGACATCTGGATCGACTCCGAACAGGTCATGGAGCGCGGGATCTTCGTTTCGGACAAACTGGGAATCGACTACACCTACCTCGAGGGCGATCCCTCGGTGATGTCGATGTATACCGCCGACCCCGAGTGGAGGCGCCAACGGGGAGATCTGTAGGCCAGGCCCGCGGGCGACAGGGACCCGCCCCACGCCCGGGGAAGCCCTTCCCATCCGGGCAACAGGGAGGGCAAGATGGCCATTCGAGAGGGCGCCTGGGACTGTCCCTTCTGCGCAGCGACCCGGAACCGGGGTGCCGAGAAGTTCTGTGGCGGATGCGGGTCGCCGCGCGGACCCGAAGTCCGGTTCTACCTGCCCGAGGATGCCCGGGTGGTGGACGATGCCCAGGAGATCGAGCGGGCCCGGGCCGGGCCGGACTGGACCTGCGCCTTCTGCAGCGG
>CAZQPM010000327.1:0-4582 GCA_964595195.1 uncultured Burkholderiales bacterium | reverse complement strand
TTGGCCAGACGCGCCAGACGCCGGGCGATCTCGGTCTTGCCCACGCCGGTGGGGCCGATCATCAAGATGTTCTTGGGCACCACCTCATCGCGGAGTTCGACGGGCAGGCGCTCGCGGCGGAAGCGGTTGCGCAGGGCCACCGCCACGGCACGCTTGGCCTTGTCCTGGCCGATGATGAAGCGGTCCAACTCCTCGACCACCTGCCGGGGAGTCAACTCGCCGAACGAAGGGGCGACGGCCTCAGGGGTTTGCGAACTGGACACGGGTTCCTCCAGACGGACTCGGCCCCGCCAGGGGCTCTCAGGGCACGGGTGCAGACGGAAGCTCGCCCGACTTCTCGGGGGCGGGCACGACCTGTGAGGCGATCTCGACACGACTCAACTGACGCTTGCCCAGCGTCCGCACCCCGGTGGGCAACTCCACCTTCAACTCGTCCTCCAGCAGCAGGCCTGCCAGACGCCGACCGTCCCGGGTTTCGAGGCGGTCCAGGTCCAGGGTCGTGGCCCCGATGGTCATCCACAGAACCGACTCCCTGGGCAGCCTCAGGCTCTCTCCGGAGGTCTCGAAACGGAACTCCCGGTTCAGGACGCGCCCCTGCAGGGTCCCTTCACTGCGCACCTCGATCCGGTCGGGATAGAGATCGGGCGGGACCGGCCTGTCCTGTGGCTTGTCGGGTGCCGCCGGCGGCCCTGCGGTGGGGGCCTTTGGAAGAGCCTCCGGCATGGGAGCCGCCACGACCCGGTCACCGTCCCCCTCCAGGCGGACGGCCGGATCCCCTTCAATCCAGGCGGCCTGCGGCCCGGGAGGATCGCCGACCAGGCCTTCGCCACCAGCTCCGGGGACGGGATGGCCCGCCGAGTACTCCATCAGGTTCATCTGGAAACGTTCGCCGGACAGGGGCTTGACCCACAGCAGGGGCTTGAAGACCACCAGGCCCCGACCATCGCGGCGCAGGGCTGCCAGGGCCGGCGAGTCGGAGCCGAACTGCAGGAGGGGCACGGTGTCGCCCTCGACGGCTACGGCGCCGTAGAGGCCGGGTTCCGTCTCGGGAAGCCAGACCGTGGCCTGTCCGACCCCCGTCAGCGTCGCGTGGGACCCGGTCGCCATGACGACGGTGGCCACTCCGGGCAGAACCTGGTCCCCCAGTTGCCCCTGTTCGGGCCGACCGCGAAACTGCTCGGCCTTCAGGGCGTGGGGCCTCATCCCGAAGAGCGGGGCCAGGCGAGCATCATAGAACCAGATGGTGCGCCCTTCGCGCACCCAGGCCATGAGGCGGCGAGCCTGAGGCACCGACAGCCGACCGGGGCTGACCTGGATGGCCGTGACCCGGGTCTGGGGGTCGGCCAGCAGCCTCTCCAACTCCGCGACGTTCGAATCGGTCAGGACGACGACCCCCAGTTCCGACCAGGGGTGGAATTCCCGCCGCAGGGACTCGGCCATGTCCGCCCGAGCGGGCAGAACCGGGAGGGCCAGGAGCAAGGCCAGAAGCATGAGGGCTCTGCGCATGTCGAGACACCTTTCGCCTTCGGCCGCCCCGCGGCGGCCAGACACTATCGCGAGTTTGCAGGCCCGGTTTTTCCGCGCTCCGCGGAAGTCCTGCGTTACCTGGAAGCACCCGACCCGGCGTCCGGTTGCGTTGGGGCTCGGCGGCTCCAGGCTCCGGGGTTCGGTTCAGCCTCCACCAACGTTCCGACGAAGCCCCACATGAAGGACTTCTCCAGCCGGACCCGAGCCAGGTGGCCGGTCAACGGACGATTCGTCTCGAAGTGGACCAACCAGTGCTGGCGGGTTCGACCCGTGAGGCGCGAAGGATGTTTCTTGCTGGGGCCCTCGACCAACACCTCGACCACCCGCCCCAGGCGCTGGCGATGGTTCTCCTCGGAAACGGCATTCTGCACCCGGATCAGCCGATACAGCCGATCCAGCCGGGCCTCCTCGGGAACCTGGTCGGCGAAGAGGCTGCCCGGAGTGCCCGGCCGGGCCGAGTAGGCGAACATGAAGGCCGAGTCGAAGCGGGCCCGGCGCACCACTTCCAGTGTGCGCTGGAACTGCTCCTCGGTCTCTCCCGGGAACCCGACGATGATGTCCGTGGTGATGCCCAGGTCGGGCAGGGCCTCCCGCAGCCGGCCGACCAGGTCCAGGAAATCCTGGCCCGTGTAGCCGCGCCGCATCCGGGCCAGGACCTCGTCGTCTCCGGCCTGCAGGGGCAGATGGATATGCTCGCAGACGGCCGGATTGGCGGCCATGGCCTGGATCGCGCGCTGGTTGAATCCCGCGGGGTGGGGTGAGGTGAAGCGCAGGCGGTCCAGGCCCGGAAGATCCCGGAGCCCATCGACAAGGTCCGCGAAGTCGGCCGGGGGCTGCAGGTCGCGCCCGTAGTCGTTGACGTTCTGCCCCAGGAGGGTCACCTCGCGGTAGCCTGCGGCGGCCAGGCGCCGGACCTCGAGGGCCACCGCTTCGACCGGCCGGCTGCGCAACTGTCCCCGAACGTAGGGCACGATGCAGTAGGTGCACCACTGGTCGCAGCCCATCGAGATCGGCACCATCGCGCTGAACGACCCGCGGGGACTGGCCGGCAGGTCCAGATGGTCGCCCTGCCGCCCCACCCGGACGAAGGGGCCCTCACCGTCGCGGACCCGCTCGATGAGGTCGGGCAGGGCCTTCAGGTCGTGGGGGCCAACCACGATGTCGACCTGGGGGAAGCGTTCCAGGAACCGCTCGCCGTCCTTCTGGGCCAGGCAGCCGGCCACGGCCAGGACCAGGTCCGGGCGCTCGGCCTTGAGGCGCTTGAAGTCGCCCAGGCGGCCGTACACCTTCTGATCGGCGTTGTCCCGGATACAGCAGGTGTTGAAGACCACCACGTCGGCCTGGTCGGGGTCCGAGGCGGGCTGGTGGTTCGCGCGTTCCAGCAGCGCGGCCAGGACCTCCGAGTCGTAGACGTTCATCTGGCATCCATAGGTCTGCAGCCAGTAGGTCTTCAGGCGTGGTATCACGGAACCCATGAAATACGGCATCTCCTGCGTTGTGCGACGCCCGGTGGTCCCCGCTGGAGTCCCCGGTGCCGATGCGCCCTGCGCCGCCAACCCTCGTCATCATCGGGAAGCGACCTTCCGAAGAGGCCCCGCCGACCGACCCGCTCCCCGACCCCGGGTCCGAACCCTGGCCGGAACGGGGCCTGCTGGGACGAACCTGGGATGGCAGCAAGGCTATTCCACAACAAGACGGGGCACCGTGGCAAGAGGGTCGGCCGAGCGCCTGCCGGGTTCGAGGGGGCATCCGCGTCAAAGGGTTCGCTGCCTGCGGGTGCTCGGGCCTTGTCGCGGAACAGTCCTTGCCTGGCTGCCCTGGGGGCCGACGGCTCCGGGAGCCCCCACGCCCTCGGTCGGGGTCCTGGAAGCCGCCTCGGCTCCGGCCAGCAGGTCAGATGGCGGCCCGGACCAGGGCGGCCAGGCGGTCGGCAGGCCAGCGGGTGGCCTCCTCCAAGGCCTCCTCTCCCTGCTGTTCGAGGATCCAGGCCTGGACCTCCCCAATGCGCTGGCGGGCCGTGGTGGCTCGGCTCTCACCCAGGGCCTCCAGGCGATCCAGGGCCTTTCGGCAGCAGGCCCAGGCCTCCGGCCAGCGGCCCGAGGACAGCAGGGCCCGACCCAGGGTGGCCAAGTCGTGGGCCTCGCCGGCGGGATGGCCCAGCCGGCGGTGCAGCACCACCGACTTCCGGGTCAGCTCGCAGGCCTTCGCAGGCTCTCCAGCCGCCAGCCAGGCCTCGGCCAGGTTGCCCAGGGTATCGGCCTGCCCCTGCCGATCGCCCATGGCCTCGGCCAGTTCCAGGCACCGTTCCAGAAGCGGCAGGGCGCACCTGGGGGCACCCCGGCGCAGGTGGAGGGCGGCCTGGAGGCTGAGGGCCGGCGCCTCTCCAGCCCGGCGTTCCGACTTGCGGGCCAGGTCCAGGGCCTGCCCGGCCACCTCTTCGGCCTCCTCCAGTCGGTCCAGGGCCACCAGGGTCCAGCCCAACTCGTTGAGCGAGGCGCTGCGCTCGTTGGCCTCGGGACTCAGATCCAAGGCCACCTGCAGATGCTCCAGGGCTTCGGCCGGGCGCCCATGGTCGTGCAGGGTGAGGGCCAGGGCCCGGCGGCTCCACAGTTGCTGGGAGGTCTCTCCCAGGTCCAGACTGGTCCGCAGCGAGCGATGCAGGAGTTCCAGCCCTTCCTCCGGTTGCCCCTGCCTGGCCTGGAGCAGACCCAGGTGTCGGCCAGCCGCGACCTCCAGCGAACGGTCGCCCTTCCGCTCGGCCTCCTCCAGGAGCGAGCGGTAGGTGGCGGCGGCCTGGCGGCCCTGGCCCAGGCGTTCCAGGGCCAGGGCGGTGTTGCCCAGGGCCACAAGCCGCTGATCCTCCAGGCCCCGGTGCCGGGCCAGCCGTTCCAGGCCGGAGTGCACGTCCCGCCAGGCGCCCCAACTGCCGCGACGCTCGAAGGGTTCGTCGAAGGCTTCAGCCAGGCGGCGCAGGCCTCCCCACTGGCCGCGCTCGGCCAGGTTGGCCAGCAGGGCCTGCACGTGCGGCGTACAGCGGTCCACGTCGGCGGCCCCA
>CAZQPM010000326.1:0-4597 GCA_964595195.1 uncultured Burkholderiales bacterium | reverse complement strand
TTCCCCCCTGGGCCAGAAGATCGCCGAGGCCGGCCAGCGCAACTGCAACGGCTCGGGCGGATATTGCTTCCGGCACGTCGGCCGGGCCCTGGCGGAGGTCGGGATCCAGACCAGCGGAGCCAGCGCCTACATGGCGGCTGATCAACTGGCCCAGAGCGACAAGCTCAAGGAAGTCCAGGTGAATCCCAAGGACCTGCCCAGCCTGCCGGCCGGTTGCGTGGTGGTCTGGGACCGGGGCAACGGCCACGAGCACGGCCACATCTCGATCAGCGACGGCAAGGGCGGCGAGTACAGCGACGTCTTCCGCCAGCAGACGACGAACTATGGCACCCAGTGCCGGGTCTTCATTCCGGCCGACATGGAGCTCGGAAAGTAGCGAGATCTGGCGACGGTCCCGGAAGGACCGCCGCGCCGGACTCAGAGACAGACCCCAGCCGGGCAGGTCCCGGTCTGGGGTCTTTCAGTTTACTCCGGGCGCCGGTTCGTCGCGCTGGAGATCGGCCCCGGGGGACGAGCCCGGACTGGGGCGGACTCGGGCCGGGCTTCTAGAGCCAGCGCAGGGCCGCGGCTACGGCTCGGGCCTCGTCGTCGGAGAGGCCCTGGCCGCTGAGGGCGTAGCAGGCCCTTCCCGCATCGGGTCGCAGCCAGTGGGTTCGGAAGTCCACGGGCTCCTGGCTGCCGGGGGCATAGAACTCGATCCGGCCTGCGCCGACCTCGGCGGTCTGGAAGTCCTCGGTCCGGTCACCCGGCATCACGTCACCCAGGCCCCCGCAGGCCCCCTGGACGCCAACCCAGCGCCGCGGAGTGGCGTGGAGGATGACCCGGTAGGTCGGCCCATCGGCCTCCTGACGCGGTTCCAGGTGGACCTGTTCCAGGTCTGAGGGCACCAACCCGGGCACCAGGACCGGGATGCCCAGGTCGCGCAGGGGTTGGAGTCGGTCTTCGTTCAGCTTCACCATCGTCACGTTCATGGGCGACCTCCGCCTGCAGATTCCCAGGCTGGCGGTCTGGTTCCTGCCGGAGGGGTCGGGCTGGCGGGTGTCCCCGCCGCTCCCTCATCCCGTCGCTCCGAAGCTTCGGGCCCGATCGGCGCGGGTTCCCGGGTCAGGTCCACCCCCGTCAGTTCCAGATAGCGACGGAAGATCTCCAGCCCGTCGGGGACCATTTCGACCCGTTCGCACCAGGCCTCGAGGTCGCCCTCGGGCACCCAGTCCCCCCACTCGATCTCGCTGTCCTGGTGGATCACCGGACCATCCCAGCGCACCTGGAAGACGTGCACCCAGGCGCGGTTGTGCGGACCCTGGTACAGGTGGGCGAAGAGGAACTCCAGGGGAACTCCGCGGATTCCCAACTCTTCGGCAACCTCCCGGGCCGCGGCATCCGGGTAGCTCTCGCCGGCTCCGACCACTCCGCCCACGAACATGTCGTAGAGGTGGGGAAAGACGTCCTTGGTGGGGGTCCGACGGTGCAGGTAGATCTCCCCCCGGGAGTTTCGGCACAGGATGCCGACGCCGCGATGCAGCAGGTTCCGGGCCCGCACCTGCGAGCGTGGGGCCCGGCCCACGACGCGGTCCTGCAGGTCCACCAGGTCGACGATTTCTTCCATCCCAGCTCATTGGCCCTCGTCGGGGCAGTTCCTGTATCTCCTAACGCCGCGGCAGGTAGCCGTGGTCCCGGAACCAGCGGACGGCGTCCTCGATCCCTTCCTCCACGGGCCGGATCGGCAGGCCCAGCTCCCGCCGGGCACGCGATCCGTCCCGGAACCGGATGGATTGGGCAGCGGCCAGGACCTGGGGGTCCAGGGTCTGGAAGCGGTGGGGAGCCAGCTTCCTCAGCACGGACCCGGCGGCGCCGACCAGGGCGGTGGCAGTCCGGGGCAGAGGTATCCCTGGGGGACGGACGCCCAGGATCCGGGCCGCCCGGACCATGAACTCGCGGTAGAGAAGGTTCTGGCTGCCCAGCAGGTAGCGTCGGCCGGGAGTCCCGCGCTCCAGGGCCAGCAGGTGCCCCAGTCCGCAGGTCGCGGCGTCGATGAAGCACTTGCCACCCTGAGGATAGAAGGGCACCCCGTGCAGGCCCATGTTGACCAGCAGGGCGCCGGAGGTCGGCTTGGAGTCCCACGACCCGACCACGTAGTCGGGGTTCACGATCACGCCCTCCAGGCCCCGCTGGACCGCGGCCCGCACCAATTCCTCGGCCTCGCGCTTGGTCTCGAAGTAGGCCCGCAGGGCGGTGCCCCGACCGAAGGCCCGGTCCGGGTCGGGCAGGGGGCTGTCCTCGTCGGCCGGCGCCTGCGCGCTGCCCCACCCCACGGTGATGGACGACGAGCACAGGAGGAAGCGGCGGGCTCCCACCTCTTCGGCTCCCCGCAGCAGCGCGGCCGTGGCCTTGACGTGAACGGCCTGCATGGCGGCCGCGGCCTGCGGCCCGTGGCCGAAGGTCCCGGCCACGTGGGCCACGGCCTGGCACCCGGCCAGGACCCGGGCCACCTGCGCAGGATCCTGCAGGTCAGCGGTCACCCGCTCTACGTCCAGCCCCTCCAGGGCCGCCGTCGTGGAGGTCGCGCGCACCAGGCAGCGGACCTCCCAACCCCGCTTCAGGGCGGCGCGGATCGCGTGGGCCCCGACGAAGCCGGTCCCTCCGGTGATGAAGACGCGCATGGCGGGAGTCGGGCGGGCCCGGGCCGAGGGCGGCCCGCTACTCGCGATCCTTGGTGGAGGTGCGCAGGGCCCGCTCCATCTCGCGTTTGGCTGTGCGCTCGGCTTCGGCCTCGCGCTTGTCGTACAGCTTCTTGCCCCGGGCCACGGCCAGCTCGACCTTGACCCGACCGTCCTGGAAGTACATCCGGGTGGGGATCAGCGTCAGGCCCTTCTCGCGGGTCTTGCCGATCAGGCGGCGGATCTCCTCGCGGTGCAGCAGCAGCTTCCGGGGGCGCAGGGGTTCGTGGTTGAAACGGTTGCCCTTCTCCCAGGGGCTGATGTTCAGGTTCTTCAGCCAGACCTCGGCGTTCTCGACGACCCCGAAGGCGTCCACCATGCTGACGCGCCCGGCCCGCAGGGACTTCACCTCGGTCCCGGTCAGCACGATGCCGGCCTCGAAGATCTCCTCGAAGTGGTACTCGTGCCGGGCCCTGCGGTTGAGGGCAATCGACTTGTAGCGCTCGGCCTTCTCGCCGCTCTTCTGGCTGGGGGGTGTCATGACCCACCTATCCTAGCCTCCCCCCGGAAGCGGCGCAAGACCGCTCGACTTCACGGGATTCCGGCCGACTCGGGTTGGGGGCCAGGATCGTCGGCGATCGGGGCCAGGCTGCCCAGGTTGGCCAGCCTGGCCCTCGGGAGGTTCCATCGCGACAGGTCATCCCCGACCCGGATCCGCATCAGGACCCGGATGGATTCGAGGGCTGGCGACCTGTCGTCAGAAGGGGTCCTGGTCGGTGAAGGAGCGGGGATCTTCGAGCGGTTCCAGGTGGGTCATGACCACGACCCCTGGAAGGGCCTGGCGCAAGGTGGCCTCGACCTGCTCCAGCAGGTGGTGCCCTTCCAGGACCGTCCACCGACCCGGAACCAGGATGTGGACGTTGACGAAGCGGCGGGGGCCGGCCTGGCGGGTCTGGAAGGCGTGGTGCTGGACCTCGCTGGGGAGGATCGCCCGGAGGGCCGCCAGGAGCTGCTCGTGCTCATCGGGCGGAAGCGCCGGGTCCATCAGGCCGTGCATGGCTTCCCGTATCAAGCGGATCCCGGTGAAGACGATGTTCAGGGCCACCAGCAGGGCCAGGAGGGGGTCCAGGACCAGCCACCCGGTGAGGCCCACGGCCCCCACGCCGGCCACCACGGCCACCGAGGTCCAGACGTCGGTGAGCAGGTGCTCGGCATCGGCCACCAGGACGGCCGATTGATAGCGGCGTCCGGCCCGCCGCATGGCCACCGCCACCCCCAGGTTGAGGAGCGAGGCCAGGACGGCGGCGGCCAGGCCCAGCCCGATCCCCTCCAGGGGCTGGGGATTCAGGAGCCGGTTCCAGGCCGGCCAGGCGATCCCGGCGGCGGCCACCAGGATCAGCGCCCCTTCGGCTCCGCTGGCGAAGAACTCGGCCTTCTCGTGCCCGAAGTGGTGGGTCCCGTCGGCCGGCCGGGAGGCCGCTATCAGTACCCCCAAGGCCATGAGGGCGGCCGCCAGGTTGACCAGGGACTCCAGCGCATCCGAGAGCAGGCCCACCGAGCCGGTGACCTTCCATGCCAGGAGTTTCAGGGCCATCGTGGTCAGGGCGGCCCCGATGGACATCCAGGCGAAGCGGGTCAGGAAGGCGCGATTCCTGGGGGGCGGGGCGGCCGGGTTGGTCATGGTCGCAGAGACTTCCTGCTCTGCGGGACAGAGTCCTAGCGAGGGCCCTCCAGGTATGGGTGGGTGGGTTCCCCAAGGGGGGGGCATCGCTGGCCGGGGATACCTTGCGCCCGACCTGGGGGGTGATATACTGGCCATGCTCCGGTGAACCCCGAAGCGCACAAGAAGACGCGGGGGTGACTGGTTTCGACGGGGAGATGTCCTGGCGAGAGCTGCGAGTCGAGTTGCCGCTACCTCGTAAAAACAGCGGAAACTAAAA
>CAZQPM010000325.1:0-4598 GCA_964595195.1 uncultured Burkholderiales bacterium | reverse complement strand
CCCCAGCACCATGAGCAGCACCATGATCAACACCCTCGGTGTGAGGGCCGGGGCCCGCAAGCGGCGGGCATGGGACAAGGACATCGGGGCAGCCTCTTTCGGCGGGACAGGGGGGACCGCGGCGTCGCGGCGACCTCCGGAAGACCTGGGGCCGGAGATTTCCGTCAGTTCTTGGTCTTCCTGGCGGTCCTGGCGGCGGCCGGGGCCGCTGCCGGGGCGGTTGCCGGGGCCGCCGTGTCGGTGGCGGGTTGGGCAGCGCTCAGGGCGTTCTGGATGTCCAGCTCGGTCGCCCCCTGCTTGTTGGCCAGGATGGTCAGCAGGAGGACCGTCTTGTCCAGGTTGTGGTCCAGGCTGGCCAGGCGCAGGATCACGTAGATCGGGATCGCCACGTTGAAGATGGCGAAGAAGACGATGAAGGCTACCCAGAGAAGGGGATGCATGCGCGAAAGCTCCTTCGTCGGGCGCCGTGAGGGCGCCCGTCAGTGAAGGGCTTTTCTTCTGTTCCAGGAACCCATCCCCTCCCGGGGGCGGCCCTCAGTAGATCTTCAGGGTGCGAATCGTCTTGATCGCGTTGTCCACCGGGCCGGTGACGCTCTTGGGCAGGTCGGGCCAGGCCACGTACAGGACGATGGACAGGACGATCAGCACGATCAGGCCCACCACGAGCCGGGAGAAGGTGGCCTGGCGAGCCGCGCGCAGGGCCGCCTCGTCGCGGCGACTCATGTCGGCGAAGCGCTCGCTGCTCTTCTGGGCATTCTCGCGGCAGTCGGACGAGCAGAACTTGGAGTTTCCCGGGCCGACCACCACGCATTCCTGGCAGATCGGCCGCAGGCATGCGGCACAGCGAAGATCGGTCTCGCGGTCCTGGTGACGAAGACAGACGCTCATTGAACCATCCAGATGTCGGCCGGTGGGGCTCCGACCGGGATTCGCTTCGTGATGGTGCGGGCCGCGGCGTTGATGACCATGACCTGGTTGGGAGAGCGGGCCGCAACCCACAGTTCCAGTTGGCTGCCGACGATTCGCCAGCAGGCGGCCGTCGGTTTGGCGTTGAGCTCCACGGTGGAGCGAAGTTTGCGGTTGTCCAGGCCCAGCACGCTGAGGTTGCCCGATCCGTTCACGGTCCACAGTTCCGTGCCGTCCGGGGAGACCAGCAGTTGCTGGATGTCCGACCCCCCGACCTCGACGATCCGGGGCCCCTGGCTCATGTTCCTGGTGCGGAGGGTCAGGATGTGGGAGGTGGTGGTCTGGACTGCCAGGAGGGTCCGGCCGTCAGGGGTCAGGGCCAGGGCCCCGGGGGAATCGACCTCGGCGGTGCCCAGCAGGCGGAATGGAGCGGGGTTGAGGGCCGTGATCCGGTTGCCCAGGAGGCTGCTGCAGTAGACCCTGCGGCGGCTGGTGGCCCCTGAGTCGGCATCCGGGGTCTCCGTCGGCGTCGGGGAGTCGGTCGGGGTCAGGGCTCCGGGAGTCGGCGTGGCTCCGGTGCCGGCCATCCCCGCCGCCAGGCCCTGGACCCCGGGGCCTGCGGCGAAGAGCCCGGTCATCGAATCCTTGGGGCGGAAGGCTCCGGACTCCACGTCCAGGGGCAAGGGTTCGGGGGAGACCTGCACGAAACCGACCTGGCCGCTGTGCCCGTGCAGGACGTACAGCCATTGCCCGTCGGGGTCCATGATCAGCTTCTCGGGACCCCGCTCCACGGGGAGGACCCCCAGGATCCGGTTGGATCGGCTGTTCAGGATGTAGAGGCTGGGCGAGTCCGGACAGGCGGCGAAGAGCTTCTCGCCGCTGGGGGGGCCCGCCAGGGAGGCCACGGTCTGACCCACCGGGATCCTGGTCAGGGTGGTCATGGTCTGGGCGTCGATCGCCAGGATCTCGTTCCCGCAAGCCACGTAGGCCGCCGGGCCCTGGCGCGGCTGGATCGGGGGATGCAGCACGAACCACAGCACGACGGCCAGGATCAGGAAACCCACGACCTCCGAGGCCAGCAACCACAAGGGCTGTCCCAGGAAGGCCCAGAGGGCGTTCTGCCACAACCTGCCGGGCTCGAAGAAGCGGACCCAGGGCTTCTGGGGGCCGGCCTGGACCTTGACGGGTTCGGGCGGAGGATGCAGCACCTTGTCGAAAGCCTTCTTCAGCTCCTCGAAGGATTCGAAGGTGCGCTCGGCCTCGGCGGTCAGCAGGCGGTTGAGGATCCGGGTCAGCTCTTCGGAGAGCTCCTCGTCTCCCGTCAGGCCGAAGGGCCCGGGAGCCTTGCGGGTCAGCAGGAAGGCCAGGGTGTCGCCCAGGCTGTGCATCTCCCGGGCCGATTGCTCGCGACTGGCCGTGAAGCTGCGAGGCTCGTCTTCCAGGAAGAAGCGGTCCAGGCCGAAGTTGATCAGCTTGAGCTTCTCGTCGGTCGTCATCATGATGTGCGTGGTGTCCAGCACATCGAAGATGAAGGGCTGGGGCCGGTCGTGCATGTAGTGCAGGGCGTCGCACAGGTCGATGGCCCACTGCAGCACCTGGTTCTCGGGCAGGGCCTTGACGCTCATGTCCAGCAGGGATTTCAGGGTGACCCCTTCGACCCGCTCCATCACCACGTACTGCCGGCGCCCCTCCGAGAAGTGCCGGTAGATCTTGGACAGGTGCGGATGGTCGAACTGGGTGAGGATCAGCAGCGCCTCGTTCAGGCGCTCGACCCGGACCTCGACCTGTTCCTGTTCCATGCCGGGCGGCGGGATGATCTCCTTGAGCAGGAAGACCTTCCGGCTTTCGCGTTCGCGGATGGTGTAGACCCCGCCCTCCTCCCCGAAGGTCAGGGTCTTGACCACTTCGTAGCGGCCTTCGCACAGTTCCTTGCCGGGAGTCAGTTCTTTAGCCATCGATCCTGTAGTTCACAGAATCCCGGGAGGGTTCCTGCCCCAGCCTAGTCTGCCTTGTCCAGGGCCTGCAGGGCCCGTTCGGCGGGGGCCAGGGCGTTCTCCTCGGGGGCGCCTTCGGGCAGGTCGCCGGGTCGGGGTGGATTGGCCTGCAACCAGGCCTTCTGCGCATCGTCCAGGGCCTCCAGCAGGACCAGGCGGTCCCGGTTGAAGTCCGTGTAGGTCCGGTCCAGGTCCCGGATCTCGGCCGCCAGGCGGCGGGCCTGCTCGGGGGTCAGGTCCAGTCGGCCCTGGGCGTGCAGGTCCATCAGGCCCATCAGCAGGTCCTGGGGGGTCAGGGCGCGGCGCAGTCCGCTGGGCGTGTGGGCCGCCTGGAGGCCGGGGGAGGCCGACGGGGCCGCCGTCGGGCCGGGGGACTGCGTGTAGAGCAGCACGGCACCCTTGGGGATCGCGACTCCCGGGGGCGGGGGCACGGTGAGGGTCGGGTGCGGGTTGTCCGGGCCATCCTGCCCCGCGGGGGCCGGCCCCGAGGGTGGGCCCCCGGGGGATGCGGGCTGCCCGGCCTGGGCAGCGGGAGAGGCCGTCGGAGGGGCGGAGCCGAGGTCCGGCAGGCCCCACAGAAGCAGGGCCTGCAGCACCAGGGCCAGACAGGACAGGGCCATGACCAGGGGGCGGCGGTTGCGGGCTCGCTGGCGAGCCAGGCGGGAGGTTCGCATCGGCGCCGTCTTGGTTCTGTCGGTCCGCGCCCGTTCCCTTCCAGGGCCCGGAACGGAGGCCCGGGGGAGGGCCGTGGGGGAGGAGTCGCCTGCCGGCGGGCGAAGGCGGGCCCGGCCTATGCCCAGCCGATCCAGCTCCGTGGGGTCCCGGTCGGGACGGCTCCGCTCGAGCCGGAGTCGCGTTGTCGATGCCCTTGAGGAGACCCCCGACCAGCAGACCGTCGACCAGGAAGGCTGGTCGGGCCTGAGTTCCGACGTCCACAGGGCCGTGCTGGACAACGGCCTGCGCCTGCTGGTCAAGCAGGTCTACCCGACCACCGCGGTCAGCCTGGCCTTCTGGGTCGGCGCCGGGGCCCTGCATGAGTCCGGGCGCGTTGCCGGGATCTCGCACTTCATCGAGCACATGGTCTTCAAGGGCTCCCGGCGACATCCGGCCGGCCACCTGACGCGGGCCATCCACGCCCTGGGTGGGTACCTGAACGCCTTCACCAGCTTCGAGTACACCTGCTTCTGGTTCGTCTTCCCCAGTCGCCACCTGGCCGCGGTCCTGGACCTGGCGGCCGAGACCGTGCTGCATCCTGTCTTCGAGGCGGACCAGATCACCCGCGAGGCCGGCGTCATCCTGAACGAACTGCGCATGCACCAGGACCGGCCCGAGTCCTGGTGCATGGAGAAGCTGCTGCATCAGGCCTTTCCCGACCACCCCTATGGACGCCCCATCCTGGGCCTGGAACCCGTCCTGAAGTCCCTGACGCCCCAGGACCTGCGGGGCTACCATCGGGCCCATTACCATCCCGGCAACATGGCCCTGGTGATGGTGGGGGACCTGCAGGCCGGACCCGCCCTGGACGAGGCCTCCAGGCTCCTGGGGGCGCTGCCCTGCGGGGGGCCGCTTCCCTTCCGGCCCCAACCGCAGACCCTGCAGACCTCGGCCCGGCGCCTGGAACTGGAGGGCGACATCCGGTCGGGTCACCTGCAGATGTGCTTCCCGTTGCCGTCGCTCTTCGCCCCGGAGTCCGCCGCC
>CAZQPM010000324.1:0-4629 GCA_964595195.1 uncultured Burkholderiales bacterium | reverse complement strand
ACGATGGCCATGGCCACCTTCTCCTGCTGCAGTTCGCGCAGGATCCGGTCCACGGTCTTGCTGCCGGGGACGAACTTGGCCGGGCGGATGAGTTCCTGCAGCGGCGAGTCCATGCGGTTCTGGCGCTCGGCGGCCAGCAGGTCCTTGCTGTAGACCAGGCCCACCACGTGGTCGACGCTGTCCTGGTAGACCGGCAGACGCGAGAAGCCCCGCTCGATCATCCGGTCGATGACCTGGTCCAGGGGCATCTCCAGGGGCACGGCAGCGATGTCGACCCGGGGGACCATCACCTCCCGGGCGATGGTGTCGCCGAACTCGATGATCGAGTGGATCATCTCGGCCTCCCCCTGTTCCAGGACTCCCTGGGCCTTGCCGGCCTCGACCACCTGCAGGACGTCGCCCTCGGTGACCAGGGGCGGCGCCATCACGTCGGCGCCCGCGTCGCCGTTCAGGGGGCTGGTGGTCCAGGCGGCCAGCGCCAGCAGGGGGCGGAAGAGGGTGCTGAGCACCCGCAGGGGCCAGGCCAGGCGCAGGAAGACCTCCTCGGGGTGGCGCACGGCGGCCCTGCGGCCCAACAGGCTGGAGACGGCGATCAGGCCGGAGGCCACGGTCAGGGCCAGGACCACGGACCAGGGGGAGGGCCTCAGCCTCCAGGCCAGGATGGTGGCCTGGCTGCCCACCAGCAACAGGGCCAGGGCCTGGGCTCCCAGGACCGAGGTCAGCACACCCCAACGGTCCTGGAGGGGGCGCAGGTCCTGGCGGCCCTCCTCGACCAGGGCTGCCAGGCGCAGGGGGCTGAATTGGGACAGGGCGGCGCCCGCGGCGTCCAACAAGCCGGCCAGCAGGATGGCCACGGCCGTGCCGGCGAGCAGCAGCACCTCGGCGGAACCCAGGCTCCGGGGTCCGGCGTTCAGTGGATCACCCCCCGGGCTCCCAGGAACAGGGACAGACTCAGGGCCACGCCCAGGGCGGCTCCCGACAGGACCTGGGGCCATCCGTGGATTCCCGTGCGGACGTGGTTCCGCGAGACCATCGCGCCGAGGGGCAGGGCCAGCAGGGCCGAAACCGGCTCGCGGGTCACCGCGAGCACGGCCGCCGACACCCCGAAGCCCAGGGCCGCGTGGCCCAGGATGAGGCGCCCCGGAGGGAACGGGCCGCGGTGGGAGACGGCCAGGGTGACCACCACGGCCAGGAGCGCGAGGGTGCCCAGCAACCAGGCCAGGCGCGGTCCCGGCGACAGGGCCTCCTCCAGTCGCCAGGAGGCCAGGGCCAGCGCCGGCAGCAGCACCTGCCAGGCCACACCCAGGGCGAAGAAGGCCGAGACCAGTACGGCCGCAGCCGCGACGTCCTTGGCCACCCGGGCCAGGGGATGGTGGCCTCGGATGGTCATGTTGACCACCGATTCCACGGCGGTATTCATCAGTTCGGCGACCAGCACCAAGCTGGTGACCCCCAGCAGCATCAGCACCTCGAGGGCTTCCAGGGGCAGGACCAGGCACAGGACCAGGATGGCCACGGCAGACACGAAGTGGATCTTGACGTTGCGCTCGTGGCGGACGGCATAGACGATCCCGTCCAGGGCGTATTGGACGCTGTCCAGCAGGTTCCGGCTCTGGCCCGGCAGGGGAGCCGGGGCTCCCGGCCCGGGCTTGCGCAGGGGCGCCCCGGGGCGTCCGCGGGCGGCCAGGTGCGAGCGGTTGCTCACAGGAGGCGCGCCTCTTCCAGGCGGGCCAGCACCCGATCCTCCAGGGCCTTCATCCGGGCCCGAGCTTTGGGGGTGGGATGGTCGAAGCCCAGGAGGTGGAGCACTCCGTGGCTGATCAGCCAGGCCACCTCACCTGCCAGGGAGCGGCCCGCCTCCCGGGCCTGGCGCTCAGCGGTGTCCAGGCTGATGACCACGTCGCCCAGCAGGACCGGCTGGCCGGGGGGGGCGGCGGGGAGCGCCTGGCCCTCCTGGAGGGCAAACGAGAGGACGTCGGTAGGGCGATCCTGGCCGCGGTAGTCGCGGTTGAGGTCCTGGACCCGAGCGTCGCCCGTCAACGTCAGGCTGACCTCGAAGAGGCCTGGCTGCCCCCCCTCCCGGATGGCCAGGTCCACGGTCCGGCGCAGGAAGGCCAGCGGCAGGCGCCGGGTCGCAGGCAGATCCCTCTGGCTGACTCGCGCCCGGACTCGCGGTCGGGCCTCGTCCTCTGACCGGCCGGCCGTCATGCGTTCTTCACCAGCCTGGTCACCTTGCTCTTGCGCGCGGCCGCCAACTGGGAGGCATCGGGGTATTCGATGCGGCCGTGGTACTGGGAGGCCAGGGCCCGGACCAGGGCTTCCTTGACGTTGGTCAGGTCCTTCAGGGACATGTCGCACTCGTTGAGCTGGCCGTCCCGAACCGCCTGGTCCACCATCTTGTTGACCAGATCCTCCAACTTCTCCGGGGTCGGCGAGGGCAGCGTTCGCGAGGCGGCCTCGATCCCGTCACAGAGCATGACGACCGCGGTTTCCCGCGATTGAGGCTTGGGTCCGGGGTAGCGGAAGTCCTCCTCGAAGATCGGTTCGGTGGACCGCGAACGGGCCTGATGGAAGAAGTAGGAAACCAGGTTCGTGCCGTGGTGCTCGGGGATGAACTGGCACAGCACCTCGGGCAGGCGATACTGGCGCGCCAGGTCCAGGCCATCCTTGACGTGGGAGACGATGATCAGGCTGGACAGCGACGGGGCCAGCTTGTCGTGGGGGTTCTCCTGGCCCACCTGGTTCTCCACGAAGAAGCGGGGCCTGCGAATCTTGCCGATGTCGTGGTAGTAGGCTCCCACCCGGCACAGCAGGGCGTCGGCACCGATGGCCTGGGCCGCGGCTTCGGCCAGGTTCCCGACCATGATGGAGTGCTGGTAGGTGCCCGGGGCTTCCGTCAGCAGGCGGTGCAGGACCGGCTCGGAGGGGTTGGACAGTTCCAGGAGCTTGATGTGGGTGGTGATGCCGAAGAAGCTCTCCAGGAAGGGCAGGGCCCCGATCGCCACCAGGGCCGCCGTCAGTCCGTTCAGGCCGCCAAAGAACAGGGTGTCCCGCAGGATTCCATCCAGGGAATCCTGTCCCAGCAGGCTGAAGACCAGGACGGACACGATGTTCGTCCCCCAGACCAGCAGGGAGGCCGTGACCAGATCCCAGCGCCGGGTGACCCGAGCCACGGCCAGGACTCCCACCGTTCCGGTGAAGAGCCCGACCGCCGCCGCCGGCAGGCTGCTGGTGTCGATTCCGATGAACATCGCCAGCAGGGCCGTGACCAGCAGGGCCAGGCGGCTCTCCAGCAGGATCCCGATCAGCATGGCCGCGGTGGCCAGGGGAGCCAGATAGACCGAGAGCGTGGTCAGGTAGCGGGACACCCCCAGGATGGTGATCACGATCAGCGCCAGCAGCAGCAGGAGCAGGTTGCTGTTGTAGACCCGAGGGACGTGGATGCGCATGTAGGCCGCCACCATGCCCACCATCAACAGGGCCAGCAGGCTGTAGGAGGCCAGACCCTTCAGGGTGAGGTGGGGCTTGTAGAAGCCCAGGGCTTCCAGGATCGGCAGGTCCTTCTCGCCGACGATGTCCCCCTCGCGGATCACGATCTCCCCGGGAAGCACCACCCGCATGCTGGGCTCCACCTTGTCGGCGGCCGCCCGCCGGGCGCGATTGGTGCCCTCCAGGTCCGGAAACTTGTTGGGCACCAGGGCCTTGCAGGCGATTTCCACGGAAACGCCGCGGAAGTCGGCGGACAGGAAGGTCATCCGGCCAGCTTCTTCGGCGATGCGCTGGTAGGCCTGGTCCAGTCCGTCCTCTCGGACCCCGTCCTTCAGGGCCACCCGCAGCAGGTGGAAGGTGGTGTTCTGCAGTTGCTCCAGGGCCGGGCCGGGGACCTTGGCCAGGATGGCCAGCGTCTTGGGGTGCAACCGCAGGGGCAGCATCTCCTCCGGTTTGCGGTGGTCCGCGGCGTCGCCCGGCTTGGAGGACCTCAGGCGCGCGATTTCGGCGATTCCCTTGAAGGTCTCGTTGACCTTCTCTTCGCTGATGTTCGCGGCAAAGGGGTTGTAGGTCTCGACGACGGGAACCTGTTCGGCAGCGCGACGACGGGCCTCGCGGGTCTGGTCCTCGTCGATGACCTCCACGCGGCTGGAGGCCTTGACGTCGCGCGAAGCCGGCCGGCCGACCTCCATCTTGGTGGAGGAGGGCAGGTCGCCCAGGGTCAGGATGAGGACCAGGGCCCCAAAGACCAAGAGACCGATGCTGAGCTTGGCCAGCGATCGGTTCCGGAAGGCTCGGGCCGTCAGGCTCCTCAGCCCCTCGATGTTCACGTCCCAGTGTTTCTCCAGGTGAAGATTCCGGGCCCGCCGGTGGCCCCCCCGGCGACCGACCCTGAGAGGGTCTCGGGTTCTGTGGAAGGTGGCGCTCCGGCCTTGGCACCACGACCGGCCGGCTTCCGGCGAGATGCGCGGTAGCCCGGGCTTGGGCCCAGTCTACCATTCCGGCCCGGGGTCTGCAACGAGGACCCCCCGCCCTGAATCCGCCACCTGGGTGCGGCGAGCGGGTATGAACGTTCCTCCGGGGCGGAGCCCCGTCCTCAAGAGCCCCAGGACGGGCTGTTCATCTGTCGGAAACCTGTGT
>CAZQPM010000323.1:0-4640 GCA_964595195.1 uncultured Burkholderiales bacterium | reverse complement strand
TCCGGGACAGGTCCAGGATGCTGTTGATCCGGGACAGCAGGTGCATTCCGGCCAGGTGGATGTGGTGCAGGTCGGCCAGGGCGGGGTCGGACCGCGCCTCGGCCTCCTCGATCAGCATCTCGCTGTAGCCGATGATGGCGTTCAGGGGAGTCCTCAGTTCGTGGCTCATGTTGGCCAGGAAGCGACTCTTGGCGCGACTGGCGTCCAGGGCCCGGTCGCGGGCCTCCTCCAGGTCGGCCAGGGTGGTCTGCAGGGTTCCGGCCATCTGGTCGAAGGTGCGGGCCAGTTGGCCGATCTCGTCCGGTCGTTCCCAACCGCAGCGCACCGAACGATCCCCGGCCGACAGGCTCCGAGCCGCCTCGGTCAGCAGCGAGAGCGGCCGCGTCAGGTGGCGGGACAGCCCCCAGGCCAGCAGGCCGAAGCCCAGTCCGATGGCCACCATCAGGGCCAGCGTCAGGTTGAGCAGGCCGCGCAGGGGGGCCAGCATCTCCGCTTCGGGCGCTTCCGCTACCGACATCCAGGGCATGCCCTCGATGGGAGACCAGGCACCGACCACGCGCTCGCCGCGGAAGTCCTCGTAGCCGCCGACCAGCGTGCGTTCCCCCGGCAGGCGGGCCCGGAGCCAGGCGCGGAATTCGCCCAGGGGTCGGGTCGGCCGCCCCTCGGGAGTCAGCAACCGGACCTCCAGGGCCGGGCGGTGCTGGAAGAGCCTGCCCCGCCAGGAGTCCAGGTAGGGAGGGGAGGTCAGCATGCGGCCCTCGGCGTCGACCAGGTAGGCATCGGGGTGGACGAGCTCCCGATCCAGGCAGTCCGCGTCCAGGCGCAGCGTCAGCACGGCGGGGCAGTCCCCGTCGGCCCGGACGGGTGCCGACAGGAACCAAGTCGGAACGCCCATCGAGGCCTGCCCCGACCCGTCAGGCAGGGGCACCTCGGAGGGGACGAACTCCGAGAACACGGCCTCACCCTCCAGGATGCGCCGCCACTCGGCGGGGCCGGCGGCGGCCTCGGGAACCCAGCGCTGGCCCAGGACACCCGGCAGCGTCGAGAACAGGACCCGACCCGAGGTGGCGTCGCTCAGGCGGACCTCCGTGATCTCGGGGAATCCCTCGTCGATCAGGGCGGCGACCTTGACCAGTTGCTCCCAGGCCCGGCTCCATTCGGCTCCTCCCCGAGGGGTTCGCAGGAGGGTCTGGCAGGGGTGGACCAGGGCCGGTCCGTGGGCCAGCGTCCGGACCACGGCCTTCTGCTCCTGCAGCCAGCCACCCACGTGGCGGGCCGTGGGTTCGGCCACGCGCGTGAGGATCGAGGCGTAGACCTCGTGGAGCCCCTCCTTCTCCAGCGGGTAGATCACCGCTGCCATGGCGCTCAGGGGCACCAGGACGGCCAGCACCACCAGCAGGATCAGCCGGGTCCGGAAGAGGGCGGGCGGGAGCCTCACCTTCCGGGGTTCCCGGCGGGGAACAAGGGTTCCTCCAGAGGACTGAGGGCGCCCCCTCGGGGCGCGCGTCGGGGGGAGCCGACGGGGCTTCTGTAGAAGGCCAGCGCATGGCTGGCGAGGTCCTCCTGGTCGTCGACGACGAGGCCATGAACCGGGACATGCTGTCCCGGCGCCTGGTTCGTGAGGGCTTCGCGGTCCTGGTGGCGGAAGGGGGGCAGCAGGCCCTGGACATGGTGGCGGCCCAGGCCATCGACCTGGTCCTGCTCGACGTGATGATGCCCGAGATGACCGGCGTCGAAGTCCTGCAAAGACTGCGCTCCGACCATCCGCCCACGCGCCTCCCGGTCATCATGGTCAGTGCCGCCGGGGACAGCCCGCAGGTGGTGCAGGCCCTCGACCAGGGAGCCAACGACTACGTCACCAAGCCCGTCAACATGCCGGTCCTGCTGGCCCGGATCCAGAGCCAACTGGCCCGCTGTCGCGAGGTCCGCCCCTTCAAGGCGGAGATCGGCTCCATGGTGGGGCCCTACCGCCTGGAGGCCCTGCTGGGCCGGGGAGGGATGGCCACCGTCTTCCAGGCGACGGACACCCGTCTGGCCCGGCCCGTCGCCCTGAAGATCCTGGCTGCCGAACTGGCCCGTTCGGAGGTGCAGGTCGAGCGCTTCGTGCGCGAGGCTCGATCCATCGCCCGCGTGCGGCATCCGGGGGTGGTGGCCATCTATGAGATCGGCTCGACCCCCTGTCACTTCCTGGCCATGGAGCTGGTGCGGGGTCAGACGCTGGACCGCCACCTGGGAGGAAGACCGTTACCCACCCGGGAGGCGGTCCGGATCGCCCGGGACGTGGCCCGGGCCCTGGCCGAGGTCCACCGTCACGGAATCCTGCACCGGGACCTGAAGCCGACCAACCTGATGATCGACGAGTCCGGTGGGGTCCACCTGGTGGACTTCGGCCTGGCTCGGAACGCCGAGGCGGACACCTCCCTGACCACCACCGGCTGCGTCATGGGGACGCCCCAGTACATGGCCCCCGAGCAGGTGGACCACCTGTTGGGCCCGGTGGACTGCCGGACCGACCTTTTCGCCCTGGGCCTGGTCCTCCATGAGATGCTGACCGGAAACCCTGCGAGGTTGGGGCGGGCGCTTTCCAAGCTGATCGTCGAGATCCTCAAGCGCCCGCCGGGTGCGCCCTCGCTGCAGAACCCCCAGGTCCCCCCGGAACTGGACGGACTGTGCCTGCGTCTGCTGGCCCACAGACCCGAGGACCGCTATGCGCAGGCCTGCGAGGTCGCCGAGGCCCTGGATCGCCTCCTGGAAGCCTGGCCCGCCTGAACTCCGGCGGCTAGCCGCCGGGCTCCCACTGAGGCAGGCCCACGTCCTCACAGAAGCGACGGGGAAGGGCCGTCGGGTAGGGATCCACGAAGGCCTCCACCATGACGCCCACCCGGGCCTCGAAGAGGTGGCCCCCCTTGACGGCGTAGTCGTGGCCGGACAGGGTGGCGTGCATGTGCACGAAGGGCCGCCCGTCCAGCAGCGACAGGTTGCCCATCAGCGAGAGGAGTTCCCAGATCCCAGGCAGGACCTGCTTGTGGTAGACCCGTTGTTGCAGGTCCCACCAGCCGAGTTGCGGGTCCTCCAGGGCCCCCAGGGCCGTGATCCGGGCCGCGCCCAGGTTCAGCTCGGCCGCCAGGCCTTCCAGGCTGGAGCGCAGGTCGTCCCCGCGTTTGAGGTTGACCAGGATGCGTCCGTCGGTTTCGCGATGCCACTTCATGGGGACACCCTTCTGGCTCGGGCCGCGGCACCCTGCTCGCGGTGCCTCGGCAGCGGGGGACCCGTCCGCCGATCTTCGTCCGGGGGGCCGGCCGCCCTGGCCTGGGCGCCGTGCCACCAGGCCAGACCAAGTTGCAACTGCACCCAGTCGGTCCCGGGCTGAAGCAAGGACTTCAAATGGAGCAGGGGGGCTTCGAGGGCCGAGTCCAGACAGGCGCGGATCTGCTCCAGGACCTCCCCGGCGACCAGGTGGCCCAGGTCCAAGGCCACGCCCTGCACCAGGGCTTCGCACAGATGGCGGAGGGCCTGGGACGGGTCGGTTCCCAGTCTCTCGGCGGCCTCCTGCAGGCTGGCGCCCGCGGCGATCTGCTGGACGACCCGGTCCCGGAGGGCGGGGACGTAGGGCAGTGCAGGGGGAGGCCTGCGTCCGTCCACCGTCACGAGGTCGCGCAGTTGGATCTCCAGCGTTCGGCCACCATCGAGCCGGCGGGCCAGGAGGTGGACCCTCCAACCGCGCCGGACCAGGCGCAGGGGCTGCAGGCGGGCCGACTCGGGTCCCCAGCGCGTCCTCCACCGGACCTCCAGGTCCCGGCCCTCCCGGGCGGCCAGGTCCAGGCCCTCCCAACCGGCAGGTGGATCGGTGGGTGGGAAGGCGACCTCCGGGAAGGGGTGGGCCAGGTCCTCCAGGACCCCCGGAGGTCCGGGCAGGTCGCGGACCAGCAGCGGCAGCACCCGGGCTAGCGTCTCGCAGTCCGCCAGGGCCCGATGCTTCTGGTTCACCAGGACGCCGTAGCCCAGGGCCAGGGCCTCGAGGCTGCGGGAGGGCACGCCGGGCCAGGCCTCCCGGGCCAGGCTCAGGCTGTCCAGGATCGGGTTCTGGGGGAGGTCCCGTTCCATGCGCAGGAATCCGTGGCCCAGGAACGAGGCATCGAACCCGGCGTTGTGGGCCACCATGAGTGTTCGAGGCCCGTCCAGGAAGGCCAGGAACATCTCCAGGGCCTCGCCGGTGCCCGGTGCCTGGGCCACGTCCTGGTCGCGCAGGCCGTGGATGGCCGTGGCCCCCGGGGGGATCGGCCGTCCGGGGTTGACCAGGGTGCTCAGGTGCCGGCCGGCCTCCCCCCTTTCCACCCGGAGCGCGGAGATCTCGACGATGCCGTCGTCGCTGGGTGAGAAGCCCGTGGTTTCCAGATCCAGGGCCAGATGATCAGTCAGCATGGAGGATCCCTTCAGGCAGGCCCGTTGCGCGCAGTTCCCTGCGGTCCCACGGCGCCACCCGTTCATGATGCCACCCGGGTATGACAGGAGTCGTCAGGCCCCCTCCGATTCTCACGGGGTTTCGCTATTGGGATCGGGAAATCTTCCTGTTGTCGGGAGGCTTGGGACCCCGGTGCCCACCCCGCCTGGAGAGGCAGGATGGGCACCGAAGGAGGTCG
>CAZQPM010000322.1:0-4642 GCA_964595195.1 uncultured Burkholderiales bacterium | reverse complement strand
GAGACATCCGGTCTACGGCGTCGGCATCATGCTGCCGGTCCGGGCCTTCCGCCCCCTGCTTCCCTATATGCTTCATCACCACGAACGCTTCGACGGCATGGGCTACCCGGATCGCAAGATGGGTGAGGAGATCCCCCTTCCGGCGCGGATCATCTGCGTGGCCGACTGCTTCGACGCCATGACCAGCGACCGGCCCTACCGCAAGGGCCTGCCTGTCGAGGTGGCGGTCGAGGAGTTGCACCGCTTCAAGGGAACCCAGTTCGATCCCGCCGTGGTCGACCTGTTCCTGGACCTGGTCCGGGAGGGGAAACTGGATCCGGTTCTCGAAAAGGTGCGGGCCCAGGCCTCGGTCTCGTCGCTTCTGGGGCGGCGCGCCGGAACCTCGGGAACCGTGGGATCCGGGCTGGTCGGGCGAGGCCGGCTGGCCGGTTCGCCTCTCCGGACTCCTTGACTCGCAGCCACCGGAGGTCCTCATGGCCCGCGGCGAGCGTCGCTCACTGGTCACCCTGAACCTCGAGACGTGCGGAGGCGACTTGCCGGACCGCGTCCAGGCGGGTATCTCGGCCTGCTCCGGGACTGTCGAGCGTCTCTTGGGCAAGAAGACTCCAGCTCCCTGGTTCCAGTTGCCGTTCTCGCTGCGGGACGCCGAGGTCCAGGGCCTGCAGGATCTGGCCGTGGAGTTGCAGGCGAATTCCGACGTGGTCCTGGTCCTCGGCTCGGCGGGTCTGGAGTCGGGAGCCCGCGCCCTGGTCCGAGCGCTGGGCCCGGCCCGGACCGGGGACGGACCGGCCCTGGAGTTCATCCACAGGGATTGGTGCAGCGCACGCCGCCTGCCCGAACTGCTGCGCTGGCTGGGGGACCGGCGGGTCAGCCTGGCCGTCCTGGCCGGCGACCGCCCGGAGCCCATCACCGCAGCCTGTCTGCGCGTCCTGCAGCAGCACGTTCAGCGACGCCACGGTCCGGCCGAAGCGGCTCGCCGCATCGTCGTGGCCGGTTCCGGAGGCGACGGCCATCTGTGTCGTGGGGCCCGGGACCGAGGCCTGCGGGTCCTGGACTACCCCCTTCCCGTGCCCGAGCCCTACTCGGCGATGACTCCTGCGGGTCTGCTTCCGGCGGCCCTGGCCGGAGTGGACCCGGGTCGCCTCGTCGAGGGGGCCCGTTGGATGGGGCGCAGCATGGAGGGCCAGCCACCCGCCGACCTGCCCTGCGCCCGGTACGCCATGGCCCGGATCCTGCTGGCCGAGGAGGGCCGGCCCCTGGAGTTCCTGGGGGCCCAAGGCCCACCCTTCACGGCGCTGCTGGAGGAAGCTGAGCGCATCCTGGCCCTGCCGCTCCCAGGCCAGCGCCGCGTTCCCCTGCCCAGGGCCTGGCACCTGGAACAGACCCCTGCCCAGCGGGAATCCTGGCTGGAGGGGATGGTCGGGCCCGCGTTCGGCACCTGGCTGTCGCTGCCATCCCCCGCCGGGCCGACCATCCCCCAGGACGCCCTGGGCGACGGTTGGCCCGGCTTGGAGGATTCCTCCTTCGCCGACCTCGAGCAGAGTCTGGCCGACGCCGAGAACGCGGCCTGGGAACAGGCGGGCCTGCCCCTGCTGGGACTGCGGGTCCCTCGTCTGGACGGGCTCCACGTGGGAGCGCTGCTCTTCTTCCTGCACGCCGTTCGGGGCCTGTCCGCCGCCTGGCACGCGCCTGAAGCCGACAACAAGGTGGCCCTGTCGCTGCGCCACATGGCCGGCGCCGGGGTGCCCCGATTGGGTCTGGCCGTGAAGTCACCGACCCCGGGCGAGGACTGAGGATGCGGATCGTCATCAGCGATTCGGGCAGCTTCGAGGTGGCCGTGCTGACCGTCCAGGACGGGGCCGTCTCCCTCGAGGGAACCTTCCCCGGTGGCCTGACGCACGAGGACCTCGAGGAACTGGGCTTCGTCTACTACCAGACCGATGAGCGAGGCGACATCGTCAGCCGGGTCCGGGAAGTCCATCCCGACGAGAGCCTGGACTACGTGCGCGCCGTTCAGGACGCCCTGCCGCCCGGCTTCCACATCTCCCGCGTGGACTCCGCCCGCATCGAGGAGGAACGGCAGGCCAGACGTCGGCGCTTTGAAGAGGAACTGGCCCGGATCGTCTCGGAAGACTAGGAGACTGCGGGCCGAGGTGAATCGGAAGGGGCAAGGCAATCGTGGCCAATGGAAAACCGCTTCCAGGACCGGCCGCACCAGGACCCGGCAGCGCCGGATTGCCCACCGTCGGGGGGCATCAGGGGCTCCTGGCCATCTTCGAAGGCATCGACGAGCCCGTCTACGTGGCTGACCCCGAGACCTACGAACTGCTCTTCGTCAATCGGGCCATGGAGGCGCATTTCGGCCCATCAAGGGGTCAGAAGTGCTTCAAATACCTGCAACTGCGCCAATCCCCCTGCCCCTTCTGCACCAACCACTTGATCCTGGGAGAATACCTGGGCCGGTCCTACGTCTGGGAGTTCCGCAACCAGTCCAACGGACGCTGGTACAAGTGTATCGACAAGGCGATCTGCTGGCCCGACGGCCGCCTGGTCCGCTACGAGATGGCCATCGACATCGACGGCCGCAAACGGGCCGAGGACGCCATCCACCAGCGCGAGGAGCAGTTGCGCTCGCTGAGCGACAACCTGCCCGGTGGCCTGGTCTACCAGGTCACCTGCGGCGCTGACAACCAGGAGCGGCGCTTCACCTACATCAGCGCCGGAGTCGAGGAACTCCACGAGGTCCGCGCCGAGCAGGTCCTGCAGGACGCTGATTGCATCTACAGCCAGATCCACGAAGAGGACCTGAGGGGGTTCGCTGAAGCCGAGGCCCGGGCCCTGGCCTCCATGACCCCCTTCACGGCCGAGGTCCGCCTGGCCCTGCCCTCGGGGAGGACCTGCTGGCGACTGCTGCACTCGGCCCCCCGCCGCCTTCCGGACGGCCGGGTGGTCTGGGATGGAGTGGAGATCGACGTCACCGAGCGCAAGCGTGGCGAAGGCGAACGCGAACGCCTGCGCGAGCAGTTGAGCCAGGCCCAGAAGATGGAGTCGGTGGGCCGCCTGGCCGGTGGGATCGCCCACGACTTCAACAACATGCTGTCGGTCATCCTGGGGCACACCGAGCTGGCTATGGAGCGCCTGCCCCCTGAAGACCCCACTCGTGAGGACCTGCAGGACATCCGCGTGGCCGCCCAGCGCTCCAGTCGCCTGACGCGGCAACTGTTGGCCTTCGCGCGCAAGCAGACGGTCCTGCCCCGGGTCCTGGATCTGAACCGGACCATCGCCGGCATGCTCGGGATGCTGCGCCAGTTGATCGGTGAGAGTCTGGACCTGGCCTGGTTGCCCGGCAGCGAGGTCGGTTGCGTCCTGATGGATCCCTCCCAGGTCGACCAGGTCCTGGTGAACCTGTGCCTCAACGCCCGGGACGCGGTGGCCGAGCACGGGAGGATCACCATCGAGACGGGCCATGCCGAGCTGGGCCCGGAGTACTGCGCATCCCGGGCGGGCTTCATGCCGGGGGTCTTCGAGGTCCTGACGGTGACCGACGACGGCGTCGGCATGGGCCCCGAGACCCTGGCCCACCTCTTTGAGCCCTTCTTCACCACCAAGAAGGAGGGGCACGGGACCGGCCTGGGCCTGGCCACGGTCTACGGGATCATCCGGCAGAACCACGGTTTCATCAACGTCTACAGCGAACCGGGGCGGGGAACGGCGTTCCGGATCTACCTGCCTGCCTGCCCCGGCGAAGAGACGGCCTCCCGGCCCCGCGGTGAGGCCCACTTGCAGGCCGCGGCCCCGGAAGAGACGATCCTGCTGGTCGAGGACGAGCCCCTGATCCGGGAAATCGCCTGCAAGATGCTGCGCCGCCTGGGCTATCAGGTGCTGGTGGCCGAGACCCCCACCGAGGCAACCCGGCTGGCCCAGGAACACGAGGGGCCCATCCATCTGCTCCTGACCGACGTCGTGATGCCCAGGATGAGCGGACGCGAACTGGCCGACGAGGTCGTGGCGAGGCATCCGGGAATCCGCCTGCTCTTCATGTCCGGCTACACGGCCAACGTGATCGCCCACCACGGCGTGCTGGACGCCGGGGTCCACTTCCTGCAGAAGCCCTTCTCGCTGCAGGATCTGGCCACCATGGTCCGCCGGGCGCTGACCGACTGAGAGCCGCTCACCCTTCCGGGGGGGGCAGGTCGGAGGGAAACTCGAAGTTGGGAAACTCCTCCAGGAGCTCCTGCGGCCTGGTCGCCAGGGTGAAGCGTCCACACACGTCCTGCGAGCCTGCCTTTCCTGCCGGTGCCCGGATCGGGGCTCAGGTGAAGAAGTAGCGGGTCAGGTGGAAGAAGACGGGGGCGGCGAAGCAGATCGAGTCGATGCGGTCCAGGATGCCCCCGTGCCCCTCGATCAGGGTGCCGAAATCCTTGATGCCCCGGTCGCGCTTGATGGCCGACATGACCAGTCCCCCCGAGAAGCCCATCAGGGTGATGGCCAGGGACATGGCTGCCGACTGCCAGGCCGTGAAGGGCGTCGCCCACCACAACCCGGCGCCGACCAGGGTGGCCGCCAGGATGCCCCCGACGAAGCCTTCCCAGGTCTTCTTCGGGCTGACGGTGGGCGCGATCCTGTGGCGGCCCAGGGTCTT
>CAZQPM010000321.1:0-4685 GCA_964595195.1 uncultured Burkholderiales bacterium | reverse complement strand
TCGCCATCCGCCTGTTCAGCGACATCGCCCACATGGGGCCCAAGTAGGAGGTTTGTGGATACGGCCTTGCAGTTGTTCGGAGTGGGATTGCTGGCGTTCACCCGCGTCGTGCTGGTGTTCGTCCAGGCCCCCATTTTCGGCAGCCACCACATCCCCAAGCCCATCCTGGCGGGTCTGGCCGGTGCGGTCACGATCGCGATGTTCCCTCATATCCCGGTCCCGGCGGACATGCCGGACGACCTGCTCCCCTTCATGGGTGCCCTCCTCAGCCAGGCCTGCGTCGGCCTGGTCATCGGATTCGTCTCCTTCCTGGTCATGGCGGCCGCCCAGTTCGGCGGAGAGATGCTGGACATCCAGATGGGCCTGTCCGTGGCCGCCTCCTTCGACCCGGCCAGCCACGGCGCCGTCAACCTGCTGCGCAAGGTCCACTTCTACCTGGCCATGAACCTCTACCTGGTCCTGGACGGCCACCACGCGCTGATCCAGGCCATCAACGCCAGTTTCCGGGTCGTCCCGGTGACCTACTTCCAGATCAACGGCGACATCGCCATGGAGATGATTCGCCTGAGCGCCAACCTTCTGGTGATCGGCACCCAGGTCGCGGCTCCGGCCCTGTCCGCGTTGTTCATCACTCAGTGTGCGCTGGGCCTCCTGGCCAGGGTGGCCCCCCAGATGAACGTGTTCATGCTCAGTTTCCCGCTGAACATCGCCATCGGCCTGGCGCTGCTGACCTTCAGCCTTCCCCTGATTGTCCGCCTGATCGGCGTGCAGTTCGACATCAACTTGGACCACGTCGTCCATAGCATCCAGATGATGGTTCCCCCCGGGAGGTGACGCGGTATGGGTGGTCAGGATAGCGACAAGACCGAAGAGCCAACCGAGCACAAGCTTTCGGAGGCTCGCAAGAAGGGCCAGGTGATGAAGAGCCAGGAGGTGATCTCCGCTCTGCTGCTGGTGGCGACCGCCGGCGTCCTGATGGCCGCTGGTCCGTTCATGCTCAAGCAGATCCGCGAGTTCACGATCTACACCTGGCGCCTGATCCCCACCTACAACATGACCGAGCGCAGCTTCCTCGGGGACACCATCCACATCATGGGCACCACCCTTCTGACGCTGGCCCCCCTGCTGGCGGCGGCCTTCCTGATGGCCCTGGTGGCCAACATCGCCCAGGTGAAGTTCATCTTCTCGACCGAACCGCTCAAGCCGACCCTGAACAAGATCAACCCCGTGGAGGGCTTCAAGCGCATCTTCAGCGCCAAGTCGGTGATGGAGCTGTTCAAGCAGATCGCCAAGCTGACCATCATCGGCTGGATCTGCTACAAGGTCGTCCTGGGCGTACTGCCGGAACTGCGATCCGCCCCCACCCTGCCACTGGCGGCCACCCTGGGCCTGGTCGGTACCACGATCAAGCGCCTGATCAGCCAGGTCCTGATCGGCATGGTCGTCATCGCGGCGGTGGACTACCTCTTCCAGCACAAGCAGTTCATGAAGCAGATGCGCATGAGCATGCAGGAGCTGAAGGACGAGTACAAGGACACCGAAGGGAACCCCCAGGTCAAGGCCAAGATCCGTCAATTGATGCGCCAGGGCGCCCAGGGGCGGATGATGGAGGAGGTTCCCAACGCCTCGGCGGTGGTGACCAACCCGACCCACTACGCCGTGGCCTTGCGCTATCAGCAGGGAACCGACCCCGTCCCGGTGGTGGTCGCCAAGGGCGAGAACCTCCTGGCCCAGCAGATCAAGGTGATGGCCGAGGACCACGACGTGCCGATCGTGGAGAACGTGGAACTGGCCAGGGCCCTGTTCAAAGCCTGCGAGATCGGCGGAGCCGTCCCCACCGAGATGTACAAGGCCGTGGCCGAGGTCCTGGCCTACGTCATCAAGTTGAAGCGCAAGCGCGAACTGCTGAAGCGGCGGCGCCTGGCCCGCCAGGCGCCGCAACCCATGGCCCGCCCCAGCGGGCCCCGGGCCGCAGCCGCCGGCGGACGCAGCATGGGCCGGCGGGCTTGATCGCGCCTGCTCCGTATGGCCAGAATCAAACCCAACGACCCCCATCAATCCAGGAGTAGCCTTTGAGCGCCCAGCCTGCACCGGGCGGAGAACATCCCTTTCTCCGCTTCCTGAAATACTCGGATATCGGCATCGCGGTCGTGGTGGTCGGCATCGTCACGATGCTGATCATCCCGTTGCCCCCTGCGATCCTGGACATCTTCCTGGCCTTCAACCTGGCCACGGCCGTGATTACGGTCCTGATCTCCATCTACATCGAGGAACCCCTGCAGTTCGCCGTCTTCCCGACCGCCCTGCTGGTGGCCACCCTGTTCCGTCTGGCCCTGGACGTCTCGGCCACCCGCATGATCCTGCTGCACGGCAACGAGATGGATCCGACCGGGAAGATCCCGATCGTTGCCGGCCACCTGATCCCCATGTTCGGCCAGGTGGCGGTCGGCGGTAACCTGATCGTCGGCTTCATCATGTTCATCATCCTGATCATCATCCAGATCATGGTGATCACGAACGGTGCCGAGCGCATCGCCCAGGTGGCCGCCCGCTTCACCCTGGACGCCATGCCCGGCAAGCAGATGGCCATCGACGCCGACCTGCACTCGGGGCTCATCGACGCCGACACCGCCAAGAAGAAGCGCAAGGACATCGAGCGCGAAGCCGACTTCTACGGGGCCATGGACGGCGCCGGAAAGTTCGTCAAGGGCGACGCGATGGCCGCCATCGTGATCATGATCGTGAACGTGGTCGGCGGCATCCTGATCGGCGTCCTGATGCACGGGATGTCGGCTGCGGACTCCCTGAACACCTACGCCATCCTGTCCATCGGCAACGGCCTGATCACCACCCTGCCCGCCTTCCTGATGTCTACGGCGATGGGCATGGTCGTCTCCCGAGCGGCCTCGGAGTCCAACCTGGGCAGCGACATCGTCCAGCAGGTTACCGCCCAACCGGGTGCCCTGAAGCTGGGCGCCGCCTTCATGGGAATGCTGGGCGTGCTGGGTGTCCTGGCCGGCCTCCCCTTCTCGATGGACCTGACCTTCCTGGGCATCGCCGGAAGCCTTTTCGCCCTGGGGACCATCCTCGACAAGAAGAACGTCGAGGTCACCCAGGTCGCCGCCCAGGCCCAGGACCAGCAGAAGAAGACCGAAAGCAAGAAGCCCGAGAGCGTGGTCCAGTTGATGCAGGTGGACCCCATCTCGCTGGAGGTGGGACGCGGTCTGCTTTCGCTGGTGGACCCCAACCAGGGGGCCAAGCTCCTGGACCGCGTCACCTCGATCCGGCGCCACATCGCCCTGGAGCTGGGCATCGTGGTTCCCGGCGTGCGCTTCCGGGACAACCTGCAGCTCAAGCCGAACGCCTACGTCATCAAGATCAAGGAGATCGAGGTGGCCCAGGGCGAGGTCCAGGTCAACCAGTTCCTGGCCATCGGCCCCGAGGAGAAGCTCAAGAACCTGCGGGGGACCAAGACCGTCGACCCCACCTACGGGATGCCCGGCGTCTGGATCTCACCCGAGCAGCGCGGGGACGCCGAGCGCCTGGGCTGCATGATCTTCGACCCCGTCAGCGTGGTGGCCACCCAACTGACCGAGGTGGTCCGCACCCACGCCAACGAACTGCTGGGCCGCCAGGAGGTCCAGGCCCTGGTGGACACCGTCAAGAAGACCCATCCGGCGGTGGTCAAGGAAGTCATCCCCGACGCCCTTTCCCTGGGCGAGGTGCAGAAGGTCCTGCAGAACCTGGTCAAGGAGCGGGTCTCCATCCGAGACCTGGTCTCGATCCTCGAGACCATGGCCGACCACGTGCACATGACCAAGGACCCCGAGATGCTGACCGAATTCTGTCGCGTCGCCCTCTCCCGGGTGATCTGCAAGGAGTATTCCAACAACGAGGGGACCATCAACGTGATCACCCTCGACCCGCAGATCGAGCAGTTGGTCCAGAGCGCCATCCAGCGCACGGACATGGGCTCGTTCCTGACCCTGGACCCGAACGTCGGCCAGGAGATCCTGCAGGCCATCTCCCAGCAGGTGAACTCCCTGCAGGAACGGGGCCTGCAGCCGATCCTGCTGGTGGCTCCCCAGGTCCGGCCGGCCCTGCGCAAGCTGACCGAGCGCTCGTTCCCGAACCTGGTCATCCTCTCCTGGAACGAGATCGCTCCCAAGGTGAACGTCAACTCCGTCGGGATGGTCTCCTTCTAGACCGAACCGTCCGGGCAGTATTCCGAGCACCGACCGCGAAGCATCGCCCATCCCAAGGTGGAGGACCGCACCGTGCCCGAATGGCTTGACCTGGACCCGACCCTGTCGGAGGAGGAGAACCGCCAGCAGACCGAGGTGGTCCTGGGTCGCCTGGAGCGACACGTCCATCCCCTGCTGGCCCGAAACCTGCGTCTGCTGCACGAGGAATTCCTGGAGTGGCGCGCCGCGGGTTGCCATGTCTACAATCCCCTGGGGCAGGCCTGGTTCGATGCCGTGGGCGCCGGCGGCGTCTTCGGCCTGGGTCACTCCCACCCCAAGGTCGTGGAGGCCGTCCACCGCCAGTTGGACCGGGGGGCCCTGTCCGTGCGCACGGGCCTGGTCCCGGGCCACCTGGAATTGCTGGAACGCCTGTCGCGGTTGGTCCCGGGTCAGATGCCCTACGGTTACGTCGGCAGCACGGGCACCGAGGCCATGGAGGCG
>CAZQPM010000320.1:0-4705 GCA_964595195.1 uncultured Burkholderiales bacterium | reverse complement strand
CCCCCCTCGTTCGCTTCGAAGCCGGGGCCTGGCCGGGCGGCAACAATCGGGCAACAGGTCCTGCCCGCCCATCGGCTAGACTGGTAGGGGTCGGGGTCTGCCCGGCTTTTCAAGTCCTGTCCGTCTCTTGGAGGAACCCGCATGTCCGGTCCCGTCAGATCCTCCTGGCCCGGTCCCCCGCTGGAGGGATTCCTCAAGCCCTATAACGGCCGGGTCGGCCTGGATCTGGTCTGGCACGATCAGCAGCAGGTCACCCGACCCGACCCGGACTCGGTCTCGGTGGATGGCCGTTCGGTGGCGGCCGGCGCGACCGCGGCCCGCAACCTGCAGGCCATGGGTCGGACCCTGTTGACGGCGGCGGTTCCGGACAAGACGATCAACGGCGTCCTCGACGCCTACAACGCCCGCCGGGGCCTGGGCCCGATGGTCACGGGCTTCCTGGAAGGGCTGGCCCTGGACGCCTGGGACGCCGTCAAGGCTCCCCTGACCCTCCTCAAGGACGGCGTCGAGGCCGCGACCTGGGGCGTCGTGGCGGCCGGCACCCCCCTGAAGGGAACCCGCTCGGCCCCCCCGGCTCGCCCGAAACTGTCGCCTCCCGCCTTCCAGGAGGTCCACCTGCGCTCGAAGGAGCAGGGGCGCAGCGGGTACTTCCACTATGCCCTGAAGGATGGCAGGATCTGGACCCGCTGGGACCCGGTCCTGCCCGACAGGCCCTTCCTCTTCCCCTGCGGCGAGTCGATGACCCCGCAGGAGGGGATGGCCCTGGTCGAGGAGGGCTCGGGCCCCTACACCTACGCCTTTGACGCCCGCCGCAACAGCGTCGTGGTCAGCCCGCGCCCGGACGCCGATCGCCTGGGCTTCCAAATGGTGGCCGGCCGCCTCGAACCGGCCGACCGTCGCGAGGCCGCGGCCTGGCACCTGCACGATGGCCTGGGAGGGCCCAACCTGCCCGCCGGGGAGCACATCGTCGAGATGCAGGTGGCCGGCGACTTCATCGAGGTCCGCACGAACGCCAACAAGGTGTACGCCTACGACCCGACCAAGCCGGATCCGGTGGGCTGGAAGGCCGAGCGCGGCTGTCCCACGGGCGGTGAGATCAACCTGCCCCAGGGGATCCGCGACTGGACCCTGGGCGAAGCGGTCACCATCAAGCCCAAGAGGGCCTGCATCAAGGCCATGAACCCCTACACCGACATCGTGGGATACTACGAGGATCCCGCGGGCCGCAAGGGTGACTTCAACTTCGTGGCCACCACCGGAGTCCTGACGGGCGACGGTCGGCAGATCCGCTATCGCGACACCGGGCTTCCGGCTGACTTCACGCGGGGATTCCTGACCCCCCATCACGGTCGCTTCCAGGGCGAACGCCTGGCCCAGGCCGGCTCAACCTGGCTGCTGTACGGGCGCGAACCGGATGGGGCACCGGGCCTCTACACCCGGATGATGGACTACGAGATCAACGGGGCCTGCCCGGGCAGGCGCTACTCCTACGAACAGAAGCCCTTCGATCCGGACAAGGTCTACTCGTTCGCCGACACGGTGGACTTCCAGCCGATGGCCGGCTGGCAGAAGGTGGAGTTCCCGACCCTGCAGGGGCAGGCCCTCATCACCGACCGCCTGGACATCCAGCCGACGGGCCAGGGCAACGCCCACCGCGAGCTGCGCCTGGAGGGGCGGGACGCCCAGGGGGTCACGGGTTACTACCACAAGTCCCTGGACCAGGAGGGCTGGCTCTTCCAGCCTACCGGGCAGCCCCTGGTCGGTCGCCCCGTGCCGGTCGGCCAGGCGGACCCCTCCCAGGCCACCCCCGGCCCGATCACCTGGGACTACGACCGGTCGGCCTGGGCCGGCGACCTGGCCGAGGCCCCGCTGAAGGGCTTGGAATTGCTGGACTTCCATCCCTTCCAGACGCCCGACCAGCCCAGTCGGCTGCGCTTCACCCTGGATTCAGGGCGCACCGTGGAAGCCCGGTTGCACACCGCGGATGGCTACAACTTCTTCCGCGCTCGGCCCGAGGATGCCGACGTCGTGGGCGAGGGGGCGGGTGTCCCCAAGGTCCTGGCCGGCACCCTGGAGGTTCCCGACGAGGTCCTCACGTCCCAGGACCCCGAAGTCCGGGCCTTCGTGGAGGGTTACCTGACGGGTCTCCATCACCGCGAGAACCAAGTCATGGTGCTGGCCGACAAGGACCGCCTGCGCCTGGTCTCGGGCTGGTATCACCGGAACTCCGACCGCGGTCTGGACTGGGTCCGCAACCCCCGTTGGGATGTCAGCTTCTCTCGCGAGGCCAAGGGGCAGACGCCCTTCGAGAAGGTGGCCGACGCCCCGGGCCTGCGCCCGGATCCCACGATGTCTCGCGGGCAGTTGCAGGACCTCCTGGAGCGCAACCTGGTCGCCGAGTCGACCCTGACCGCCCAGGTCAAGGACCGCCAGAAGGATCATCGTCTGCGCTGGTTGCGGGGCCAGGCGGTGGAGATCGGGGTCCGGGGCCTGGCCCTGGGGGGCTCCGTCCTGAACCTGACCCGGAGGATCCCCCAGTTCGCGGCGATCACCCAGATGGTGCCGCCCCTGATGGATGCCCACGAGAAGGCGGCCTGGGGAACGGCCTGGAGCACCCCGGCAGGCTACCAGCGGGCCCTGGACACCCTGCACCGGAACGCCGGCCGGGCACGCGAGCTGCTGGGGGACGCCTAGCAGCAATGCCCGGGCTGCGTCGCCTCAGGGACAGGTCACGGCCTCGGCCTGCGGCAGCAGCTCCTCCAGGGCGGGCAGAGGGCCGGCGGGTGGAGTCAGGTCGAAGGACAGGTGCACCACGGCCCGCACGGTCTTGGAGATCTCGTAGCGGAAGACCCGCCACCCGGGAACCTCGATCACCTGGGTGGGGGCCAGGTCCTGGGGCTGGACGGGCTTGGCGTTCTGGGGAATGGCGAAGAGCAGGTTGTGGCGCTGGATCCCTTCGGGAGGCTCCAGGGTCAGGCTGAGCAGGCGCGAGTTCCCCTTGGCCTGGTGCAGGTAGGGCACCTTGTCGAAGTCCAGGGTGTAGCGCACCTTCAGGCGATCTCCCACCTGGGCAGGCTTCTTGGGGCGAGTCACGTGCATCAGCACCTGGTAGGCGTCATTCCCGGGGTAGGGGATGGGATCCAGCATCAGCAGTTCCATGTCCCCGACCCAGCGGGCGGAAGTGGCCTGGTCCCCCTTCCAGACCGGACAGTTCCCGAAGGCGATGGCCTCCTGCCCGGGCTTGAGGACCTCCAGGCACCCCGAGTAGTCGTAGGTGACCCCGTCCGGACGGATGGCCCACATCTCGGCCACTCGGAGCAGCCTGTGCGGAGCATCCGTCGCCACGACCCCGGCCGGTTGCACGGGGGATGCCGGTGGAGACGCAGCCACCGTCTGGCCCGGAGACGCCGGGGGAGACGGGGCCACGGCCTGGCCTGGGGATGGTGGCGGAGACGCTGCCCTCGTCACAGCGGGGGACGGTGGGGGAGACGGGGAACCCGTCGCACTCGAAGGCTGGTGGGGGCCAGTGCAGGCCACGCTCGCCAGGCACAGGGACAACAGGGCAAGACGCAGGTTCATGGCGGACTCTTCCTCGCCCGCCTGGCGATTCCCGTCTGGATTTCCGCGCTCTCTGGCGCCCGGGCCGGCGTTCTGCTATCCTGGCAGAGGAGCTGTCGGCTCCTAGACTCTTCGTGTCGAGGTCACCTTGGATAAGACGCCGGAGCGGGTTGGCGTCGGTGGGTCTGCCGCCTTTCGCGAGGCCATGGCCGCAGAGTTGCGCATGGCCGTGGCCCAGGCTCGACAGGTCTCCGGTGAGGCCAGCAATGTCAAGCTTCCCACCATCGAGCTGCGCTCGGACGTCTGGCCCCCCCATTTCCGGGCTGGAACCAAGGTCGAGTTCGATCCCTGCTCGCTGGAAGCCATCAAGATGGCCGACTTCGTCATCGTCCAGACGAATCGCGGGCCCGCCGTCAGGCGCTTCGTGCGCTGGCACTACGAGGGCGACCGGGTCGGCCTGGTGGTTCTTCCGCATGCCAACAGCAAGGTGACCGAGACCCTGCCGGGCCCGGCCTTCCTGGGCGTGGTGGTCCAGGCGATCCGCGAGAAGCGGATCACGCTGCCGAACAAGCGCTCGCTCGTGGAGCAGACCATGACCCTGTTGACCAGTTGCGGGACCTCCGGGCCCATCAAGGAGATCCGCGAGCTGGTCCGGGACATCATCCTGGTCATGGAGACCCGCAAGTCCACCAAGGTCAAGGAGAAGAGCTTCTGGCAGGCCCTGCGCGAGGTGCGGGAATACCACCGCAAGTGCGAGGAGCAGGAGGCCCTGATCAAGGCTGAGCGCCTGGCGGCCCTGAAGAAGCAGCAGGAGGAGGAGCGGAAGGCCGCGGCCGAGGCGGCCTCGCCGGGGACCCCCATCCCCCGCTACTGACGCCGGGCCACCAGGGTGCGGCGGTCCTCTGCTGGCAGGACCCCGATTGGCTGGGGGGAACATGAGCCGCGCGCCGGAGCCATCCGGCCATTCTCTTTCCGGAGGTTTCGGTGCCCCCCGCCGATGCAGTGGTGATCCGACCGGCCTCGAAGTCCGACATCCCGGCGGTCATCGACCTGGCCGTCATGATGGTCGTGCATTCCATCTCACCCCTCCGCACCGCCTCGATCGAGACCGTCCGGGAGACTCGCCGACTCGATCTCCAGGCCCTGT
>CAZQPM010000319.1:0-4708 GCA_964595195.1 uncultured Burkholderiales bacterium | reverse complement strand
CCAGGTCCGCGTCGTGTTCGCCGTGCCCAGCAGGTAGCGGCCGCCCAGGGCCGCGGATGTGCCCCCCCCCTCTCGACTACATCCCAGAGTAGCACTGACTTTGAAAGAATCGATCGAGGAACCCCAGGATGCTTGCGAGACTCTCTCCGTCGTCCAGTCCGTCCAGATCGGCCGTGCGCCCCATTCCCTTGAGCGACTTGAACCACGAGTCGTTCACCGACCCCGACCTGGCCGAAGACGCCGCCGCGGACTGCGTGTGCCTCTTCCAGGCCGGCTCCCAGGACTTCCAGACCGTCCGGACCCAGAAGTGGTACAAGCGCATCTGGACCCAGTTGACCCAGGGCGAAACGCGCCGCCTGGCGGACAACTGCCAGAGCGTGGCGGAGGCCCAGGACCTGCTGGCCCGGATCCTCAAGGCGCACTTCGAGCACACGGCCCGGACCAGTGTGCTGGCCACCTACATCGCCGCTGGCCTCAACCAGACGGCGGCCTCTGGGAACAGCTACACGCGCATGGTCATCGACATCGGCGAGCAGCAAGAGACCCTGGCCCGCGAGGTCAACCAGAGCCGGACCCAGGGGACCCACGATCCCCGCAACGAGTACACCTGGACGGAAGAGCACCGCCTGCTGCTGTTCAAGGTGATGGCCGCGGCGGCCACGACGGATGGTCAACTGGAAGCCTCGGAGAAGAGGCTCCTGGAGTTCAAGCTGCGGGACCTGGAGCTGGGCGACAAGGCCCGGGCCGAGGCCGAGCGCTACCTCGACCACGTCACGCCCCTCCATGGTGAGGTCCGGTCGCTGGAGTCCGACGAGATGAAGAAGGTCCTGTTCCGTCATGCGGTGGCCATGGTCCTGGCGGACGGCGACTACAGCTTCAGCGAGAAGTACTTCATCCGCGACCTGGCCCGCGCCCTCCAGATCAGTGCCGACTGCGTTAACGAGACCCTCAAGGCCCTGGAGCCCATCGGCAGCCACATGCCGGCGGAGCGCATCGCTGAACTGGCCTCTTCAGGCAGGCGGTCCAGGGCCACGTCAACCCGAGCCTCCTCGGCGGCCACTCCCACAACCGCGGAAGACCAGGCGCGCGCGCTGGAGACAGCCCTGGCCGAACTGGAGCCCCGACTCCGGGAGTGGACGCACGTTCTCCTGGGCTGCGCCCACCACGAGCTGATCTCGTTCATGACCCAGCGCGAGGAGAAGATTAATCAGACCCTTGATAAGGACTGCAGTCTGGAAGAAGGCCTGAATGCCTTCGAGGACATCTTCAATCCCGAAGAGATGGACAGAGACTTCTCCAGTTGTCTGGCAGAAGCGCGGAAGATGACGATGGGGCCGGGGGCCTATCTGGCGGACCAGGTGGACCTCATCGTCGAGGGCGAACTGTTCGAAACCATCGCCAGCCAGTTTGAGGAGATCTCCGAATCTTCGGTTGACCCGGGCGCAGCCGTCCAGAAGTTGCTTGCCAAGGTCGCCGAAGTGCGCCAGAGCGTTCCCACACCAATCCTCGGAGGCATCAAGTGTGGGGCCATCGGCTTTGCGTCTGTCTTCCTGCTGGGTCCTTTGGGATGGCTGGCGGGCGCTGCCGGCGCTTGGTTCACCTGCAAGCTGGACGGCGAGAAGGTTGATCGTCTCGTCAATAGTCTGGGTCGGGCACACGACAGGGTCTGGGAAACCGCCGCCAGGTGGGCCGAGAAGGCGGCGGTGACCCTTCAGTTCCTGGAAGTCCAGATCAACGAGGCCCTGATTGCCAGCATGAGGGGCAAGGGTTGCCCGACCACGGTCGAACTGGCTCGGGAGATTGTAGAGTCCGACCTCGCGACGTGGGCGGCCGCCGAGGATGAAGAGTAGGGGCCTACCACGGACCAACGCCCTTGCGTCCCGGGAAACCCTCCGGAAGGAGTGTTCAACGCCATGATTCCCCTGCCAGCCAGTCTCCACGGTTCTCTTGATGCGCCATCGGGGCCCGAGATCGACCGGGTCATGAGGGAGTGCGGCCGGACGGCCCGACTTGCCCTGGAGGACGTGCACGGGGTGCTCGGCCGCCTGGAAGTAGGATTGGACGACGTCGAAGGGTTGCTCTCGGAAATAAAGGACGACCTTGGCCGCGCCGCCGTGAACTCTGACCTGGACGGACGGTCGGTCCTGGAGCGGGCCCTGAGGGGACTTGGCAAGGAAGTGCGGCACCCGCTCCAGGAACTGCGCCAGGTGTATCGGCGCCTGCAGCCCTTTCTTGACCAGTACACCGTCGGCTTCGTCGGTTCCACCAAGGCCGGGAAGTCAACCCTATTGGAGGCCTTCATCGCTGGAGGTGGCGCCCGGATCGGCAAGGGGGGCCACCGGACGACCAGAGCAACCGACGCATGCCAATGGGGCAGCATCCGCCTGCTGGACACCCCTGGAATGCATGCCGTGGGTGGGCAGACGGATACGCAGAACGCCCAGGAAGCCATCGATGAATGCGATCTGGTCCTCTTCGTTGTCACCGACGACAGCCAGCAGGAAGAGCAACTGCAGGCCCTGTCCGGGCTTCGCCTCCAGGCCAAGGCCGTGCACATCCTGCTGAACGTCAAGAAGAACCTCACGGATCCGCTCTACCTGAAGCGTGCCCTGGCGAGCCCGGAAAGCCTCTTCAACCCGAACGACCTGCAGGGGCACATCCGCCGCATCCGGTCGGCAACCGCCCGCCATCCTGGCCTGGAGAACGTCCAGGTCACGGCAGTCTGTGCCCTGGCCGGGCACCTGTCCAACCAACCAAAGCATCAAGAAATCCGCGAGGACCTGGTCCGCCTCAGCCGGCTCACCGAAATCCGAGACCTGGTCGTCCGCGATCTTCTGACCAGGGGCCCGGTTCGGCGCCTGCAGACCATCTATGACGCCTTCATCCTGCGCCTGAACAGGGCCGGGACCGATCTACGGGAACAACAGCATCTCCTCCAGCAACAAGGCGAGAACGTGGGCCACGGTCGCGCGGCCTTTTCCACAGGCGCCAGAACCCTGGTAGAGCGGCAGCGCCGGGACATCAAGAGGAGCGTCGAGACCGAGATCCGAGAGCGCTCGTCCATGGTGGCTTCGATCATCGACGACTACACCATGCACGGCCGCTTGACCCGCGACGTGGACGAGCTCTTCCGGATGTCCGAGCTGCGGGACACCTTGGGGTGCCAACTCCCCACGGGCCAGGCGCAAGAGGCCACAGACTACGTCTCGAAATACGCCCGGGCCCTCGAAAGGGCGACTCAGTGCTCACTGGGCAGATTCCGGGACCCCGGGCTCAGGGGCGGCTACGAGAGCCACCGAAGGAACCTGGGACGGGGGGCTGTGATTCTGGGCGCAGTCGCAGCTGTTGGCGCAATTACGGGGTCTACCATCCTGGCACCGGCCCTGCCTTTTCTCATCGGTGCCGGCCTGCTTGCCAGCATCCTGGGACTGGTCGCGAACGACAGGAAGGTTCGAGTCGATAACCAGTCCAAGGCCCGAACCGCGCTGAAGGAGCAGTTGAAGAATTACCAGGTCGAAGCCGAGAGGGCGCTGGTGGGCTGGCACCGGGACCAGGTCGAAGGTCGTCTTCTGGGCGGAACCCAAGAGCGAATCGCCACGGTCCAGAGGTTCCTGAGCGATGCCGCCAGCCTGCACGGCACCTACTTGAGATTGACCCTGGAACCAGGCCGCTCGGACACAGACCGCAGGCGGATGGAGCGGTGCCTGGTAGCCCTGTGCCCCCGGCTGGCCGGGACGGACTTCAGGGTCATCGATGTCACCAGGACCTCCGACCTGTCTGCCCGGATCCTGACCGCCGGGGTCCACCTGGAACCAGACGAAGTCCGACTTCTGGAGCAGACCCTGGGTGAAGCCATCCAGGTCCGCACACAAGCTGCCACGGACCAACACGACCAAGCCCAGGAGGAACGATGAAGACGAATCCCTTCCGGACCTCAGACAGGACGTCCAAGATCCAGGAGGCGGTCGCGGAGGTCTCGCGCCTGCTGGGCGAGGACCCTCGACTGCACGAGCAGCTTGAACCCTTCGAGCGGTGGCGGACCCAGGACTACGCCCAGGACCACCTGCTCCGCCTGGGCGTGGTCGGGATGTACAGCGCGGGCAAGTCCACCCTGCTCTGTGCCCTGACCGGCGAGCAGATCGCCACGGGGACGGACGTCACCACCGAACATTGCCAGGAATACCTGTGGAAGGGGATCCACGTCTTCGATTCCCCGGGATACCGGGCGGGGCTGGAAGCCCACGACCTCAGGACCGAGGAACTCATCGACAAGGCCGACATCCTGCTGTTCACCGTCTCCAACGAACTCCTCCACGAGGAAGCCCACCGCTTCTTCCACTGGTGCGCGTCCGACCGCCGCAGGGCTTCCGACATGCTGCTCGTGATCACCAAGATGAGCCGCGAGACGGGCGAGCGAAGTGACCTGGAGCAGCATCTGCAGCGGATGGTGGACCCCTTCCCCCTGGCCCGCTTCCGCCCCACCTTCATCGACAGCCTGGACTACCTCGAGGCCCAGCGGGAGAACGACGAGGAACTGATCCAACACAGTGGATTCGAAGAGCTCCTCCACACCCTGGATCGCACGGTCGAAGAACAGGGAAAGGACTCCCGCCGTAAGCGGTGCACCAGAGGCGTTCTTGACCGGCAGGTGCTGCCGTGGTCAGATCCAGAGGTCTGAGCCCAGGGGGTTCTGGGAGAAGTGCTCCTT
>CAZQPM010000318.1:0-4755 GCA_964595195.1 uncultured Burkholderiales bacterium | reverse complement strand
ATCGCCCGGCGTCTGGCGCGTCTGGCCAACGCCCCGTTCCTGAAGGTCGAGGCAACCAAGTATACCGAGGTCGGCTACGTGGGGCGGGACGTCGAGTCGATGATTCGGGAACTCACCGAGATTTCCGTGCGCATGGTGGAGAAGGAGCGTTTCGCTGCGGTGCGCGACCGGGCCCGTGATCTGGCCGTGGATCGTCTGCTGGAGTTGATCAAGCCGCGGCCCCGGGAGGCCGCCCCGATGGTGAACCCCCTGCAGATGCTGTTCGGCGGAGCGGCCCCCCAGGCCCCAGCCAACACGCCTCCACCAGTCGACTCCAGCAGTCTGGAGGAGGACCGGGCGGAAGTGCGGCGACGCCTGGTCGAGGGCGACCTGGATGAGCTCCAGGTGGAGATCGAGGTCGAGGAGGGGACGCCGTCGGAGATCCAGGTCTTCTCGGCGATGGGCCTGGAGGAGATGGGCGTCAACTTCCAGGACCTCCTGGGTGGGCTGTTGCCGCGCCGCAAGAAGGTCCGGCGGGTGACGGTGGCCGAGGCCCGGAAGATCCTGACCCTGGAGGAGGCCCGCAAGCTGGTCGATGGGGATGAGGTCAAGCGCGAGGCGGTGGCTCGCGTCGAGCGCCGCGGCATCCTCTTCCTCGATGAGCTCGACAAGATCGCCGGTCGCGAGAAGGGCTCGGGCCCCGATGTCTCCAGGGAGGGCGTGCAGCGCGACATCCTGCCCATCGTGGAGGGGTCGACGGTGGCCACCAAGCACGGCCCCGTGCGCACCGACCACATCCTGTTCATCGCCGCCGGAGCCTTCCATATCTCCAAGCCCTCGGACCTGATCCCCGAATTGCAGGGGCGGTTCCCCATCCGGGTCGAGTTGGAGTCCCTGGGCGAGGAGGACTTCCGGCGCATCCTGACCGAGCCCGAGAATGCCCTGACCCGTCAGTATCAGGCGCTGCTGGCCACCGAGGAGGTCCAGGTGGAGTTCCAGGAGGACGGGATCGACGAGTTGGCCCGGGTGGCTCAGAAGGTCAACCAGCAGACCGAGAATATCGGGGCTCGCCGCCTCCACACCATCCTGGAGCGCGTCCTGGAGGACATCTCCTACGAGGCCCCCGAGCAGTCCGGCCGCAGCCTGGTGGTCGACCGGGCCTACGTCCAGTCCCAGTTGCAGGACATCCTGCAGAACCAGGATCTGTCGCGTTTCATCCTGTAGAGGCCGTGTAGACGCCGTGTCGAGGCGGGGGTCGCGGCGTCGGGGCCAGCACTCGGCTCGGGCCTCGGCGCCGTTCTCGAAGCTGCCTTCCCGGGGTCAGAGGCGTGAGCCTGCCCCTCAGGCGCCACCCAGGAGGGTCTGCATGAATTCGGGAGGCAGGAGTATGGGGACGAAGGGCTCCAGGAACACGTTCCCCGGCTCTGCCGGCACGTCCATGGGATAGGTCAGGTCCATCAGGGGCCACAACAGCATGAGCCCGAGGCGGTAGGCCTGCGCCCGTCGCGAGTTCTCGTCTTCCGGTGAACCCCTGGCCTGGGTGCGGGCCTCCGCGCGCAGCCTGTCGAATCTGGCCCGGAACAAGCGGAGACAAGGAACTGCCATGCCGAGCTTCAAGTCCGACGAGAGCTTCCTGGAGAAACTTGCGATCGGGGCGACTGGAACCACCTGCGTCCATCGCGACCTCACCTGCCAGGGCCACCAGCCTGTCGAGCTCGAGCGCGGGTCGATGGGCTACAAGATTTGGAAAGCCATCAAGATCAAGCGGGTCCGCGTTCCAGACCTTCTCTGCGTCCGCTGTGGGCACCGCGTCGAGTCCCGGGCCAAGCAGACGCTCAGGATAGCCATGTCCCACTCGACCGGCGAGTCGGAGCGGGCGTGGGACCACGAACTCTGGGATGAGGACCGCGTCGCACTCGTCGTCTGCACGAGGACGGGGGATCGCCCGATCGACTGGGCTGCAGAACCGCCCGTCCAGTATATCCTCGTGGGCGCGCTCCGGGCCGCCAGGAAGCTGGACCACGTCCGTCTGAGCGGCCGGAAGGGCGTCCAGGAAGGCTCTGAGGTGCAGATCGAGTGGCCCGCCGCGATTGCGAACGCAGCCGGGGTGGTGACCGACGTCTCGACAAGCTCGATCTCCTGGGCCCCAGCCGACGGCGGCCGCGTGCGCGCCGTCCGGCTCACAAGGAAGGGGATCGCGAGCTTCGAACCGCAGGTCCGGATCGGCCAGGAGATCCTGCCCAACCAGATCCTGGCCGCCGCGGTGCCGGTCTCGTGCACCTTTCCATGCAACCCGCTCGCCGACCCTGCCGGGCACTTCGCCAGGCAACTTCAGAGCGCCAACCTGAGCGACCGCTACGCGGCGGTCAAAGGTCTCGCCGCCCTGGGCGACGCGGCACCGCGAGATTTGCTTCGAGCACGCCTTGCCGATCTTCGCGAGCACATCTACGTGCGGCTGGAGGCTGCGGCCAACCTGGTCCGGCTCGGCGAAGTCGAGGCGCTCGGCCTCGTGGAAGAGGCCCTTCGGAGCGAGATGCTGCCCTACCGGCTCGAGGCCGCCATCATCCTCGGGGAGATCAACACTGCGCCGGCGCGCGAGTTGCTGATCCGGACCCTTCTGGACGCCAGACAGAATCCGGAGATCCGGGCCGGGGCAGCCTGGTCGCTGGGGGAACAGAAGGATCCTGCGGCTCTGAAGGCCCTGCTCCAGAGTCTTCAGGAACTGGAGCCGTCGATCCGGGTCGAGGCGGCCCGCGCCCTGGCCAAGCTCGCCCGCGTGGCGAAGGACAGGATGCAGGAGGCCTTCGGCTGGCAGTCGGAGACTGGCCGACCCGGCGTCGCCTGGGCGCTCAGCAAGGCCGGAGGCCTGGACCTGCAAGCGTTCCTGCCTCGCCTGGACGGTCTCGACGCCCGCCAGTGGGGAGCCTGGGTGATCGGCACGCAGCCCGAGGCCGATCTCGTCCTCGAGCAGGTGGAAGGCCTGAAGGCTCACGATCCCGAGGTCTACTTCGCCGCTACCGTCCTGTGGAAGGTGCTCGCGAGCTGGGTCAACGGCTTGGAGGAATACTGATGGTTCCCTCTTGGTTCAGCGACCTGCCTTCCGCTCTCTATCAGACACGGTCTGGACGGGCCATCGTCGGCGACTCGCTCGAACTCCTCCAGCGCATTCCGGAGGGGAGCGTGGACCTGGTGGTCACTTCCCCGCCCTTTGCCCTCCAGCGCCAGAAGGATTACGGGAACAAGCCTCAGGAGGAGTATGTCGACTGGTTGACCCAGTTCGCCCGCGAGGTGCACCGGGTGCTGAAAGACACCGGGAGTTTTGTCCTCGATCTGGGCGGTGCGTATGAGAAAGGTCGCCCGGTTCGCTCCCTCTACAACTTCAGGGTCTTGCTGCGCTTCTGCGATGAACTCGGTTTCCGCCTGGCTGAGGAATTCTTCTGGTATAACCCGGCCAAGCTGCCGTCCCCGATCGAATGGGTGAACAAACGCAAGATCCGGGCCAAGGACGCGGTGAACACTGTCTGGTGGTTCAGCAAGAGCGACAACCCGAAGGCCGATGTGCGCAACGTCCTGGCCCCCTATTCCGCCAGGATGCGCAAGCTCCTCAAGGATCCTGAGGGCTTCTACTCCGCCAAGAAACGGCCGTCCGGCCACGACATCAGCATGGGGTTTGACAAGGACAACGGCGGCGCCATCCCGTCGAACCTCCTGGAGATCCCGAACACGGAGAGCAACTCGCAATACCTCCGTTACTGCAAGACTGCCGGGATCTCCGGCCATTCGGCTCGGTTCCCGGCCGAATTACCTCGCTTCTTCATCAAGTTCCTGACCCAGCCCGGCGACGTCGTGCTTGACATCTTCGCTGGTTCCAACACCGCTGGCCGGGCCGCCGACGAGCTCGACCGCGCCTGGCTGGCCTTCGAACTTGACCACGCCTTCCTGGCGGCCTCGGCCTTTCGGTTCGTAACAGACCTGGAGGAAGAGGCAGTGCGGGAGCTGTTCGCGCGCCTGCAGGCTCGGCGGGATGCCGACCTGATGCTCCACAGTGGCCGCCTGGACCCGCATCCCGAGCAGAACGGTTCACCACGCCTCACTGACCTGCCGGTCGTCCGGGCGGAACAACTGGACCTCGTCAACCTGTGATTCAGCGATTTGAAAGGACGCCGCCCCGGCGATTACCAGGCTGATGAACCTGTGTTTCGGAACCGCGATCACGCCCGCCGAGGTCGAGCGGATCGAGGGGCAACCCCAATTCCGGCCGCCACCCGGGGCCCACGGACGCCGCGGCCAGGCGGATGGCGTGGCGCAGCGAACGCTGGCGGGTGGCCGCGTCGGCCTGGCCCAGGTGCCTGGACCGCGGCACCTTGACGCGACGGGTCCACCGGGCCGGCGAACTGCTGGAGCCGATCTACTACGCCGTGCTTTCGTCCGTGCTGCAAAGCGACATCCTGACAATGGATGAGTCCCCGACCCGGGCCGGGCGCGGGCAAGACAAGATGAAGACCGGCTACTTCTGGGCTCTCTTCGGAGACCAGTCGGAGGTGGCTTTCCTCTTCTCTCCATCCCGCTCCCAGAAGGTTGTCGACGAAGTCCTGAAGGGCTTCCAGGGGAAGCTGGTGTCGGACGGCTACATCGTCTACGAGACTGCAGCCGCGCAGAGCGGTGGAAAGATAACCCCGGTCCAGTGCTGGAGCCATACCCGCCGGAAGTTCATCGAGGCCGAGAAGCTCGAGCCGTCCAGGGTCAAGCCTGTCCTGGACTGGATTCGAAGGCTCT
>CAZQPM010000317.1:0-4772 GCA_964595195.1 uncultured Burkholderiales bacterium | reverse complement strand
CATCCCCCCGGGCGAAGGGGCCCGGCCATCCGTGGCCTTGTGCCAGAAGTAGGACTCGGACAGATCGAAGTCCTGGGCCCAACCGGGGTTGGCAATCTCGAGCAGCCCCTCGAAGGCGGCCACCGAGGCGAAGGCCAGACACGTCCCGTAGGGCCCCTGGTTCTTGACCGGCGACAACCAGTCCCGGCCCTCCTTGGTGGTCCACGAGAACCTCGTCGGCAGGGTCACGCCCTCGAGCGGCTGGAACTTCCGGAACCTCCCCAGCGACTCGGCGCCAGGCGGGTCGAGCAGGCCGCACAGCTTGCGCGCCTGCGTCGCGCTCAGTTCGGTCGTGACGTAGGTCTCCGCAGCGGTCCAGTCGTTCCCGACCGCCGCCTGGACCTGCTCGACCGTGACCTCGAACCCCGAGCCCGCAGTCACGGCAGGGTACCGCAGCGACACCGGCCCCTCGGGCACGTAGACCCACATCCCCGCACCGACCCCGAACGACTCCGTCCCCGCCGACAGTTGCGCCGACCTGTATCCGGACTGGTCGCCTGGGACCCATGTGTAGCCCAGGTGGTAGAGGAGCTGGCCCGGGCCGGGCGTCGGGCTGACCGAGGCCGGAAGGGCCGACCACTCCCCGGTCGACTTCACCTTCACCTCGGAGAACCGGCAGATCTGCTCGTAGGGGTAGCCCACCAGGTTCCACCCCTGACCCAGGGACAACTCGTTCCGGGCCCGGGCCCCGCTGTTCTCCCAGCCCTGCCAGGTGATCTTCGAGTCCTGCCGGGCATAGACCCAGAAGCCCCGAGCGGTTCCCGGCTCGGCCGAGATGCTGGCGGGGTTCGTCAGGTCGACCCTCTGGTAGCCCTTGTTCGCCGGATCCCAGGCGAAGGCCGATTCATGGATCCCCTCATCCAGGGTCACGTGCGTCACCTGGGCCACCGGGAAGGAAACCAGGTTCCAACCCGACTTCAGCGGCAGGTTTCCGGCAGATTGGGGGTCCGTGACTTGCGACGGGCTGGCCAGGGGCAGGGCCGCTCGGGCCTCACCCTTGGAGAAGGACAGGCGCCCCTGCCCGGTCTCCAGGGCAGGAGGCGCTGGGGGTCCGCCGGCCGGAGCCGGGCCGGGCGCCACCGTCGCGCCCCCGCCCGCCGAGCCCGCTGTCCCGGCACCGCCGCAACCTGCCAGCAACAGGACCGAGAACAGCAACAGCCAAGCGAAGAGTCGACGTCGCCCCGACCCGGAGGTTCGCCTCCCCAGATCCGGACCATTCGCTCGCGACTTCAGGGACATCATGGCATCCGGGTTCCCCTTTCCAGCACTTCACGACAGGACCAACAGCGAAGGAGGAATAAGGGGTGCGAATGCCCGCGGCCTGATCCTTCCCCCGCAGAACATGGCCGCATGATGGCTCTCCGGACCACGGGTTTCAATGATCCCGATCACCTGGATGAACCGGTCTGGATGAACCCCTCCGGACACCTGCGCAGTACATACGAACCAGGACATCCCCCCATCGGCCATGGTAATCGGGCGGGGGATCAGCCCTCGGGTCGCGAAGTCCCCGAGCATGTACACCCTTCTGTACTGGCCCGACATCCCCGGCAGGGGGGAATTCGTCCGCCTCGTCCTGGAAGCCGCCGACCTGCCCTACGTCGACCAGGCCCGACTGCCCGGCCAGCAGGACTGCATCCTGCCCTACCTGCACGGACGGGGTCCCGGCCACCCGGCCTTCGCCCCCCCGATCCTCGTCGACGGCGACCTGGTCCTGGCCCAGACCACGGCCATCTGCGACCACCTGGCGCGCCACCACGGCCTGGTCCCCGACAACCCGACCCACCGCGCCCAAGCCCTGGCCGTCCACCTGACCCTGATGGATCTGGTGGACGAGGTCCAGGGCACCCATCGCCCCCTCCCGCCGGCCCCCGACCCGCAGGCTCCCGAGGAAGCGGCCCGTTTGCGGTTCGTGCGGGAGCGCATGCCCCGGTTCCTGGTCTACCTGGAGAGGGTCCTGGGCTGGAGCGGGGGCCAGCACCTGGTCGGGTCGGAGCTCAGCTACGTGGACCTGGCCCTCTTCCAGGTCCTGGCGGGGCTGGAATACGCCTTCCCGCGGGGCTTCGAGAGGGCCGCCGAGGGCACCCCGGGGATCGTGTTCCTGGCCGAGCGCGTGGCCGCCGAACCCCGGGTTGCCCGTTATCTGGCGTCTCCCCGGAGACTGCCCTTCAACCCGAGGGGCATCTTCCGGCACGATCCCGCCCTGGACCTGCCCTGAAGGGGACACGAACCATGTCCGGCCACAAGGACACCCCGACGCAGGTCCCCTCGCCCGGCCCGCAGGATGAAGAGGCAGCCCTGCGCCGGCGCATCGCCGAGATGGAGGCCCGGCTGGCCGCACTCCGGGCCGGCACGTGCCTGGAGGTCCGGAGCGTCCCGATCCTCTGGGACACGGACCGGGGCTCGTTCACCTTCCTGGGGATGGAAGGGCTGGCACTGGGACTGGACTCCACCCTGGCGGCGCTTCTGTCCAACATCCAGGCCATGGTCGGCCCCGAGCGCTTCGCCCTGTGCCTTCAAGGCGAGAGCCGCAAGGGAGTGAAGGCCGACATCGCCTTCCTCGAGCAGTTCCCGGACTTCCAGACGGGGTTCCGGGCCTTCGCGGACACCTTCGCCGTAGCCGGTTGGGGGCGCTGGGAGATCGAGAGCCTGGACCTTCCGGGCCGCCAGGCCCGGTTCCGGGTCTGGGACTCGTGGGAGGGTCGACAGCAACTGGCCATGGGGGTCTCATGGGGTAGCCCGGTGCTGGCGGGGAAACTGGCGGGCCTGGGCCAGCACCTCTTCAAGACCCCCTGCTGGGCCGAGCAGACCTCGTTCCTGGCCCGCGGGGACGCCAACGACTGCTTCCTGGTCTCGCCCTCCCGGCTGGAGGTCGAGACCGAGTTGCAGCGCCTGCTGCAAAGTGACGAATCGCTGCGCGATCGGATGGCCACCACCCTGGGCACGCTGCGCCAGGAGATCGACCGCAAGGCGCGGGAGCAGAAGACCCTGGAGAGGGCCCGTCTGGACCTGGAGAGGCGGGTGGAACAGCGGGCTCGCGAGCTGGCCTCGGCCAACCAGCGACTGGTCGAGGAGATCGCCGAGAAGAGGATGGCCGAGCAGTTGTTCCGGCGCATCGCCGAGATGCTGCCCCAGCCCCTGGCCATCCTGGAGGGTCCTGACTTCAGGATGGTCTACGGCAATCCCGCCATCCGCAGCGTGGTCGGATACTCCGAGCAGGAGATCGCCTCGTCCGAGCGCTGGTTCAGTCTGGCCCATCCGGACCCCGAGGCCCGGGCTCGGGCCTGGGAGCGCTTCCGGTCGCAGGTGCCGGGCCCCGGCCAGCGCTCCACCTTCCAGAGCCGGGTCCGCTGCCGCTGGGGCGAGGACCGGGATCTGGAGTTCCAGATCCTCCACCTGGGACCCGACCGCTACCTGCTGATGGCCCGCGACCTGACCGAACACCGACGCATCATGGAGGAGCGCGAACGCCTGGCCGAGCAGTTGCACCGGGCCCAGAAGATGGAGGCCCTGGGCATGCTGGCCAGCGGGGTGGCCCACGACCTGAACAACATCCTCTCGGGAATCGTGACCTACCCCGATCTGCTCCTGGACAGCCTGCCCGAGGACAGCCCCCTGCGCGAACCCATGACGGTCACCCAACAGGCCGGACTGCAGGCCGCCGCCGTCGTCGAGGACCTGGTGACCATCGCCCGCGGCGTGGCGATTCCCCGCACCCCCTGCGATGTCAACCTGGTCGTCGAAAGATACCTGGCCTCCCCGGAGTTCCTGGAGGTCTGTCGGACCCATCCCCAAGCCCGGGTGGAGACCGGGCTCAGCCCGGATCTGCTGCACACCAGGGCCGCTCCCGCCCAACTGCGCAAGTGCCTGTCCAACCTGGTCCTCAATGCCCTGGAAGCCCTGCCCGGCCCCGGCCGGGTCCGGATCCAGACCAGCAATCGCTACGTCGACGCGCCGCTGCCCGGCTACGACGAGGTGGCCATCGGCGAGTACGTGGTGCTGGCCGTGCAGGACGATGGTCCGGGAATCCCGGCCCACCACCAGAGCCGCGTCTTCGAGCCCTTCTTCACCCGCAAGGCGATGGGGCGGAGCGGAACCGGCCTGGGCCTGGCCGTGGTCTGGAACGCGGTGCGAGACCACGAGGGCTACATCCAACTCCGGTCCGAGCCGGGCTGCACGCGCTTCGAGCTGTTCTTCCGCGCCACCCGCAGTCCCGGGACGGGAACCGCGGCCCCCAGCGACATCACCATCTCGCGCGGGCGGGGGGAACGCATCCTGGTGGTCGACGACGAGCCCTCCCAGCGGGAGATCGCCTGTCAGTTGCTGGGCTCGCTGGGCTACCAGGCGCAGGCCGCGGCCAGCGGGGAGGAGGCCGTCGCTCGGATCCGGCGCGAGCCCTTCGACCTGGTCCTGTTGGACATGGTGATGCGCCGCGGACTGGACGGTCGAGCCACCTACGAGAAGATGCTGAAGGTCTGCCCGGGCCTGAAGGCGGTCATCGCCAGCGGCCACGTCGAATCCGAGGACGTCCGGGCCACCCTGCAACTGGGAGCCGGCGCCTTCCTGCGCAAGCCCTACCGCGCTGGCCTGCTGGGAATCACCCTGCGCCGGGTGCTGGACGGCCCCCCGACCCCCTGAGAGCCTCCCTATCGCCCCCCGCTACCGGATCCAGGAGGCACCTGAATCCGCCACCAACCGTGGCATTCGGCCGCCGATCCGGGCCCGTCTGCGTC
>CAZQPM010000316.1:0-4781 GCA_964595195.1 uncultured Burkholderiales bacterium | reverse complement strand
CCCAGGAAGGTGGGCAGCGAGAAGCGGGAGAGCACCTCCTCGCCCAGCGAGACGAAGGTGACCGCCACCAGCAGGCCCACGGTGGCCGCTCCGGTCACGCCGATCAGGGCCATGCTCAGCAGATTCCGAGCCACCCAATGGCGGCGCAGCGGCATCTCCCAGGCCCGGTGCAGGCTGAACTCCATGGCCATGAACAGGTGCCGGCCCGACCACAGTCCGACCAGGCTGCTGAGCAGGACGTTGCGGCCCAGGTGCCCGGCCAGCACCTCCAATTCCGACTCAAACCAACTGCTCCGGGCCGGCAGGACCGAGTGCAGCAGTTGCAGGGTGTAGGTCAGGCCGCTGGGGGCCGCCGAGGGTTGCTCGAACTGGCCCAGTTGGGAGAAGGCCAGGACCACCTGGTCGTGCAGCCAGGGCAGCGAAAGGAGGTAGCCCAGGACCGTCACCGACAGCAGGCCCAGGGGAAAGATCGAGAAGAAGGCGTAGAAGGCGATCCCGGCGGCCAGGAACGCGCAATCGTCCCGGATGAAGTTGAGGACCACGTCCTCCAGGAGGTTGAGCCAGAATTTCAGGACCCTGCGCATCGAGGGGGCCTTCTGGGCCGGGCCTGAACCTCCTCGAAGGACGACCCCCAAACCGAGCCGACCCGATTGGCTGAACCGGGGCGGCCGATCCGGGGCGGCCGACCCGGTCCGGACGAGGAAAAGGCCCGCCGGTGTGGAATCCCCTTCAATCCTCCGAGCCTCACCGGGTCGGGTCCCGAACCCCCAGCGGTCCACGCCCGCCCACTCCTCCGAGGCCTCGGGGCCTTGTCATCGGCCATGGAACTCCGCAGCACTCCCCCAATCCGGACCCGGATCTTCCTGCAGGCGGGCCTGATCCTGCTGGCTCTGCTGGCTGGCCTGGCGGCGTCCGCCTCCACGGCCGTCCCCCGGGCCAGCGCCACCGAACTGAAGCGCCAGATCGCCGCCATCCTGGATGGCAGCTCCGCGCCCGGCGCGCGCCAGGGCGCCTTCCTGCGGGTCATGGGCACGGGGCGCGTGCTCTACTCCCGGAACGGCACCACGCCGATGGTCCCGGCCTCCAACATGAAGGTCCTGACCACCGCGGTCGCCCTGGACCGCCTGGGGCCGGGTTTCCGCTACCGCACGGAACTGGTGGGCCCCAAGCCCGACCGCCAGGGCGTGGTGCGCGGAGACGTGTACCTCCGAGGCAGCGGCGACCCCACCATGACGCCGCCCTACAGTCAACCGGCCGTCGAGCCCTTCCGCTTCTTCGCCCAGCAGCTCAAGGCCCAGGGCGTCCGCCAGGTGGTGGGCGACGTGGTGGCCGATGACTCGGCCTTCGACCGCGAGTTCGTGGCCCGGGGCTGGCTGGATCGCTATCGCCTGGACAGCTACGCGGCCCCGGTGGCCGCGCTGTCCCTGAACGGGAACGTGGTCGAGGTCATCGTCACGGCCGAGGGCATCCGCACCGAACCCCCGACCACCGGAATCCGGTTCAGCAACCAGATGGGATCCGCAGGCGAGATCTACCTGGATCGCGCAGCGGGCAGCGACACGATCGTGGTCCGGGGCTCGGTGGCCCCGGGTGAGGTGGTGCGCCGCTCGCTGACCGTCGACAACCCGCCGCGTTTCGCGGCCGGGGCCTTCCAGGAGGTCCTGAGGTCCTCGGGTATCCCCCAACAGGGCGGCCTCCGGCTGATCCGCCCCGTGGGCGAACCCGCCCTGCTGGCCGGGATGCACACCTACGCCCGCTACGAATCCCCGCGTCTGTCCGAGATCCTCGAGCAGATCAACCGCGAGAGTGACAACCTTTTCGCCCAGCACCTCTTCAAGACCCTGGGCGAGAACCGGTCGGGTCGCGGCACGGCCGCCACCGGCCAGGCGGCAGTGACCGATTTCCTGCACCGCCACGGCATCGACGCCAAGGGGCTGGTCATGGCGGACGGCTGCGGCCTTTCCCCCGTGGATCGGGTGACGCCGGCCCAGATGGTGGGCGTCCTGGGGGCCATGTACGGCCACCCGCAGCGAGCGGTCTTCTGGGAGAGCCTGCCCACCGGGGGGCAGGGCACCCTGGCCTACCGCCTGGCCGGCCTGAAGGTGCGGGCCAAGACCGGAACCCTGGCCCGGGACTCGTCGCTGTCCGGTTACGTGGTCACCGCCACCGGCCAGACGGTGGCCTTCGCCCTGTTCTTCAACAACCTGGAGGGCCTCGGCAGTGCCGTCGACGCCCAGGACCGGATCGTCAACCTGCTGGCGGCCTGGCCCGAGCCGCTGTAGCCCGGGTTGAGTCTGCGCCTGCCCGGCGCCCGTGGGAGGTCTGGAGTGGATTCAACCGGACAACCGACCGGACCCGCGGCGCAGGAAGGCTGTCTGGCCACATGTCGGCGCCGCCTGGCCGCCAGCGCTGACATGTGGACCGCGGCGGCGATCGCGGTGGGCGCCGTCCTGCCCCTGTTCCTGACGGCCCAGGAATTCATCGGATCGGGAACCGATCTCCTGGCCATGGAGCGCCCGTTCCACGTCTTCGCCACGACCTGGATGGCCCGCGGCGTGCTCCCCCTGTGGAACCCCTATATCCTGTGCGGAGTGCCCTTCCAGAACGGCGTCCACGGCTACCTCTACCCCGGTTGGTGGAGCGGGATGGTCCTGCCCGTGGCCTGGGACATCAAGGTCAACCTGGCTGCTCACCTGGCCCTGGCCGCGGCCGGCGCCGCCTTCCTGGCCCGGGGGCGGGTGCGCAGCCGGGCGGCCTCCGCCCTGGCCGGCGTGACCTTCGCCCTGTCGGCCTTCATGATGCTCCACCTTTTCGCAGGACACCGCGTGATGGTGGCCACCGCAGCCTGGCTACCCTGGCTGGCGGCGCTTCTGGACCGCGCCGGACGCGGTCAGGGACGCGCGCTGTGGTGGGGGATGCCAGTGGCCGGCCTGCTGATCCTGTGCGGCCACTACCAGATCATCTTCATGGGGCTGGGGGGGGTCCTGGTCCACCTCGCCGCCGAGGAACTCCTGGGCAGGGGTTCCGCCGGGGTCCCCTGGTCCCAGCGCCTGGCCGGCGTCGCCGGGGCCACGGCGCGAGTGGTGGCATCTGCCGCAGTGGGCGCGCTGATCGCCGCCGTTCAGGTGCTGCCGCTGGCCTTCCTGGTGGGGTCGTCGCAGCGCGCCGACCTGGGTGCCGAATTCTCGGCCTCCTTCTCCTCGACTCCCTGGAACCTGCTGACCTACCTGCTGCCGAACCTCTACGGCAACGGGGTGGACGCCCCCTTCGTGGGAGATTGGCCGTACTGGGAAGCCCTGGGGTACCTGGGCCTCACACCGCTGGCCCTGGCCCTGGTCGCGCCGGCCGCCCTGGGCTGGCGCCGCGTCGGGCCGGCCGCCCTGGTCATCGGCCTCGCGCTCCTGCTCACCCTGGGCTCCCGGACTCCCCTCTTCGACGTCTACCTGACCTGGGTTCCCGGGGCCGGACTCTTCCGGGCCCCGGCCCGCTTCAACCTGCTGGTGGCCCTGTTCGCCTCGCTCCTGGCGGCGCGGACGGTCGACTCCTGGATCGCCGGTGAGGTCTGCGCGCGCCGCCAGAGGCTGGTCCTGGGGCTCGGGATGGCCCTGACCGGCCTGACCCTCTCGGCTGCCGCGCTGCTGACGGTCATGGAGCCAGGGGATCTCGGGGGCTTCGTCACGGGCCTGTCGACGAAGCCGGGGCTGCGCCATCTGCCCGCGACCGAGTGGTCGGGACTGCTGGACCTGGCCTGGAAGGACGCGCTCCGGGCCGCGGTGTTCCTGGGCCTGACGGTGCTGACCCTGGGTGCCGCCGCCCGCCGACCCCGGTGGGTCCGAGGCGCAGGCCTGGCCCTGGTGGCGCTGACCGCCGTCGACCTGGTCGGCTTCAACCAGCGCTTCCTGGTGACCGCGCCGACCGAGGAGTTCCTGTTCCCACCGGGAGTCGTGGAGGCCGTGCGCGAGGCAGGCGGACCCGCCTGCCGACTCATCCCGCCAGCCGAGAGCACCTGGCAGAACTTCGGGGTCATGGATGGGATCGGCAACCCCGGCGGCTACGATACCTTCCTGGATACCCGCTACGCGCGCTACCTGAATCGCTCCCAGGGCCGCGACCCCGGAAGCTACTTCAGCGTCGCCCGGATGACCCGCGGAGGAGCCCTGGTCGACCACCTCGGCGCCGAGTTCCTGCTGCTGTCCGCGCCGCTGCGCCAGGGTGGAAACGAGTACGTCGAGGGCTTCGGGCGCTTCCAGCCCTGGAAGGAGATGGGCGGCTACCACCTGTACCGCGATCCGGCCCCCGAGCCCCGCGCGACCCTCATTCACGAACTGGTGCGGGTGCCGGACGAGGAATCCGCCTACCGGACGCTGGAGCAGGCCGACTTCCCGAGCACCCGCCTCGCGGTGATCGAGGGCGACCTGCCGGCGGGGTTCGAGGTCCCGGAACCCGCGCTGGATGCGGCCCGCGAGCAGGCCGAGATCCGCCTGTATGAACCCAACCGCGTGGAGATCCAGGTGAGCGCAGCCTCCCGCGGCGTGCTGGTGCTGAGCGACCTGGCCGTGGCCGGTTGGCGCGCCGAGGTCGACGGGAAACCCGTGCCGATCACCACCGTCAACCGCCTGATGCGCGCGGTCCCCGTGCCGCGAGGCCAACACCGGGTGACCATGACCTACCGACCGCCCCTGTTCTTCGTGGGCGCGACCATCTCGTTGGTCTCGCTGGCAGCCCTGCTAGCAGCCTGTGTGGCTACCACTCCCGTCGCCTCGCCGGGTCTTTTCCGCCCC
>CAZQPM010000315.1:1441-4794 GCA_964595195.1 uncultured Burkholderiales bacterium | reverse complement strand
GCTCTCGGGAATCGGAGATCCCCCGATACAGCAGGGGCAACTCGACGTTCTCCAGGGCCGAGGTCCGGGCCAGCAGGTTGAAGCCCTGGAACACGAAACCAATGCGCCGGTTGCGGATCAGGGCGCGCTGATCCTGGGACAGGGTGGCCACCTCCTCGCCGTCCAGACGGTAGGAGCCCGACGTGGGCTGGTCCAGGCAGCCCAGGATGTTCATCATGGTGGACTTGCCCGAACCCGAGGGCCCCATGATGGCCACGAACTCGCCCGCCTGGATATCCAGGTCGATGCCCCGCAGGGCATTGACCTCCACCGACCCGTCGGTGCGGTAGACCCGGGTCAGGCCCCGGACCGAAATCACCGTCATCGCGCCTGCCTCCGTTCCCAGATAGCCTGGTACTCATCTCCCCATCGTGGATTCAGCACCGCGTGCCAGCCCCGGGGAATGCGTCTCAGATAGACGCGATCCATCACGTAGTCGGCGTGCAGCAGATCCTCAAGCAGGCGAGCCTGGGCGGGCTTGAGAGCCTGGGGAGCCAGGTCCGCTGCCACGCCGCGCAGGTGGGTCCCCCGGTCGCCATCGGGGCACGAGGAATCCAGACCCCCCGGACGCCAGGCCCCCAGCTTCCAGGCCCCCGAAAGATCGAGGATCGGCAGCGCCAGCGACGGGGCGCCGGAGGCTTCGCGCAGTCGATTCCCCAGGTCCAGCAGGTACCCGGCCATCTCGGGGGTGACCCAGTAGGAGAACCTGTGCGCCCGGGTCGTCGCCTCCGTCTTCCCGGCGATCCCCAGGTCCATCATGGGCCCGGCCAGAGGGACCAGGTGGCCCACCCGAGCCGATGCCTCGAAGTCCTTGTAGGTGCTGTGCTGGGGCAGACCCTGGACCTCGACCAGGTCCCAGGGCCCACTGTAGCGCGCCACCATCCGAGCCGTGAAGTCGGGCCCCGCCTGGAAGGCTGCCAGCGAGGCCAGGACCTTCCAGGGGTACAGGTCGGACTCGTCGCCCAGAGCCAGATGAGCGTTCTCCGGTGTCGTGACCTCGCCCTCGACCGTCCGCAGGCCGTTGAGCATCTGCCGACTGCGCCGGTCGCGCCACAGGTCCAGCCAGGTCACGTCCTGTCGCTCAAGAGCGGCCAGGAACGGGGCGCGATCCGGACCGGGAGGTGAAACCTCCTCGCCCCGACGGACCATATAGTCCAGGAGGATGTCGTCGTTGTTCTGCAGGCCGTTGTGGTAGGCCGAGATCGCCAGGTCCTGACGTCCTCCATAGGCCTGGAGCAGGAACTTGAAGAAGAAGAGGGTGTCCTCCAGGTTGGCCTCGACCACCAGCCGCTCGTCCTTGACACCCATCTTCCTGGCCATCTCCGCGTGGCGCGCAGCCAGATCCCGGGTTCCGGCCAGATCCGACGCCTCCGCCCCCCTTCCGACGGGCAGACTGCGAACCGAAGCTTCCCGGCGGGCGGCCTCTTCGGCCGCAAAGGAGTGGGCCCGCTCGACGGCCCCCGGGGTCATCTGCCCCAGACCGGCGGCGTCAGCCCACGACACGCTGGTCTGTGAGCCGGAGTTCTCCCAGGAGATGATCGCCAGCACCGGCAACCAGGGGACCCTGTGGAGATCGGCCAGTTCCCGAAGCCTGCCTGCCACGCGACCGGCCACTGCGTGGTTCTTCTCCAGGTCGTGAGCGCGCGTACGGTGGTAGACCACGTGGTGATAGGCCAGGACCTCGGCCGTGGCCTCCTCGAGGTCCACCGGGCTGTAATCGGTCAGCACCTGCTCCAGGGTGGAGCGCACCCGGGCCCTTTCTGCCGGGGGATACTTCTGGGCGTGGAACTCCGCCAGGGCCAGACGCCCGTCCGGGCCCGGAGCCGGGACCGCTACATCCATGGCCGCGGACTCCCCAGGATCGCCACCGGACACAGGTGAACTCACGGATGTTCCATCTCGGCCAGCAGGTTTGCAGCCGGCCATGAGGAAGACCAGGGCCAGGAGGAGATGAACCGTGACTCGGAGTCGCATGCTGTGTGAGACTTTGTTGACGAGGAACGGGTTCCTCCGGAGGTTCCTGGATCCGCCGCCTGGCGTGAGAACCGAGGGCGTCGAGGCGGGTCTGGATGCAAGGAAGGCGTGCATCGAGGAGCGGAGCGTAGTTGGAAGCTACGTGAGCACCGCAGAGGTGCGCCTGACGACGCAGACGGGCCCGGATCGGCGGCCGAATGCCACGGTTGGTGGCGGATTCAGGAGGTTGCCCCCATGAACGACCGACGCGGCGCCCTGGGCAGGGCGGGCGAGGAGGCGGCGGCCCTGCACCTGGAGGCCGAGGGAATGCAGGTGCTGGAACGCAACTACCGATGCCCCCTGGGTGAGATCGACCTGGTGGCGACCGATGGCCGGTGCCTGGTCATCGTGGAGGTGAAGACCCGCTCGGGGACCCGCTTCGGCCGCCCGGCCGAGGCGGTGACTCCAGCCAAGCAGGCCCGCCTGCGGCGCCTGGCCTGCCACTACCTCGGCGAACGCCGACCGGAACCACGCCGCGTGCGCTTCGACGTCATCGAGGTGCTGGGCAGGCCCGGGACCTTCACCATCGAGCACCTCACCGACGCCTTCTGATGGCAGGGGACCGGATGCCGTAGGAGGAGTCCGGGGTTCGCAGAATCATGTTCCATCGGGTGTTCAACTCCAAGCACGGGGGACCCCACGGTGAACTTCTGGATCCTGCTCATCACAACCTGGTGGTTCCTGCTGGCCACCCGACCGGCTGCCGCCTATCTGGACCCGGGAACCGGCGGGATGCTGATCCAACTGCTTCTGGCCGGTCTGGCGGGCCTGGTCATCTGGATCAAGATGAACTGGAGACGCTTCACCCGGAAACTCGGCCTGCGCAGGCCCGACGCGGAGGAGGAGGAGAAGCCCGAGCCTCCCCAGGAGCCTACCTCGCCTTGAGGTAGTCGTATCTTCGTCCGACAAACGAATTGACGAGATACCGGGTCATGTTCAAGGGATACTCGGTCGCCCTGGCCTCTTCGCCGGTGCGGAACCTGTCTGGAACGCGCAGGGCGCACAACACGTTATTCCAGAGAACCTGAGGCGGTACGGAATGGCCCAGTTCCCGCTGGAAGGACTCGGGGGTGGACGCCTGCAGCCCGTGGTCCCCCTGAAGCACGATCACGGCCTCCGGATTCTGGCGCAGAATCCGATCCACCATGAACAGGATCATTTCCTTGGCGAGGTCATAGTGAGCAGGATAATACGTCGGGGACTCGATACCGTCGGTGGCCGGCGCAATCCGGTAGCCCTCGGCATCGAACTGGTAGGGGGGGTGGGCCGCCATGAAGTAGACAATCGTCAGCGAAGGAGTG
>CAZQPM010000315.1:0-1341 GCA_964595195.1 uncultured Burkholderiales bacterium | reverse complement strand
TAGAAGTCCACCACCGAGGAGGTCCGGTAGCCCTTGTCCTCAAAGGCGCCCACCAACTCGTTCCGGGTGGCCAGGACCCGTTCGATCCTGGCCCTGTCTGAATCCTGGTTGTGGCGCAGGGCCTGCTCATGGCTGGACAGGAAGCCGGAGAGATAGTTGTCATAGAAGCCCGGACACATCAGGGAGGGCAGGGCGATCCGGGTGGTGTGCAGGGCCTCGAACCGGGCGTAGGGGTTCAGTTCGAACCCGCGTTCCATCAACCGGCCCACGAAGTCGGTCTCGTCCCGACCGAAGCACTGCTGCATCGCCTGAAAGCCCATCATGGAGTCGCAGTGCAACCAGTAGATGTCCGGCGAAGGAAGAGAGCGATCCACCGTATCCACAGGAGATTTGAGGTACCAACCCACCCAGAGGTGCAGCGACCCGACCTTCCACAGGAGGGGGAACAGGTTCAGCGCCAGCGTGATGCCCAGCACCGACCACGAGACCAGCACGAAACCTGGGGTGGGACGCGAACGGCGGGCTGCCTGGAAACCGACCAGGAGCATCACCATGAGCAGACCGGCCATATAGTAGGGAAGAACCCTATCCTCGGGGAGGTTCGTCCCCACCATGGTGCACAGGGTCCGAGAGTAGAGAACGCCCGACCACCCGACCAGGCAGACCCAGAAGGCCGCCGAGGCCGACCTGGACAGCGCCCACGAGATCCCGAAGAGCAGCGCCGACGCCCCGACCATCAAACCCAAGAGACCCAGGACGAACAAAGCGCTGAGGTCGTCGAAGTTCCGGTTGTACAGGTACAGGACGGGAACGGCCGGGATCAGGGCTGCGGCCAGGGCCAGCCGGACATGTTTCATACAACACCCTGCAGCGTCCTGGAATCTACGGGCACGCCCACCGATCGGAACGAAGCAGGCTGGCCCTTCATGGAGTATGCCGCATGCCCATCCGACCGTCAATCGCGCGCAACCGCGGCGAACGGCGATTCGGGATGACCCACCGGATGGGGCCTGGATTCCGCATCCAGGCGATTGAATGTTCCTGGCCGACGCGCGCCGCACTCGATGGATGCGGGCGCAGGGTTCCGACCCCGAACAGGAAGGCCGCCTGCGTCGAATCTCACGGATGCACGCCCGAGCGGTCTTCGCGACTACGATCATACCCGGCCTGCAGGCGCGCATAGGACTTCAGGCCCTGGAATAGAATCTTCCCCTCCGTGCGACTTTCTCGTAAGATCCCGACCCTGATCCTGGGAGGTCTGGGCATCCTGCTCACCGTCTGGGTCCTGGTGGCCAACCAGACCCTGGCGGACTTCCGCCGTTTGGGCCTGGCGGACCGCCA
>CAZQPM010000314.1:0-4794 GCA_964595195.1 uncultured Burkholderiales bacterium | reverse complement strand
CACCGAGGGAACCAGGAACGCGTCCGCGCGACTCCAGAACGATTGTCGGGCGCCCGACTACCGACGACCGACGATCCTCGCCAGGACCCAGCCTGAGCGCCTGAGCGGGCCCATGGCCCCCCGCACCGAACCGCAGGACTTGCGGCGTCTGGACCGTGAGCCACGCGGCTCCCACGTCTGGGGCCCCGGCCCGCTCCCCCCTGCCGAAGTGCGCCCCCGGGCCGGCCCCGGCCTCCCAGGCCAGCCTGGTGACGCCCGTCACTGCAGGCCCGTGCCGCTCCAGCGAGAATGCTCCCAGGAGGTGCCCGATGAGCCCACAGATCGGTCCTGAAGGTCGAGCCCAGGGACGTGACCTGGCGCGCGAAGCCAGCGAGGTCCTCAACTACAATCAGCAACTGGTCCAGTTCGCTGACAGCAAGGCGGGCACGCTGATCCTGATCAACAGCCTGTTCGTGGCCGCCATGGGTGCCGGTTCGCCCTCTGGAGCCAACCTGGAGGTCCTGCGGGTGCTGACGGTGCTGGCCTCGGCTCTGGCCGTGGTCCTGTGCCTGGTCGTGGTGATGAGCCGCCAGGAGGACCCTCCCCAGGCCCGGGCCGACCTGGTCTTCTTCGCCGACATCCTGAAGCGCCCGAACGCCGGGCACTATGCTTCAGAGTTCGTGCGGACCCCGGCCGACGTCCATGTCGACGACCTCCTCCACCGCACCTACGTGCTGGCCCGGATCGCCCAGCGCAAGTTCCAGGCCTACGGTTGGGCGCAGAGGGCCACGGCCCTGTCCGGCTCCATGTGGTTGCTGGTCCACCTGGTTCAGGTCTTCACCTGAGCCGTCCTCGCATCGCTGCGGCCAGTCCCGAGGCCGTGACCTGGATGGCCACCACCGAGCCCACCGCCAGCAGGCCTCGCACCGTCAGGACCATGGGTGGAGCCGAAAGGCCCCTCTGGCCCAGCAGGGCCGCGAACTGGGCCAGGGCCGCGGAGACCAGAAGCGTCGCGAAGAGTCGGAACCACAGGGGGGCCTGGGAGAGTTCCGTGAGCAGGTGGGGGCCCAGCAACGGGCCGGGGCGGGCGCGCTGCCAGGCCAGCAGGGCCGCCAGGGTCTGGGCCGCCAACGCGGGCAGCAGCAGCATCGTGGTCTTGAAGGGGAGCGGCAGCCAGTACTGGATCACCAGTCCGACCAGGAGTATCTGGAGCATGAGGAAGACAGGCAGGGGCCAGAGGCGCCTGGCGCGGACAGGAGGCTGAGGCTGCAGACTGGTCACGTCGACGACCTTGTCGACCTTGAGTTGCCGCTGGTTCATCTCGGCATAGAAGTCGTACAGGGACGCGGCCTCGACCGTGCCTTCCTCGACCAGGCCGTCCCAGGTCCTGGCTTTGAAGCGGAAGTGCGGCATTCAGCAGGGGCCTCGCGAGGGTGTCTCGGGGAGGCTCATCAGGGGCTCAGGCGCAGGAGTTCGTCCAGGACCTGCTGGTCGTGGCCCTCCACCTTGACCTTCTTCCAGACCCTGGCGACGGTCCGGTCCGGGCGGAGCAGCCAGGTCGAGCGCTGGATCCCCATCGACCGGTGGCCGTACAGGTTCTTCTCGCGCCAGGCACCGAACCGTTCGGCCACGCTGTGGTCGGGGTCACTGAGCAGGCGGAACTGCAGCCCGAAGCGGTCCCGGAAGCGGGCGTGGCTCTCGACGGAGTCCGGGCTGATCCCCAGCACGACGGCTCCTGCAGCCTGGATGTCGGCGAGCCGGCCCTGGAAGCTGCAGGCCTGTCGGGTGCAGCCGGGCGTGTTGTCCCGGGGGTAGAAGTACAGGACCACGGGACGCCCGGCCAGGTCCACCAGGCGCACGCTGGAACCGTCGTCCGCGGTCAGCTCGAAATCGGGAGCCAGGTGGCCTTCTTCGACCCAGTCGCTCAATCGGGATACCTCCGCTCGGTTGGGGATGCTCCTGGATTCGCACCCGGACCTCGCGGACCCTCCACGGCGGGCGCCTGACCCCCGTGGAGGACGCGCTCGGTCCGCGCGGGCCTCAGGAGCCCAGCCAGTCCAGGCAGTCCCGGACCAGCCTGTCAAGCGGCCCCTCCTGACGCTGGCAGCCTGGCAGCGAGTCCAGGAAGGCCCGGCCGTAGCCCTTGCTCAGCAGGCGTCCATCCAGCACCAGCACGACGCCCTTGTCGGTCGCAGTGCGGATCAGGCGGCCGAAGCCCTGCCGGAACTTGACCACCGCCAGGGGCAGATGGTAGTGGGCAAAGGGATTGCGGCCACCCTGCGCCAGTCGACCCGAGCGGGCCTGATGGATCGGCTCGGTCGGCACCCGGAAGGGGAGGCGGGCCATGATCACGCAACTCAGGGCTTCTCCGGGGACATCCACCCCCTCCCAGAAGGAGTCCGTGCCCAGCAGCAGGTAGCGCCCACCGTTGCGGAACTGGTTGAGCAGGACCGAACGATCCGCCCGCCCCTGGCACAGGACGGCGATGCCGTGTTCGGCCAGGCGCGGGGTCAGCAGGGCCTCCAGGTCGCGCAGCATCCTCCAGGAGGTGACCAGCAGGAAGGTGCGTCCTCCCAGACCCGCCACCAGGTCGCCTACGGGGTCGGCGACGGCCCTGGCGAAGGACGGGTCTCCCGGGTCGGGCACGTCCCGGGCGACTGCAACCATGGCCTGGTGGCGGAAGTCGAAGGGACTCTCGACCACCAGGCGTTCGAGGCGGTCCTGGTGCTGGTCCAGGCCGACGCGCTCCTCCAGGAAGGTGGTGCTGCCCCGGATGGTCAGGGTCGCCGAGGTCAGGACTGCCGTCCTGACCATCCCGAAGAGCAGCGCCGACAGTTGCGGGCCCACGTCGAGCGGGGCCGCGCCCAGGCCGAGGTCGCGCGCGGAACCCTCGGCCCAGTAGACCCAGTCCGGTGACTCCGGGAACAGGCAGAACTCCACCTCGGAGCGGATCGAGTCCAGGCGTTGGGCGAATCCCTGGGTCTCCAACCTCAGGCCCTGGCCGGCTTCCCACTCGGGGGCTTCCTCCAGGCCCTGGGCGATCTCCCGCAGGGCCCCGCTGGCTTCGGCCAGGCGGGCCCCCAGGCGCAGGCCGGCCTGGCGGGCCTCATCCCCTTCGGCGCTGGCGAACCAGGCCGTGTCCAGGGGGACCTTCTCGACGTCCCGGGGGATCCGCTCGGACAAGAGGTGCAGGAACTCCTCGGCGGCGCCGGCCAGGGCCGGCAGGGGGGCCAGCAGGCCCCGGTCCACACGAGCCAGCAGGTCCTGGCGTTGGCGGCTGGCCAGGGGAGCGCCGGCCAGGGTCAGGCGCAGGCCGGCCAGGAACCCGCCTTCCTCGGTGGTCGCCTTGGGCCGGTACAGTTGGTGAAGGAAGCGGTGGAAGTCGCTGCGCAGGAAGCTGTAACCCAGGTGGTCGGTGGCCGCCTCCTCGAGGTGGTGGGCTTCGTCCAGGATCACCCGGGTCAGGCCGGGCAGGATCCCCGAGGCCCCGTCCCGGCGCAGGGCCAGGTCCGACAGGAGCAGGGCGTGGTTGGTCACCACCAGATCCGCCCCCTCCAGGGCCTGGCGTTCGCGGAACAACAGGCAGCGCCCGTAGAACGGGCAGCGCTGCCTGCCACAGGCGGTCGAGTCGCAGGCCAGGCGCGACCACAAGTCATCGCCCACCGCAACCTGGGAGCGCAGGCCCCCGCCTCCCCGGCTGAGGTGGTCGGCAAGGGCCTGGACCGCGCTGGCCTCGGAGGGCGTCAGGTCACCCATCCGGGGCAGGCTGGCCAGGCGACGCAGGCACAGGTAGTTGCTCCAACCCCGGGCCTGGACTGCCCGGAACGGCAGTCCCAGCGGGCCCTGCAGGCGAGGCACGTCCACGTCGAGGATCTGCTGCTGCAGGTTCAGCGTGCGGGTCGCCACCACCACGGGCTCGCGACCGCCCCGGGCCCGCCAGAGCAGGGCTGGAATCAGGTAGGCCAGGGACTTGCCCGTGCCGGTTCCGGCCTCGGCCACCAGGATCTCCTCATCCTCGAAGGCCTGCGCCACGGCCTCGGCCATCTGCCTCTGCTGGGGGCGGTCCTCGAAGTTGGGAAGCGTCGGCAGCCGCTCTCGGAAGAATCGGTCCACTTCGGCGCGCAGGGAGGGGTCAGGCATGGCGGCGGCTTCGCTCCCGGTTCCGGATTTCCGTCCCGGGGCCCGCGCAGGACCTGCTCGGGGCCGTCAATCCGGGGCTTGTTGGGGGCGCTCCTCCAGGTGGCGCGCCACGGCTGCCAGCACGCGGGCGTCATCCTCCAGGCCCAGGAGTGACCGGCTGTCGGGGGCGGCATCGTTGTCCAGGACGAAGTACAGGACGGCGGCCTGGATCAAGCGCCGGTCGGTCTCGGGAGCCTCGGGGTAGTGGGCCAGCAGGCGCCGCGCCAGCGCAGTCAGTTCCCGGGCGCGGACCAGGTTCAGCAGTTCGTCCCGCTGTCCGATCGCTTCCAGGTCGGCGAGGTGACGTTCGACCAGGCGCATCAGCACGGTGGCCGGTTGGAGTTCCTGGTCCAGGAGTCTGGTGAAGAGGTGCCGGGCCTCGATGGGGAAGCCGACAAGGTGTTCCAGGTTGTGCTCTGGCAAGGTCTGCCCCTCCCCTTGAAGACGGGATGCAGGAGGAACTTCGCGCGGGAACGGGGCGCCTCCTCGGATGTGGCCGGCCTTTCGTTGCGGAGGGCGGCGCGGGCCCGTCGCCCGCCGCGGGAAAGCCAGGAGGCCCACCCCCGTGGTCGGGGGGCGGGCCTCCTGGGCGCGTCAGGCGCGATCAGTCCTGCTCGGAACCTTCCGGCCGCCGTC
>CAZQPM010000313.1:0-4810 GCA_964595195.1 uncultured Burkholderiales bacterium | reverse complement strand
GCCCGCGTCAAGGAGAAGCGCTACATCCCGACCGCCGAGACCAAGGCCTGACTTGATCCGCTGTTGCAGGGCCCTGCGAGGGCCCGGCAACAGTCGGTCCTGCCGATACCGCGGGGTCCCTGGGGGGCTCCGCGGTATGACGTCTTTCCGGCCGCCTGAGGGCCAGCCTCGGAGCGCAGAACTGTGAACGAAGACCAACTGATCGTCCTGATCTACATCCTGGTGGCCCTGCGCCTGCTGGTCCACCTGGTCCCGCGCATCCTGCCCGGTTCCGGGTTGCGGCGGACGATGAACGAGTATCTGGACTCCTTCATCGTGGCCGGCGGCGCCGCGTTGCTGCTGATCACGTTCCTGGTGCGCAGCTTCTTCATCCCCTCGGAGTCGATGCTGCCGACCTTGAAGGTCCACGACTACATCCTGGTCAACAAGCTGATCTACCACTTCGCCCACCCGATGCGTGGGGACATCGTGGTCTTCCATCCGCCCCACCTGGACGACCCCGAGAAGAAGGACTTCATCAAGAGGGTCGTGGCCATCGAGGGGGACGAGATCGCCATCCGCAGTGGGGAGTTGTACCTCAACGGAGCCCGGGTGGACGAACCCTTCATCGCGGCTCCACCGATCTCTGATTTCGGGCCCCTGCGCATTCCCTCCGATCACATCTTCATGATGGGCGACAACCGGAACAACTCGGACGATTCGCGCAACTGGGGGCCACTGCCCCTGAAGAACGTCGTCGGCAAGGCCTTCGTGATCTTCTGGCCTCCCGGCCGAGTCCAGCCGATTCGCTAGAGCGACCGCCCGCGAGGTGACCCGTGACCGACCCCGGACCCTCCCCGTCTCCCCGGGCCTTCTCCTGGTTCCCGGGACACATGCGCAAGGCCCTGCGCCAGCTCGAGCAGGCCCTGAGCCTGGCCGATGCCGTGATCATGGTGATGGATGCCAGGATTCCAGCCTCCTCCCGACAGCCTGACCTGGAGGCGCTGCTGCGGCGCAAGCACAAGGAAGCCCTGCTGATCCTGAACAAGGCGGACCTTGCCGAAGAGGACCAGACCCGGGAATGGTTGGCCGTCCTGCGCCGCGAGGGCCACCTGGCGGCTGCCATGCGCGCCGTCTCGGGACGGGGGCCCGGTCCCCTGGAGAAGCCCCTGGAGCGCCTGCGCCAGGCGGTCAACGCGCGTCGCACCGAGCGTGGATTGCTGCCCCGAGACCCGCGTCTGGTGGTGGTCGGCATCCCCAACGTCGGCAAGTCCTCCCTGCTGAACCGTCTGGCGGGGGCCGCACGCGCCCGCACCGGCGCGAAACCCGGAGTGACCCGGGGCAACCAGTGGGTCGCGGTTCCGGGCCGATGGCAGATCCTGGACAGCCCCGGGATCCTGTATCCCCGCATCGAGGGAGAGGCGATCCTGACCAGCCTGGCCGCGGCCAGTTGCGTCAGCCTGGACGCCATCCCCCTGGAGAGGGTCGGCGGCCTGTTGCTGCAGCGCCTGGTCCAACTGGGCCGGGCCGGGCCCCAGGTGGGGTGTCCGTCGGATGGAGAGCCTGAGGATCTGCTGGAGGCCCTGGCCCGCCGGAGGGGCTTCCTTCTGCCTGGAGACCAGGCCGATCTGTCCCGGACCGCCCGTTGGCTGCTGCAGGCCTTCGGAAGGGGCGAACTGGGCCCCATCACCTTGGAACCCGTGCCGTGAACCCGCCCCGCAAGGGCAGCCTCCTCGACCTGCTGCAGAGCCTGGACCCCCGCCAGTCGGCCCGAGTCGCCCTGAACGGGGCCCGTGAGCCCCGCCTGCGGGCCCGCCTGCACCGCGAGCTGGAACGCCTCCAGAAGATGGCCCTGCTGGAGGGCCTGGGGGTCGCCCCGGGAGCGGGCTCGGTCGCCGGGGCCGATGAGGTGGGCCGCGGCCCCATGGCCGGACCCCTGGTGGCAGCCGCCGTCTCGTTCCGCACCCTCCCCTGGCTTCCGGGCCTGCGCGACTCCAAGAAGCTGGAGCCTGCCGAGCGCGAGGCCCTGGTTCCATGGATCCACGCCCAGGCCGAGGCCTGGGCCGTCTGCGTGGTTCCGGTCGAGGACCTCAACGCGCCCCAGGGCACGATCCATTCCCACTCGCTGCAAGCCATGCGCCAGTGCGTCCGCCGCCTGGCCCCGCAACCTTCGCGCCTGCTGGTCGACGGTCGCTTCACCCTGGAGGGGCTGGACATTCCCCAACAGGCCGTGGTCCACGGCGACGACCTGTGCCTGACGGTGGCGGCCGCCTCGGTTCTGGCCAAGGTCCATCGCGACCACCTGATGCACGAACTCGAGGTGATCTGGCCGGGCTACGGATTCGCCCGGCACAAGGGGTACTGCACCCCGGAACACCTGCGAGCCCTGGACCTTCTGGGCCCATGTCCCGTGCACCGGATCCGTTTCGACCCGGTCCGCGCCCGACTGGCGCACCGGGTGCAGGGGTTCCTGGAACTGTAGTGCCAGGGCAGCACCCTCCGCAGGAGGAAATCGCCTCGGGCGCAGGAAGTAGGATCGACCCTGAACGGTCTTCAAGGCCGGGTCTTTCTGTGGAGGAAGAACGAGATGAGCATTGGCAGCCGTTTCCGGAAGTGCCTCCTGGCCCTGGCCCTGCTGCTGGCCCTGGGGCTTCCGGCCCACGCGGGCCTGAATGAGGTCTACACCTGCCAGGGTCTGCTGGGGACGCTCCAATACCCCCAGATCACCGTGGTCAACAGCAGCGGTGTCGTGCCCATCTTCCTGCCCCAGGGCTACACGCTTCCCAAGGAATACCAGGTGGGACGGCAGGTCTGGGTCGAGATCGAGAAGGCTGGCATGGGCACCTGGAAGCTGCGCAGGATCCGCCTGCTCCAGACCCCGACCCAGCCCCTTCCGAGCCAGCCCCTTCACGTCAGGTAGACCATGTCCTCATCTCCCCTGGAGCTGTCCCCGGAACAACTGGGGCGGCTCCTCCGCTTTCCCGACCTGGACTTCGTCGAACCCGGCCTGTGGCGGCTGAAGCCCGGATCCATCCAGACCGAGATGGATAGCCTGGCCGGTGTCGAGGTGCCCGAACCCAGGGAACTCTGGTTGCGCCTGGAGGCCGCCACGGCGCCCCCGGAGGCCCCTTCCTGGGAAGTTCGCCTGCCCGCGGGTTCCGGGTTCCTGGCGCCAGCGCTCGAGCCTCCATCCCAGGCCGACGCTGCCCTGGTCGTCCCTGGGGAACTGGTCGGGGCCGAACCCATGCTGGTCTACCTCGAGGCCCCGGAGGGCAGCCCCGGTGAGGTGGACCTGCCCGAATCCGGGGCCCGGGTCCGTCTGTCCGAGGCCGGCACTTCGGGCCTCCTGATGGGGTCGCGTCGCCTGCTGTGCCAGGTTCGCGACCAGCACGGTCAGTGGCCTGTCGAGGTCCTGACCGATCCCAGCGGTTCAGGAGAACCCCTGGCTCTGTGCCCTCTTTGCGATCACCCTGCGGACCGCTGGTATTCCTGCGCCCGGCACGGCCCCCACTGCAGTGCCCATCGCAAGGTGTGCCGTTCCTGCATGCGCGGGGAGTGCGCGCTGTGCTTCCACACCCGATGCGGGACCTGCGAGGCTCCGCTGTGTCCCGACTGCGCGGTTCCGGCCTGCTCGTGCGGCGACCACGGCTCGTGCCTGGCGCACCGGGACGTCTGCAGCGAGTGTCAGGGTTCCTTCTGCAAGGCGTGCAGCGGCGGCACCTGCGCGATCGGGGAGACGCCTCTGTGCCGGTCTTGCGCTGGGACCTGCTCGGCCTGTGGTCGGACCGTGCGGACCCGTCTGATACAGGCGTGCGTGGTGTGCGCGGCGCAGGTCTGCCCCGACTGTTCGGACGCCTGCTTCCTGGACGGCAGGATCCTGTGCCCCGCCCACCAGGCCACCTGTGGAGAGTGCAGCCGTGCCCTGTGCCCGACGCACGCCGAGATCTGCCAGTGCTGCGGGGCTGCCCAGTGTCGCGGCCACCTGGAACGCTGCCCGATCTGCTCCAGGCCGACCTGCCCATCCTGTCGCAAGAGCGGTGCGTGTCGCCAGTGCCGCTCGCTGCAGGGCGTCGGCCAGGAAGAGAGGCAGCGGCTGCGCGGACTGGGACAGGGCCGGCCGTGGGGCGGGTCCGCCCGGATTCGCGGGGCCTCCGGGCCCCACGGTTGGCTCTTCGCCCTGGGCGTCGGCCTCCACGAGTTCCGGGTGGCGACGGACCCGGAGGTGACGCAGGTCCGCTCCGAACACCGCCGGCCCCTGCTGGGCCGGGTGTTGGGCCGCGGTTGACAGGACCGGTCGGGCCGCCGTCGAAACCGAACGCTTCGCCACAGGGAGGCTGCGCCCGGGGAAGGCCCCGCATCGCGGCGTGACCGGCGCCCTGCACGGGCCTGGGAGGATTCATGAACAGCCGTATCGCTTCGCTTGCCTTGCTGGTCGTGCTGGCCTTCGGGCCGGTAACCGGGCTGGCCGCGCCGACCCGCAGATCTACCTCCGCTCCGCCTCCATCCCCTGTCCCCGTCCGGGTCCGGGTCGTCCCGGCTGGGGAGCAGGTCAAGCTCATCCTGGAATGGACGGGGAAGGTCCAATCCAAGGTCAAGGCTCCTGCCGACGGATCGGGGAACCTGCTGGTCGACCTGACTCCTGCGCGACTGCTGGAGGGGAACCAGAGGTTCCCCATCCAACGAGGCCTGATCTCCCAGATCGAGGCCCTCCAACTCGAACCGGGAACCGTCCGGATCCGCGTCGTCGCGATGGCTCCTCCGGCCTATCGTGAGACCTCCCGCGGACCGGCAGGAGGGGTGCAGTTCCTGGTCTCCACCGTCGAACTGGATC
>CAZQPM010000312.1:0-4830 GCA_964595195.1 uncultured Burkholderiales bacterium | reverse complement strand
TCCTGTTCCTCGACGACGACTGCCGGCTGGCGGCCCCGGCACCTGCGACTCATGGTCCTGCCTCCAGGATGATAATCATGCCCGCCCCTTAGGACCCACCCACCCAGCCCTTAGGACCCCCCCACCCAGCCAACCCCATCGGGGGTGGCCGAGCGGTGCAGGTTCTCCAGCCACTCGCGGGGCACCCGGGCCCGCTGGGTGTGGCCCAGGATCGGCACGGGGCGGCCCTCCAGCAGGGGCAACTCGCTCTGCTCGTCGGCGGCCAGCAGTAGCCAGGCACCCCGAGGGGCCTCCCGGTCTCCCACCCGGTCGCGCAGGCGCTCCAACAGATCGATCGCCCCATAGCGGGCCACCAGGCCGGCGTGGACCAGCAGCACCAGGCCGCGGTGGCGGAAGACCTCCTCTTCGACGGCGGGCAGGGACCGTTGCACCAGCAACAAAAGGTTGGTCCAGGCCTTGCCCGAAGGGTCGGCGTCCGAGCGCAGCACCACCTCCCAGCGGGCCCCGGCCCGGGTGGCCTGGGCCTGCATGGCGGCGACCAGAAGGCCGTCCAGCGACAGCCTCTGGACCTGGAAGCGCCGGGCGATCTCCCGCTGGGCGGCCTTCTGGTGCTGGGGCAGGGTCATCAGGGCCAGGAAGCCCCCGTGCCGGTGCGCGGCGGCCAGGCGCTCTTCGAATTGCCGGGCCACCCGCACGGCCGGGTCGGGGCACGAGTACCCGCCGGTCACGGTCGAGCGGCGCTCCAGGACCGTCCCCGAGGTGGACAGGGCCCGGTCCCGACGCTGGTAGCACTCCTCAGCCGGCGACCACAGAAGGTCCCAGCCCAGGTCCTGCAGCAGGCCGTCCAGGTCGGGGTGGCCGGGCAGGGGCTCGGCCTCGGGATAGCGGCTGGCCACCCGGGCCTGCAGGGCCTCGACCGTCCAGGAGGGCTCGCCCAGCAGGGCCCCGTGGGACAGCACCAGGGCCCGGCGGGCCGGCATGCCGCGGGGGTACAGCTCGTCCCGGCTGGAGGCCGCGGCGCCGCCCGAGCAGGCCGCCGCCAGGCGCAGCAGCCGGTGGGCGGGGACCGGGCCGGCGCCCTCGGGGGCCTCGACCTCGCGCAGGATCTCGACGGCCCGGAACGCGGGCAGCAGGGGATCCTCGCCCGCCAGGCGGTCGGCCTCGGTGCCCAGCAACTCGGCCCAGGCCACCCGGTCCTCGTCCAGGGCCACCAGGACCACCGGGCCCCGGCGCCTCCACAGGTAGCGGCCCTGGGGCTCGTACTCCTCCACCTCCAGGGCGGCCCGCAGGACCGCGGCGGCCAGGCGCAGGCGGCGGTCGGGGTCGTTGGACAGGGCGCCCCGGCTGGACAGGATGGCCTCGGCCAGTTCGCGGTCGGTCATCACCCCGCCGTGGGCCTGCAGCAGGGCCGCCACGTCCGCGCGCACCTGGCACAGGGCCACGTGCCCCCGCCAGGCCCGGCGCAGGGCCCCCAGATCCCGCTCGACCGCCAGGGGGTCCTTGTGCAGGCCGGCGCCCACATCTGTGAGTTCCGGCCACTCCGGGCCGGGGCCCTGGCCGTCCAGGCCCAGGAAGGCCGAGGTGAACTCTTCGGCGATCCGGGCCTTGACCCCGGCCCGCAGCAACTCCTGGACCACCAGGTCCACGGCGTGCACGGCCTGTCCGTGGGGGGCGTCGGTCTCGGCGTCCAGGTCCGGGAAGCGGGCCTGCAGGGCCTCGGCGACATCCACGATCTCGCGGCGGGTGCGCGAGCCCACGCCCCGCAGGAAGGCCACGGCGCTGCCCGGGATGGTCAATAGATCGCGCACCTTCAGCACGTGCAGGCGGTCCAGCGAGCCCACGGCCAGGGGCGAAAGGCCCAGGGCCGTCACCGGCGTGTCCGGGGCCGCGGCCTGGATGAGGCTGGAGCGGTCGCGGCGGGCCTGGTCGGGGTGGGGCTCGGCCCGCATGGCGCCGGCGAAGACGCCCTCCCAGGCGCGCAGCATCTCCTCGGCGTTGTCGAAGCGCCCTGCCGGCTGGGGATGCAGGGCCTGGCGGAAGAAGCCCTCCAGGCCTGAGCGCACGCTGGCGTCGAAGCGCTCGACCTCCAGCTCCAACTGGCAGTCCACCAGGGCGGGATCGCTGCGCCCGTCCCCCCAGCGCGGCAGGACGCCCGAGGCCATCTCGTACAGGGTCACCCCGGCGGCGTAGCGCTCGGCCTGGGCGTCCCAGCGGGGATGGGGCCGGCACTTCAGGAAGGGGTCCAGGTAGCCCGGGGTGCCCGCCTGCAACTGCTCGACCGGCGCGCGGGACAGCGAGAAGTCGAAAAGCACCAGGTGCCAGGCGTCGTCGGGGGGCAGCTTGACCATCCCCAGGTTGCCGGGCTTCAGGTCGCGGTGGGCCAGGCCGACCTGTTCGAGGTGCCACACCGCCTCCAGCAGGTCGCGCCCGAAGCGCTGCAGGAACTCCAGGTGCAGGGGGCCCTCTTCGCGCAGGCGCCGGGCCAGGGTGTGCTCGGAGGCCCGGGTCAGCACCAGGACCACCAGGCCGGCCATCTCCAGCGACTCGTGCAGGGCCACGATGCGGGGGTGGTCCAGCTTGGCCAGGACCTGGGCCTCGTCGCGCAGGCGCTGGTTCTGTGAGGCGTCCCGGGCCACCTTGAGCACGAACTCCTGCCCCTGGCGCACGGCCAGAAGGCCCACGGCGGTCGAGCCCTCGCCCAGCCGGCGGGTCAGGGTGAAGCCGCCGGGCAGAGGGTCGCCGGGCCGGGCCTGCAGGGGGCTGGCCACGGGCTGGTCCCCGGGCTGGTCCTCGGGCTCGCCCGACAGGGCCTTCTCGGCCTCGTCCAAAAGCTCCAGGAACTCGTCCACCCCGCCCAGGCGGCGGCTGACGTCGGGGCAGGTGGCGGCCTCGACCAGGTCGTCCAGGTCCTGGGAAAGCCCGTCGGCCACCGCCGACATGCGCAGGCCCAACTTGCCCTGCAGGGCCTGGAACATCTCCAGGTGGCTGGCCGCCGGGGGCTGGCCGGTCAGGATATGGAAGGTCACGGCCCCCAGCGAGAACACGTCGGAGTACTCCCCGGCCTGTTCGGGCTGCAGCAGGGCCTCGGGGGCCACGTAGGCGGTGGCGGGGGTCTCCATCAGGTCCTGGACGTGGATGGTGCCCGCGGTCCCGCCCAGGGTCTGGCCGGTCTGCCAGTTGGTGATGCGCAGCTCGGGGCTGGGGTCGCCGGGGTTCAGGACCAGCACGTTCTGGGGCGCCAGGCCCCGGTGCACCAGGCGCCGGCCGTGGGCGTAGGCCAGGATTCCGGCCAACTGGCGCACCAGGCGCAGGCGGGCCCACAGGTCCAGCCCCGGGCCGCGGATGTCCAGATACTGGTCCAGGCGCTCGGCCTGGGGGAACCAGTCGTAGACCAGGGCCGGGCCGTACTCATGCTCTTGCATATGCAACGGCCGCAGGATGCCGGGGTGGGTCAGACCCTCCACCAGGCGGAACTCGCGCTGGGCGGCCCGGGCGGCGCGCTGGCGCTCCTCCTTCGAAGCGGCCTGGGCCACCAGGTAGGTGCGGACCCGGCGCAGGCTGTCCTTGACCACCGCGTGGCGGGCCAGGTGGTCCTGGTAGCCCGGCCCCTCGCCCAGCAGTTCCTCCAGTTTGTAGTCGCCCACCCGCAGGGCCCGGTTGGGCCGGCGGATGCCCGCCTGGGAGATGGCCTTGACCAGGGCGGCCTCGACCTTGGGCGAGATGGGCTCGGCGCAGGCCTGGGCGTCCTCGCCCAGGAAGCGCACGAAGGCCTCGCGCTGGTAGACCAGGGCCCCCGGTGGAAGCTTCAGGTCGGCCTTCAGGCTGGCCGCGCTGAGGAAGACGGCGGGCTCGAGCCAGGGCAGCCGCTGGCCATGGCAGGCCTCCTGCGCCTTCAGCAGGGCCAGCAGGTACTTGCACTTGGAGTTGGCCAGGAACAGGGGGTTGTCGCGCGGCCCCGCCCCGTCCACAAGCCAGGTGTGGCTGTCGCCCAGCAGGCGGCCGGTCCAGCTCTTGATCTCGACCAGCAGGAAGCGCGAGCGGGTCAACAGCAGCAGGTCGACCTCGTAGATGCTGCCGCGCAGGTCCATGAACTCGAAGTTGGACCAGGCGTGCAGGACCTGGTCGCCCAGGCTCTCGCGCAGGTAGTCGAGGGCCTCCTGCTCCCAGGGGAACCGGGAGGGAGCCACGACCTGCCAGCGACCCTTCGGGACAGGCATTCTTCCCCAGACTCCAGACAGGATTCCCGCGCAGCTCGCGGGGAGGGGCGCTTCGCAGGCCTGCAGCGTCAGTCCTGCGGGGGGGGCTTCAATCGCCCCCGAGCCCTGGGCGGTGGCTGCGCAGCCCACCCTCCCGCTGGTGGGGCCGGAACCGGGCCGCCGGCATGCCGACTGCCTTCCTGAGCAGGCTCAGGGCCCTTTCGCGATCGAACGCGGTGTGCAACCTTCGCGATTGGCTGTCCCTCCCGGGACCGAGGCGGGGCCCGGGGACGCTGCGCTTTCGCCGCGTCCGAGGAGACTCCCTGGACCATCGGCCGTGCTGCGGCGGTTGCGAGTCGGTGGCGAACACGGCCCGGACGGGACCGCATGGGCCTCCAAGTGAAGCCGCCTGGAGGGGCCGGGGACCTGGCGGAGAAAGTCGATCCCAGGCTTGGGAGGCAGGACATGCGCACCTACAACGTGGTCGTCGAACGCGATCCCCAAACCGGTCTCCTGGTCGGTTCGGTCCCGGGTTGGCCCGGAGCCCACAGCCAGGCCGCCACCTTGGATGAACTGCACACGAACCTCCGCGAGGTCATCGAGATGCTGCTGGAGGATGGCGAGCCGCAACTGG
>CAZQPM010000311.1:0-4869 GCA_964595195.1 uncultured Burkholderiales bacterium | reverse complement strand
GTCGTAGGCCAGGTGTCGGACCTTGAGTTCAGGATCCCCTTGCAGCGGGGCGTTGTGCAGGACCCGCGCCAGCTCGGCCAGACTCTTCATGAACTCGTCCTCCAACGTCCGGAGGTTCGTCCGGACCGGTCACCGCAGTTCTCCAGATCCGGGCACCCGCTCATCCGTGCGGCAGCGGGCCTCGTCCCCTGAGCATGCCCAGGGCCCGGATCAAAAATCGACTATATCACAGGAAATGCTCTTGTAAAGCGACGCAGGTCGGGCCGCGGGCGCAGGGGGGTTACCCAGCGGCAGGCCCCGCTGCGCGTCCTCTCCTGGCGGGTCGCCCGCGGCATCCGCTGGGGTTCCACCAGGATCTCGGCGGCCCGACGCCGGGTGCCCGCTGCCTCGTCCAGAAGCTTCTCCACTTCCTTGGGCTCCTCCATGAGGACCTCCTTCCCCTGGCCCCCACGGCCAGCCTCGCGAGAACGCTCCACGCCATCCGAAAGCGGCATCATCCCTTGGGGACCTCCTCCTGGACCAGTCCGGGGGTCGGCCGGACTCCCAGCCTCCACAGCGCCTGCCGGGCCACGCGGCTGAAGACCGGAGCCGCCACGACGCCTCCCCAGTAGACCGTCCCGGGCTCCTCGATCTTCACCAGCACCACCAGGCGCGGATCCTGAGCCGGTGCGAAGCCCAGGAAGGAGGCGATATAGCGCCCCCCGGAGTAGACACCGTTCTCGACGACCTGGGCCGTTCCGGTCTTGCCAGCCACCAGGTACCCGGGAACGCGAGCGGCCTTGCCGGTTCCCCGCGTGCAGACCGTCTGCAGGATGTCGCGCAGCTTCCGCGCCGCCTCGGGGCTCATGGGCCGGCTCAGCTCACGCGGCTCGTAGTTTTCGACGGTTCGCCCGGCGTCATCCACGACGCTCTTGACGATCCGGGGCTGCATACGGACGCCACCGTTGGTCACGGCCTGGAGCGCCGAGACCAGTTGCAGCGGGGTCACGGCGACCCCTTGACCGAACGAGATGGTGGCGGTGTTGATGGCCGCCCAGTCGTGGTAGTCGGACAGCAGTCCCGGCTCTTCACCGTGCAGGCCGACTCCGGTGGCGTGCCCGAAGCCGAAGGCATCCAGGCTCCGGCCCAGATTCTCCCGTCCGATGCTGAGCGCCACGGACGCAGTTCCGGTATTGAAGGAGTAGGCGATGATGTCCGTCAACGACTCGGCCCCGCCGGAGGCCAGCCCATCGTTGGCGTTGTGGATCGTCCAACCATCCACCATCAGATTTCCGGGACAGTTGAACATGTCGCCGGGATCCACGCCGGCCTGCAGCGCTGCTCCTGCCAGGAAGACCTTGAAGGTGGAGCCCGGTTCGTATGGGTCGGTCACTGCCCGATTGCGGCGCAGTTCCGGCTTGACTTCCCCGAAGCGATCGGCGGGGAAGTCGGGTTGGATGGCCAGGGCCAGGACGTCCGCCGTGCGGGCATCCATGACCACGCAGATCCCACCTTTGGCCCGGTATTCCTTGACCTGGAGGGCCAGCTCGCGCTCCGCGATGTACTGGATGGTCTCATCCAGGGTCAGGACCAGGTGCTGCCCCGGCTTGACCACCTGCAGGACCGAGTTGTCCGAGGGCATGCGCCAGCCGTCCCGGTCCAGGACGGCGCGCACTCGGCCGGGAGTGCCCCCCAGGATCCGCTCGTGGGAGGCCTCGATCCCGTCCAGGCCCTGGTCATCGATACCGGTCGACCCCAGCAGGTGGGCAGCCAGTCGGCCCTTGGGGTAGAAACGCCGCCCGGTGGGCTCGCTGACCAGGAAGACGCCCGGAAGGCGGCCCTCCCCGATCAGCTTGTCCACCGAGCGGACGGCGGCCTCGGGAGCCTTCCGCTGCACCCAGGCGAAGGTCCCACCGCGACGCATCACCCGCGACAGATAGGCCGGGTCGGTATTGAGCAGGCCTCCCAGGGTCCTGGCCGTGGAACTCACATCCACGACCTCCAAGGGATTCACGGCCACCGACTGGCGGGAAACACTGGTGGCCAGCGGCTGGCCGTTCCGGTCCCGGATCTCACCGCGCAGGGCATCCATCACGATGTCGGCTTCCTGCTGTTCGCGAGCCCGGTTGTAGTACCAGTCGCGACCGATGTGCTGCAGATAGAAGAGGCGCCCGCCCAGGCCCAGGGCCACGAGCACCACGGCGCAGAACATCGGCATGACGCGCTGCCGGAAATCGGAGGTCCAACCGCTGGTAGGGTGCTGCTTCACCGGATTCTTCCTGCCAGTCCCCGAGGGCGTCCCGGTCCGTCGACTCCCAGCGGGCGGCCCCCGGGAGAGGAGAGTCGGCCCGCCGGCCCCGTGAATCCAGGATCCACCGGATGAGCGGGACAGAAAAGTTGCGCCTGACGGCCATACATCGACATGTTTCACCCCACGGCAGGACCCGACCACCCGCGGGCTCGCGGGCCCGGGCTAGTGGGTCGGCGGCAACGGCTGAGCCGAAGCGACCCGCCCCTCCAGGCCCTGGCGAGCCAGGCGGACCAGGTCCAGGACCTGCCAGTTCTCGGGATGGACCATGCCCAGGCGGCGAGCCTCGGTCTCCACGCGGTTCAAGGCCGACAGTTGCTCGATGCTCAACTGCAGCTCGGCCCTCTCGTGAAGAAGTCTCTCGACGGTTTCCTTCTTCGCGACGAGGTCATACTGGAGTTGGACGATCCGGGCGAACTGCAACAGGAACAGGACCACGAAGAGGCTGACGGCCACGAAGGCCAGGAAGGGAAACGGCCAGGGCCGGGGGCGGCGATTCCGCTCCGGCTCCCGGACCGGCACCATCGGGGGTGGCGCAGGCCGCTCTGCTCGAGCAGGCTCCGGCACCAGCGCCGGGCACGCACTCAACATCCAGAACCTCCTTTGAGGGACCGGCCCGCCGGTTGCGTCTCGGCAACCCGGCTTGACCGCAGAGGTCCCTCACTGGCCGGCCCCAACCGCTCGGCCGCCCGCAATCGGGCCGAACGAGCTCGAGGGTTGGTGGCAAGTTCCCTGTCGTCGGGTTCCAGCGGTCGTCTGGTCAGGATCCGCAGGAGCCTCAGAGGTTGGCACTGACAGAAGGGCACCCGTGGCGGGCAGGTGCACTCCCCGGCAAGACGCCGGAAGGTAGTCTTGACAAGTCGGTCTTCCAGGGAGTGGTAGCTGATCACGACCAACCTTCCACCCGGGGCCAGCCTGCGAACCGCCGCATCCAGTCCCTTCTGGAGACTTCCCAGTTCGTCGTTGACGGCGATCCGCAGGGCCTGGAACGTCCGCGTCGCGGGATGGATCCGGCCGTGCCGGGCAGGAGGGGGAGTCGCCTGTTCCACGATCTGCGCCAGGCGCCCCGTGGTCAGAATCGGCTCCCGTTCCCTTTCCCGCACGATCCTCCGGGCAATCCGGCGCGCATACCGTTCTTCCCCATACTCCCTGAGGATCGCCTCCAAATCCGCCTCGTCCAGGTCTGCCACCAGGTCGGCAGCGCCGGTTTCCGCGCGGCGATCCATCCGCATATCCAAGGGGCCGTCATGGCGGATGGAGAACCCTCGTTCCGCCGAGTCCACGTGGCGGCTGGAGATCCCCAGGTCCAGCAGGACCCCGTCGACCTGTCCAACCCCCGCCTCGTCGAGGAGACCGTCCAGGTCTCCGAAGTTGCCGCGAACCCCGACGAAGCCCGGGAACCCTCCCAGCCTCCGAGCGGCCTCCTGGAGGGCCTCGGCGTCCTGGTCGATGCCGACCAGGCGCCCGGTGCTTCCCAGGGCCCGCAGTAGGGCTTCGCTGTGGCCACCCCCGCCCAGGGTCCCGTCCACCAACAGGCTTCCCGGCCGAGGCTGCAGATAGTCAACCACCACATCCCGCAGGACGGGGATGTGGTAGGGGGTGGTCAACCTCCGACGTCGTTCTCGGCCGGTCGGTCGGGAACGAGACGGAGTTTGCAGGAGCGCGCCCCCTGCGTCTGGACCGCCCGGCCGCGCCAGGTGAGCCGCCGCCAGGTGGGAGCCGGGTGGAGTTGTATCCTGACCGGATAGGCCAGGCCCCGGATCTCAAAGTTTGAACTTCTCGTAGACACGGGTTGCCAGATCCTCCTTTTCCCACTCAGCTTGGACTGCAGCCCAGTTCTCGGGGTCCCAGACCTTGACCCGGTCGATGGCCCCGGTCACCACGGCCTGGGGCCCGAGGATCCTGGCGAACTGCTTCATGTCGCTGGGAATCAAGACGCGCCCCTGCTTGTCGATGACAGTCGTGACCGCGTTGGCCGCCTCGATGGTCTTCAAACGGGCGACCTCGGCGTCCAGGTAAGGAAGGGAAGACAACTTCCCCAGAAAAAGGTTCCAGTGGTAGGGAGATAGAATTTCAACAGAATGGTCGGACACGCACTTCCGGAGAACGATCTGCTCCCCCAGGGCCTTGCGAAACGAGGACGGGACCGTCAGACGCCCCTTGTCGTCGATGGTCATCGTATGAGTGCCGAAGAAGTTCCCGACTACCTCTTCCATGGCGCCCCACTATCACCCACTTCGCTGCACACTGCCCCCTGATACTAGCGCGGAGCCGGCCCGGGTGTCAACGCGCCAGAAGGCCCGATTCCGCGGCCGCCGGGGCCATTGAACCCCCGATGTAGTAGCCGACGAGGATGCCTCCACCGGATGTAGATTCAAAGCCCGCAGGCCGCCGATCTTTTTTCCTTCGGTGACCTCCCGCCCCTCCACCCGGCAATGGCCCGCCCCGAGGCGCAAAGTGCCGGGAATCGGCCGGGGGGGCAAAGTGGGGGGCTGGACAGGGGCCCGGGGGGCTAAGTGGGGGGCTGGACAAGGGCCCGGGGGGCTAAGTGGGGGGCTGGACAAGGCCCCGGGGGGCTAAGT
>CAZQPM010000310.1:0-4879 GCA_964595195.1 uncultured Burkholderiales bacterium | reverse complement strand
GGCCCTCGACCGTCTGGTCATCCGCGGCGCCCGCGAGCACAACCTGAAGAACATCGATCTCGAGTTGCCTCGCGACCGGCTGATCGTGATCACGGGCCTGTCGGGTTCGGGCAAGTCCTCGCTGGCCTTCGACACGATCTACGCCGAGGGGCAGCGCCGCTACGTCGAGTCCCTGTCCTCCTATGCCCGGCAGTTCCTGGGGCAGATGGAGAAGCCCGACGTCGATTATATCGAAGGCCTCTCGCCGGCGATCTCCATCGACCAGAAGGGGACCTCGCGCAATCCCCGCTCGACCGTGGGCACGGTCACCGAGATCTACGACTACCTGCGCCTGCTCTTCGCCCGGGTGGGGCATCCGCACTGCCCGGCCTGCGGGCGCGCCATCCGACCCCAGACCATCGACCAGATGGTGGACCTGGTCATGGGCAAACCCGAGGGCACCAAGGTCATGCTCCTGGCTCCCCTGGTCCGGGGGCGCAAGGGGCAGTACCAGAAGCTGTTCGGCGAGATCCGCGACAAGGGCTTCACCCGCGCCCGGGTGGACGGCCAACTGGTGCGGGTGGACGAAGGCCAGGATCTGAACCTGGACCGCTATGTCCAGCACACCATCGAGGTCGTGATCGACCGCATCGCCGTGCGCCCGGGTGCTCGCCAGCGGGTGGCCGAGTCCCTGGAAGCGACCCTGGGGCTCTCGGGGGGCACGGCCCTGGTGGCCGAGGTCGACGGGCCCGAGCAGCTCTACAGCCAGCACCTGGCCTGCGTGGAGTGCGGCCTGTCCTTCGCCGAATTGTCGCCCCGGCTCTTCTCGTTCAATACCCCCCACGGCGCCTGCCCCCAGTGCACGGGCCTGGGCTTCATGCCCGAGGTCGACCCGGCCCTGGTGGTGCCCGACCCCGACCTGTCGCCGGCCCAGGGGGCCCTGGCGCCCTGGGGCAAGCCCGTCCAGGCCTTCCGCTACGCCCCGCGTGAGTCGTGGTTCTGGCGCCGCATGGAGCGCGTGGCCGAACGGTTGGGCATCGATCTCACGACGCCCTGGAAGGCCATGCCCGAGGAACACCGGCAGTTCCTGCTCTACGGCGGGAAGGAGGTCGGAGGGGAGGGGCCGTCCTTCGATTTCGAGGGGGCCGCTTCGTTGCTCCAGAGGCGCTACGCCGAGACCGAGTCGGACTGGGCCCGCGAGGAGATCGAGAAGTACATGACGGCCCGGGCCTGCGCGGAGTGCCAGGGGGCGCGCCTGAAGCCCGAGGCCCGGGCGGTGACGGTGGCGGGTCTGAACCTGCCGGCCTTCACCGCCATGTCGGTGCGGGTGGCCCGGGCCTGGGTGGACGAGCTGCAACTGAGCGAGCGCGAGACCCACATCGCCCGGCAGATCCTCAAGGAGATCACGGCCCGGCTGCGCTTCCTGGACGACGTCGGCCTGGACTACCTGACCCTGGACCGATCCGCCGGCACGCTGTCCGGGGGGGAGGCCCAGCGGATCCGCCTGGCCACCCAGATCGGTTCGGGCCTGGTGGGGGTCCTCTACATCCTGGACGAACCCTCGATCGGTCTGCACCAGCGCGACAACCGGCGCCTGCTGGACACGCTCTTCTCGCTGCGCGACCTGGGCAACACGCTCTTGGTGGTCGAGCACGACGAGGAGACCATCCGCGAGGCTGACCTGGTGGTGGACATCGGGCCGGGGGCCGGGGTGCACGGGGGCCGGGTGGTGGCCCGGGGAACGCCCGAGGAGGTGGCGGCCGATCCCGACTCGGTTACCGGCGCCTACCTCTCGGGTCGAATGCAGATCCCCATGCCCTCCCGCCGCCGGCGTCCCAAGGGCGAGTGGCTGGAGTTGCTGGGCTGCCGGCAGAACAACCTGCAGGACCTGGACGTGCGCTTCCCGGTGGGCCTTTTCACCTGCGTGACGGGAGTGTCGGGTTCGGGCAAGAGCACGCTGGTCAACGAGATCTTCCATCGGGCCCTGGCCCTGAGCCTGCGGGCCGGCTCGGAGAAGCCCGGTGAGTTCCGCGAGCTGCGGGGCGTCCAGTTCGTGGACAAGGTGATCACCATCGACCAGGCCCCCATCGGCCGCACGCCGCGCTCGAATCCGGCCACCTACACCGGGCTCTTCGACCCGATCCGCCAGATCTTTGCCAGGACGCCGGAGGCGCGCCTGCGCGGTTATGAGCCGGGGCGCTTCTCGTTCAACGTCAAGGGCGGGCGCTGTGAGGCCTGCCAGGGCCAGGGGATCCTGAAGATCGAGATGCACTTCCTTCCCGACGTCTTCGTGCCGTGCGAGGTCTGCAAGGGCAAGCGCTACAACCGCGAGACCCTGGAGGTCCATTTCAAGGGGCACAACATCGCCGAGGTCCTGGACATGACGGTGGAGGAGGGGCTGGCGGTCTTCGAGCACCTGCCCCGCATCGCCCGCAAGCTGGAGACCCTGCGGGACGTCGGCCTGGGTTACGTGCGCCTGGGCCAGGCGGCCACGACCCTTTCGGGAGGCGAGGCCCAGCGCGTCAAACTGGCTACCGAGTTGTCGAGACGGGCCACGGGAAGGACGGTCTACCTGCTGGACGAGCCGACGACGGGTCTGCACTTCGCGGATGTGGCCCATCTGTTGGAGGTCCTGCACCGCCTGGTCAAGGCGGGGAACACCGTGGTGGTCATCGAGCACAATCTGGACATCATCAAGGCGGCCGACTGGATCGTCGATTTGGGCCCCGAGGGCGGGGACCGCGGAGGCCGGTTGGTGGTGACCGGCGCCCCCGAGGTGGTGGCGGCCCACCCGGGGTCCTGGACCGGGCGCTACCTGCGGCCGATCCTGGAGCGGCACGGAGTCCGCCTGCCGGCCGTCGAGCCTGCCGCTCAGGCCGCGCCCGCCGCGCCGGGTGCCGAGCCTGGTCACGCAGACTCCACGAAGCCCGGCAAGCGAACTCGCAAGGCCTCCACTTCCCAGCCCTCCAAGTAGAAGGACCCCGGCGGCGGGTGGCCTCCGGGGTCCGACTTCGAGCCGTTCAGGTCACAGGGCCAGGAACTCGCCGACCGGACCCTTGCCCTCGCGGATGACGGTCGGAGGATCCTTGGTCAGGTCCAGGATCGTCGAGGGATCCGAACGCAGAAGCCCGGCCTCCAGCATCAGGTCGATCTGGGGGTAGGCCTCCTGGATGGCCTCGGGGTCGCTGACGACCTCGTCCTCGGCGCCGGAGGCCGAGGTGTTCACCAGGGGGTTGCCCAGTTCCCGGACCAGGCTCAGGCAAAGGTCGTTGTCCGGGACGCGGATGCCGACGGTGCGCTGCTTGGTCATCATCACCCGGGGAACCAGGCGGGTGGCCTGCAGGATGAAGGTGTAGGGCCCGGGCAGCAGGCGCTTCATCAGTCGGTAGGCGGTGTTGGACAACTGGGCATACTCGGCGATCTGGGCCAGGTCTGAACAGATCAGGGAGAGCGGCTTGCGCCGGGGCATCCGCTTGAGGAAGTAGACCCGGTCGATGGCCTGGGGATTGAGGAGGTCGCAACCCATCCCGTAGACGGTGTCCGTCGGATAGACGATGACCCCTCCCGAGCGCAGAGCCTCAACGGCGCGCTGGATGGCCTTTCCCCGCACGGGTTCGCAGGAAAGAACGAGCACGCGGCACCTCCTTGACCAGGGGCGGTCTCCGGGGGACTCCCCGACCGCCGGCGGGGGCCCTTCGTCGGGGCAAACCCCGGTCCTCCCCCTGTCCGGGGTTCGGGAGGTGATTCCGGCGCGAAGCGGCTGTTGGCCAGTTAACAATTCCGCAACAGCGATATAGGACATTCCGCGTTGCGACGGTGCGAGGCCGAATGGTATCCTCGTCAAAGGGGGAAGAGCCGCGCGGAGGCAGACGCCCCGCTCGCGTGGAATGCTGTGGGGGTTGGTGCCAGCCCGGCCCGGAGGTCTGGCGCAAAGGAGGACTTGGTGAAGTCTGACGGCATCAGGCAGGTAGGATGTGGACCCGGCGCGGCCAGGCAACCCCTGGCGCCCGCGGCGCTGCAGTTCCCCCCAGCGGAACCCGGCGAAGCCCGACCCCGCGTGGTCGGCGCAGACACCTTCGAGCCCACCCACCTGACAGCCGATGGCCGCCTGAAGTTGATCGTCAGTTTCGACCATCCCGAGGCCGCCAGCCAGGCCCGCAGTTCCTGCAAGGACGGCCAGTGCTTCCGCATCGGCGAGGAGTTGCCCCTGGTCAACGGGTTCACGGCCGAGGTCGAACCCAAGTCCATGGACCGTCTGTTGAAGAGTCTTCCCAAGGGGTCGCGCGTCGCCGTGGATCGGGAACTGGAGTATCCGGACCCGCGTCACCTGGCCTCGGCCGGTCCCTCCCAGGGCAAGGGCGTCAAGGCGCTGGACATCGCGGACTCGGTCATCGGCATCGAGAAGGTCTGGGACAGGGGATTCACGGGCAAGGGCCAGACCATCGCCGTCATCGACTCCGGCATCTATCCCCACCCGGACCTGCAGGACAAGATCGTGGGCTGGGTGGACCTGAAGGATGGCAAGACCGAACCCTTCGACACCTTCGGGCACGGAACCCACGTGGCCGGGGTCGCCGCAGGGTCGGGAGTCAGGTCGGCGGGGGCCGTCAAGGGCGTCGCACCGGACGCCGACCTGGTCGGCGTCCGGATCACCAGCGTGGCCGAGGCCATCAAGGGCATCCAGTGGGTCATCGAGAACAAGGAGAAGTACAGTATCGGCGTCATCAACATGTCGCTGGGTGACTTCGCCGCGCGTTCCTACAAGGATGATCCCTGGGCCCAGGCCGCCGAGAAGGCCGTCGAAGCCGGCCTGGTGGTGGTGGTGGCGGCCGGCAACGACGGTCCCAGCGAGGGCAGCGTCCGCACCCCCGGCATCCACCCCGACATGATCCCGGTCGGG
>CAZQPM010000309.1:0-4892 GCA_964595195.1 uncultured Burkholderiales bacterium | reverse complement strand
AACCTGAAGGCCGAGAAGGGCCTGCGGGCCACGGATGTGGCCAAGCGCCTGCTGGACTTCGGCTACCATGCGCCGACCATCTACTTCCCGCTGATCGTCGAGGAGGCTCTGATGATCGAGCCGACCGAGACCGAGAGCCTGGAGACGATGGACGCCTTCATCGAGACGATGCTGGCCCTGGCCGAGGAGGACCCCGAGGTCCTGCACGAGGCCCCGCACACCCGGCCGATCAGCCGGCTGGACGAGACCCAGGCCGCCCGCAAGCCCGTCCTGGTCTGGCCGGAGTAGCGATGGCCTGGGCCGAGCACCTGGAGCGCCTGCGCAGGGCCTCCTGGCAGCACCTGCTGGACGGCCCCCGGCCCGGCGCCGAGAACATGCAGCGGGACCTGGCCTTGTTGGAGGAATCCACGGGGCCGGTCCTGCGCTTGTATTCCTGGACTTCCCCCTGCCTGTCGCTGGGCTACGGCCAGCGGGACGGCTGGGTGGACCGGGAGCTGTGCGCCCGCCTGGGCGTGGAGGTGGTGCGCCGCCCCACCGGGGGGCGGGCCCTGCTGCACCAGCCCGACGAGATCACCTACGCGGTGGTCCTGCCGGAGGTGGGGGACCTGTCGGTGCAGGAGGCCTTCGTGGGTATCGCGGCCCTTCTGGCGGGGGCCCTGGCCCGGCTGGGGGTGCCCGTGGAGACGGCGGCCTCGGGTCACGTGCCGTCGTCGGCCTCGCACCCCTCGTGCCTGGCCGTGGCCGCCCCCGGCGAGGTGATCGCCCGGGGACGCAAGCTGGTGGGCAGCGCCCAGGTGCGCCGCCGTGGAACCCTGCTGCAGCACGGCGCCCTGCCGCGCCGCACGGATGCGGCCCTCCTGGCCCGCGTCATCCCCGGCGCGCTGCCCCAGGCGGACCTGGCCAGCCTGGGCTGCCAGGACTTGCAGGCCGCCGACCTGGCCCGCGCGTTCGCCGAGGTGCTGGCGGGGTAGGGGGGTGCGACGCTGGGCGATTGGCGCCAGGCGCTCGCTGGGCCGCGCCGTGGCGACGCCACCATGATGTCGAGGCGATGCCTGCGGATCATGGTGGCGCGGGGTCTGGGGGCTGGCGTGGGGTAGGAACTCGTCGAGGAAGGTGGTCAGCAGTTCATTGAAGAGGAGGTCGTGAGTTGACTCCCAGCATCTGCCGACAGGCCCGTCAAAGGGGACGCTGTGGACGCTCTGAAAGCGTCTTGGTGGTGGATTCATGGACTACCTGGCAACGCGTCGACCGAGACCCCGAAGGGCTCCGAAGCCCGGGCCACGCACACGCGAAGATCAAGGGCGTGGATGTCCGCGCTTATGAAGGGTTGCCTATAAGCACTCGTTCGTTATGCACGCCTGCTCATAACTCGTTCATATCCGAGGGGGGGCGACATAGGAGGAGCCTCGCCTGGATCCCTCGCGGATCAGCGTTCCCCGGCGCGCCATGGACTGGGGCAGGCGGCCGGCCTTCGGCGGGTCGAGGCGGCAGAGATCGGCCGCTTCCTTGCGGGTGATCCCCTGAGTGTGGGACCCGACCTGGGCCTTCGATGTCTGTCAGGATATGGTAGGATATGTCAGGATAGGTCGCATGCCTGGAGGTGCCGAGCGTGGAAGCACTGTTGACCCCCGAAGAGGTCGCCCGACGCCTGCGGATCTCCCGCCGGACGGTCCTGGGTTGGCTTCAGGCGGGACGGCTTCGCGGAGTCAAGGTCGGGAATCGGTGGCGCGTCGAGGAAGGACGGGTCGGCGAACTGGTCCGCGACCCCCAGGTGGTGGACTCCGAGACCCAGGAATGGCTGGGCTCTCCGCTCTCGGACGACCTGCCCCCGTATGACTGGGGTAGCCTGCCGGAGCCTCGACTGCTGAAGGTTGAGTATCGGGCCGACGACGGCCTGGTCATCGTGGGCGCAGGTCGGAATGGCTGAGCGACAGGCCCTGCCGGGGGATGTCCTGGTCGTCACCCTGCCCTCCGGCCGTCCCCCCGGTCGAGAGCAGCACGGCCGGCGGCCTGTCGTCCTGGTGGCGGTCCCCCGAGGTCCCCTGCGCTACCCCGTGGCGATCGTGGTTCCCCTGACGACCCAGCAGGGTCCATGGAGCCAGCAGAATCCCGAGATCTACCCGGTGATTTCCCGAGGTGCGGGTGGCCTGCCCCAGGATTCGGTGGCCCTGCTGGACCAGGTTCGGAGTCTGGACGCAAGTCGAGTCGAGGGGTTCCTGGGCCGCCTCAGCCAGGCTGAGTTTGCTCCCCTCGGCGCCGGCCTTCGCCACCTCTTCGGACCGGCCATGGAGCCCCAGGAGCCCGGGTAGCGGTTGCCATCCGGACTGGCACGAACTCGAGCAGGATGGCTCACCCTTCGCCTGCGGGTGGGGGAGATCGAGACCGCGGTCCAAGCCATCGACGTCTTCGACCCCCTGGAGGACCTTCTCAGGTTCAGTCACATCGTCGCCCGGTCTGGCTCAACCCACCTGCACATCGACGAGGAGGGAAACAGCCACGATTTCTTTGCCTTCGCCGGGGACGATCGCCGGGCCCGCCTGGTGGTCGGGGCCCTCCGGAATCGCTGACGGCAGGCGGCCGTGCCTCAGTCCTCGCCTCGCGGCCTCCCTCCGCAACCTGCCAGATCTTCTCCCGCCAACCAGATCCCACCTGACCCCCCCTGACATCCTGTGACAGGCGGGGTCAGCGGCTAGGATCGAGCCCGGACACCCGAGGTTGACCGCGGGTCCCGCGCGGGGGAAGGCGCGTCTGGGCGGGTGGCCGGGGCTGGCTGCCAACGCTCCGGGGAAAGAGCTGCGCCAGGGGGGGCGGGTGGCTACGCACGGTTGCAGAGGGGAGTGAGCCGATGGCGGCCAGGACAGTTTTCATACAGACCCGGAATCACTTGCCCTACAGATCTTCAGGTGCCGTGGCTGCGCGCGGCTTCGAACTCTTGGGGTGGGGGTGCCAGTTCTTCGAGAGGGCCGAGCTCGGCCAGTTCTCGCTGGAACCGAGCACCCTGGTGGTGGGAGGGGCGGGGACGGTCCGGGCGGCCCTGGAGAGGCTGGGTGTGCCCCTCCCGGAGACCTCGAACCTGCCCGGGAGCTGGAACCCTACTTGCCGACGCCGCGCTGGGAGCCCATTGCGTCCGCCGGGCTCGTTCTGGGGAGGGTTGCTCCTTCGGCTTGGGCTCCTGGCGCATTCCCAGTCGGCCCAGGGCGTTGGCCAGATGAACGGTGGTAGGAGATGGTCTGGCGCCTGGGCGGCGGGATGTGGCCACACGGAAGCCGGGCCCGGCGCCTGGCTCACGTGCTGGGGTCGATCCAGATCAGACCCTCCACGCGGCCAAAGTGCTTGTCGAAGGACACCAGGTCGGCGCCGGTCTCCATGGCATGCGCGGCAATCCAGATGTCGTTCGTCGGAATCGGCGTGCCGGAACGCCGCAATTGAGCAGCAATCCGGCTATACCGATGTGCAGTGGCCAGGGCGACCGGGACCAACTCCACGAACGGGCTATCGAGGAACTCCTGCAGTTCCTTGAGGTTCTGGGCCAGTCGCTCGCCATTCCGAAAGCCGTACAGAAGTTCGCCCGCCACGATGGACGATAGGAAGATCCTGCCGCTCCGACGGACCAGGTCCAGCAGTCCGCAGTCTCGCCGTTTCCAGGCGACATACGCGTTGGTGTCCAGGAGGATCTTCAAGTCCAGAGGCTCTCGTCGATGGTTTCGAAAACCGCGACGCTCTCTTCGAACTGGCGGGCTTCCTCCTCGGTCCACGTGCCGGCGAGGTGATCCAGCGCGTGGCCGATGGTCGGCTGTACGTCCTCTCCCGGGCTCAGTCCCGCTCCCCGGCGGAGCAGCTTGAGAGCCGCCTGGTTCAGCGAAAGGCGTTCCTTGCGGGCGACCTCGCGGATCCGGCGCTCGAGCTCCGGCTCGAAGCCCCGAAGCGTCAGGTGCCTCGCCTGCGACTCAGATTGACTCATGGTTCCAGATTACCGCCGCCCGGGTGGGAGGTCAAACGCACGCTCAAGCCTGGGCTTCCGAAAGGATGGGGCCCGGAGCTTGACCGCGATGGTCGGTTCGGCCTTCCCGGCTGGCGTGCGCCAAGGCATGCCCGGCGGGAGCTGCCCGGCGCTGCTGCGAAGCTCTCCCCATGAGCACCATCGGACGGGGAGCCTTCTGGGACCGGGCGGTCGCGTCCGAGAGCCAGTCCGGCACCGAATCTCAGCCCGCATCGGTGTCGCATGGCCGGCGACCGAGAACTCCAGCCCCGACCCCGGCAACGGCCCACGCCTGGTCGCGCTGGAGAAACCCTCAAGTCCTCCCTCGTGCTTGACGTTCCGTTCGGACCTCCCCATGATGGATGTGCCATACGAATCTGCCATAGCTGGAGGCTGGCCTGTGGGTGACATGAGGAAGGCTACCTTCGTCCTACCGGTCGCGCTGATCGTCAAGATGAGGCGCCTGGTCGACCTGGGCCTGGCCGAGTCGGCTTCCGCCCTCGTGAGGGAGTCCGTCGAGGACAGAGTCCGCCAACTCCGGGAGAAGGAACTGGCCCGGGAGTTTGAGGAGGCCGCCCGAGACCCCCTCTTCCTGGCGGACCAGAGGGATGTCGAGGAGGCTTTCTCCTCCGTGGCGGCGGACGGTCTGAGGGTTGACGAATGAATATCGAGCAGTGGGGGCTGTACGTGGCGCGCCTCGATCCCATCGAGGGGTCCGAGCAGGCCGGGCGGCGGCCGGTCCTGGTGGTCGCCCGGCAGAGCATCCTCCGCTCCCTGCCGGTCGCCACGATCCTGCCCTTGACCTCGCGCAGGCCCGGGCGCCGGATCTACAGCACCGAAGTGCTCCTGCCCCAGGGCACCGCCGGCCTCTCGGTGGAATCCCTGGCCATGGGGCACCAGGTCCGCACTCTTG
>CAZQPM010000308.1:0-4896 GCA_964595195.1 uncultured Burkholderiales bacterium | reverse complement strand
ATCTTCCCTTCCCAGGCGACCCGCGTCCCCGGGTAGTAGTGCGCCAGGATCTCCTCGAACCCCAGACCCTGACGCGCCAATCCGATGGCGCCCCACTGGCACATCCCCACCCCATGCCCCCAACCCGTCCCCCGGATCCGCACCCGACCATCCCCCGCATCCGGTAGAACCTGGAAACGGGTGCTGGGCAGGGGACGCTCCCGCCCGGAGGCGTCCCTGTAGACCAGGATGCGGCGCAGGTCATCACCCGCCAGTTCCAGCTCTCGGTCCTGACCCCGACCGGGATCCGCGTCGGGCCCGGGAGCCCGGTCGGGAGCCGGCTCAGGCTCAGGAGCCCGATCCCTATCATGCTCATGCTCAGACTCAGGAGCCTGAGCGTGGGGGGCGCTCCCCTCCTCGAACAGCAGGGCCAGGCGGACCACCCGTCCCGACGGTGCCGCCTGCCGGACCTCCAGCCCGCGGATCGCAGGCAGCGGCTTCCCCAGTGAGCGTCCGACCTCCTGCCCCAGTTCGGCATGGCTCCACTCGGCGGTCCACCCGGCGTAGGTGGACGCCGAACAGGCGACCCGCCCCTGGGGGTCCACGCACTCCACCCCGCGCAGGTAGGGGATGGGCGGCGTGCCGAAGACGTTCTCGTTGGCCTCGGTCTGACCGCCGCAGGTCGAATGGTAGACGACCCGCGAGGCCAGCCTTCCCTCCCAGGCCAGGACCAGACCGGCCGTCTGCTGCACCGCCGCATCCGAGAGGGGGTGCTCGGCCTGGACCCCTCCGTAGACCTGATGGCCCACGTCGTCGCGCACATCCCAGCGTTGCTCGGGGCCCTGACGATGGGCCAGGGCGTAGGTCCGGGCCACCACGGCCTGGGCCTTGACGGCCTCCAACCGGTCGCACAGCAGTTCCCGCGGCACGACTCCGCGCAGGTAGTCCTCCAGGCCCACGCGGTTGACCACCAGCACCTGGCCGGCCTCCAGGCAGAGGTCCAGACCGCCGCGATAGCGACGTCCGCCGACCTGCACGATGGAGTCCGCCGAGCGCACGGACCAGGCGCGGCGAGTCCCCTCCTCGCCGGGTCCCGCGACGGGAGGCAGGGTGAAGCGCGACACCTGCACCGCCGGGCGGCCTTCCTCCTGCACCGTCAACTTTTCGCCGGTGACCTCGACCGGCCCCGACCCCCGATAGACCAGGACGCGCATGGTCGGCCAGGTGCCGACGTCCACCGGGGTGGGGTCGGGCTCCGGCAGGACCGCGTCCGCCGCGACGCCCGAGGCCAGTTGCAGCAGGGCGAGACCCGCCAGCACCAGGCGGGCCACCGGGTTCAGCCTGGCCCGAAGCCGGCTCGGGGGGCAGCCGCTCGGACTCAGAAGGAGACCTTCCGCTCCCGGGAACTGCCCTCGACGGTGGCCGGACCGGGCCGGGCCGGGGTGGAAGCCTGGGGAGGCGGAGCCTCCTCGATCACCACGGCCTTGAAGGTCACGCTGGTGCCTTGCAGGCTCTGGAACTGATGGCCGTCGGCGGACTTCTTCAGCTCGATCTCCTCACCGGGCTCCAGGGCCCGGACCAGGTAGGACTCCAACAGTTCGAAGTTGGAGTTCCGAGCGCCCCGGGCCAGCAACTGGACCTGGAAGGGCCGCCTCAGGGCGACCGTCCCCTCGTTGCGGATCTTCGCCCGCAGTTCGTAGCTGGTCAGGTGGAAGGTCATGACGTGCCGGGCCTGCAGGTCCGTGACCACCGCCCGGGGAGGCCGGTACCCCGGCGAGGGCGAGGGGGAGGGCTCGGGGGTTCCCGCCTCGGCGGGAATCTCGCGACCGATCTCGGGCCGCTGGTAGGGAGACTCGTACAGGCCCGGCTTTTCAGAAAGCCCGCCGGTGGTCGGATCGGGGAACGGGCGTCCCTCGGTGGTGCTGGACGGGTTCAGGCCCTGCGGGGGAGGCTGGCCACCGGTCATCTCCGAGGGGATCATGCTCAGCCCGGGAGGCAGGCCGGCCCGCCCCTGGCCGGGATCCTGTGCGGCCGGCCCGGCCGCGGAACTGCTGCGGGTGATCGCCACGCCCCACTCGCCGCTCTCCACCCGGGCCCCGACGATCCGGCCGATCTCCACCGCGCCGACCAGGAGATCGCCGGACATGCTACCCGCGGGCTCGTGCAGTCGCGTCATGACGCCATTCCAGGAGCAGCCGTCGCTGCCCGCGTCCAGCGTCAGGACCCCACCCGTCCACCAGGCCTCCAGGTGGCCTCCCATCACGCGCACCTGGGCCCCCAGGGCCTTGAGGTAGGGGGTGGCCAGGACGACCAGGTCCTCCCCGTTCGAGCCCAGCACGGCCCCGGGCGGCAGGGGCTGCCCGTTCACGGCCAGGGGGGGGATCCCGGATGGGGCCGAAGCCGGGGCGCCGGCGGGTTGCTGGGCCAGGGCCGGCAGGGCCAGGACGACGACCAGCAGCAGGGTCAGGTTGCGCAGGGACACGGGGCATACCTCCACAGGACTCCAGAGAGGGGCGAGGAGAAGCGCCCGCAGGCCTTCCCCGCTGGATCGTCCCCGGAAAGCTCCGCGGCTTGGTGAACTGCAGGTTAAAAGTGCGCTGAAGGCCTGCCTCCCGCTGGGGAGGAGCCTTCCGCCCCTCGGCAGAAGAGGCCCGCCCAATCCATCCCTGGAGGTGAACTCCCCTGGCCAAGCAGAGGCGCCCCCTGACCGAAGGCCTGGTCCTGGCCCAGGTCGACCCCGAGGAGAAGAATGGTTGCCTGGTCGAGCTGCGCTGCCGGCAGCCGGAGACCCTGCGCAACGCGGAGTTCCGCGAGTTTGCCCAGGAATTGTGTGCGCAGATCCTGGAGCGGGGGGCCCGCTACGTGGCCCGCCAGGATGTTCCCTGGGAGAGCATCCGGTCGGAGGAGCGCTCCCATCGGGCCACTGCCGAATCCAGCTTCGCCAGTTCCGAGCGCATCGACGACTACCTGCTGGAGAAGATGTCCGCCTGGTATGCCCAGGTCTGCCTCCTGGAACAGCCCTATCTCAAGGACCCCTCGCGCGTGGTCGGCCAGGTCCTGGAAGGACTGCGCCATACGCTGGGGGACCAGCTCGAGGTGCGCCGCTTCTCGCGCTACGACGTCAGCGACGGGCAACCGGGCTGAACCCGGCCGGTCGGCCCCGCCGACCTCAGCCGGCGGCGGGCACCACCTCGGGGGGGGGATCCGCCTGGGAGAGCACGACGGCCCCGGTCAGGATGACCCCCCCCAGGGCAATCTGCAGCGTGAAGGGGTCTCCCTGGAGCAGCACGCCGAAGAGGCAGCCGAACAGGGCCTCCGTCGCCAGGAGGATCGAGGCCCGGGCCGGGGTGACGTAACGGATGCCCAGGTTCATCAGGGTCAGGGCCACCAGCGTGGAGCCGAAGGCCAGGTAGGCCAGGGCCACCCAGGTCCCCGCCCCGACCGAGGCCGGAAAGGTCTCGAAGCCCCAGGCCCCGGCCCAGGCCAGGGCCGAGGCGACCAGGAACTGCACGCAGGTCAGGGGCATCACCGGATGGTCCTCGGAGTAGAGCCCGACCAGCGTGATGTGGACGGCATAGCCGAAACCCGACAGCAGGGTCAGCAGGTCTCCGGGATTGACGCCCGAGGCCTGCGGGGGTGACAGGATGACCAGGCCCGCGAAGGCCATCCCCGCAGCCCACACCACCCGCCGCCCCACGGCCCTGCGCTGCAGCACCCATACGAAGAACGGCACCAGCACCACGTAGACCGAGGTGATCAGCGCGTTCTTGCTGGCCGTGGTGTAGAGCAGGCCCCAGGTCTGCAGCGCGTAGGCACCGTAGAGGAAGAGGCCCAGCACGGCCCCGCGCCCGACCAGTCCCCGGGTCAGGCGCACCCCCAGCAGCACCGGCAGCAACCCCACGCCCGCGACCAGGAAGCGCAGCGCCAGGATGTAGTTGGTGGGGACCACCTCCAGGGTGTCCTTCATCACCACGAAGGCCAGGCCCCAGATCGCCGACGCCAACAGCAGCAACCAGGAGTAGAGGAAGGACTTGGGGCGAGAATTCATCGGCGGTCGGCAGCCTGTCTCCGGGAAGGTCGTCGGGGGACCCCAGACTCAGGTCTGGTCGCCAGCCAGGCCCGCGGCCACGCTGCCGGGTCGCAGCAACCCCTCCAGCTCAGTCCAAGGGATCAAGACCTCCAGCACGCCTTCGGAGTAGGGGGCCACCTGATAGGGCGGGAACAGGATGGTCAAACCCCGGGTGCCCATGGTCCAGACCTGGAAGTTCGCGGCCTCGGGCGCCGCGCCGGTCTCAGCCTCGGGCGCGTTGCGCCCCGCCAGTTCGCGGAGACACAGGCGGCTCAGCGCTTCCAGGTAGCCGCTGCCGGGGCGGAACTGCTGCGCCAGGGTCAGCGCCCTCCCCTGCTCGATGTCGAAGTTCAGGCTGACCAGCCAGGGGTTGGGGTGGGCGCCTCCGGTGAAGGCCCCGAAGGTCAGCACCCCGCTGACCAGTCGCGAATCCTTGTGGTGCGTGTCCCAGACGCTGACCAGGTCCCAGGCCACGTCCGGACGGTCGTCCAGACTGGTGGCCATCTCCCGGCGGAAGTCGGCGATCGCCGCGTCCACGGGCCGCCGACTGGCGCGGTTGAAGGCCCGCGCCACCTCGGGCCGGGCCGACCAGGCCAGCTTGGGAAAGACCGTGCGGACCTCGTAGCGCGTGCCCTTCTGGTGGATCTTCCCCAGGGTCAGCGAGGGCCGGGACTCTCCCGCCTGCAGGGACTGGACCGCCAGGAGCAGGATGACCAGACACAGACCGTGCAGGACCAGGCGTTTCATGGGAACCTCCGGAAGATGCAGGAGCGGTATCCTTCGGCGGACGGACCTCCGGGCCCTGTCCGCCCGCGGGGGGCCGGAAGGCCGGGCCGCCGGACTCAGGC
>CAZQPM010000307.1:0-4899 GCA_964595195.1 uncultured Burkholderiales bacterium | reverse complement strand
CGCGACGAAGTTGTTTGTGACACCGACGAAACACCGATCCCCCGCGGCGAGGGAGAAGACCAGGGCGGCCGCCACCCGCAGCAGGGGACGGTGCATCTGCACGAAACGCAGCCACAGGGTGCCGCCCCTCAGACTGGCCGCTTCGTCCAGGCTGCCGGGCACGCTGCGGTAGGAGGCCAGTTGGAGGAACAGGGCCAGGGGCAGGAAGCGCACGGCCAGGCCCACGGGCAGGAGGGCGGGGTGCCCCCCGAACCAGGTGTCCCAGCCCAGGGCCAGCAAGGCGGGAGGCCAGGCCAGAAGGCCCAGGGCCAGCCCCGCCACCGCCAGGGACCGCCCGGCCGCCAGCCAGGTGCTCAGGCCCAGGGCCAGAAGGGCCGCCCCGGCGCAGGCCGCCACGGTGGTCAGCAGGTCGGGGCCGGCCTCCCACAGGGCCAGGGGAAAGCGATCGGCCTGCCGGGCCAGGACCCCCAGGGGCAGGGCCACCAGGCCTCCGAAGCCCCCCCCGGCCAGCAGCAGGGCCAGGGGCCTCCCTCCTCGGGGCAGGTGCAGCACCGCCGAACCTCCGCCCTGCGCCTGCCACAGCGGGCCCAGGCGCGCGGCGAGGTAACGGGCCAGCAGGGCCGCCGGGACCAGGACGCAGGCCAGGGGAGCCAGCGAGGCCCGGGCCGCAGCGGGAAGGTCGTGGTAGCCGTTGACCAGGGTGAAGACCTCCAGGGCGAAGGTGTCCACCTGCAGGAGCGAGGGGACGCCATACTCCACGCAGGCCAGGCAGAAGACCGCCAGGGCCCCGCAGAGCATGAAGGGGGCCGCCACGGGCAGCAACAGGGCCGTCCACAGACGGGCCTCCCCGCGGGCCAGACGGGCCGCGTCGACCAGGCTGGCCGGGCAGGCCGTCACGGCCACGAGGCCCGGCCAGGTCACCAGGGGATACCAACAGGCCCCCAAGGCCAGGGCCGCCACCAGCGGGCTGTGCGACGGCAGGCCCAGGCGCATCCAGGCCAGGACCCACAGATAGGGCGGAACCAGCAGCGGAGCCAGGAAACCCATCTGCCACAGGGCCCGGCCCGGCAGATCGCGGAAGGAGAGCAGCACGGCCACACCGGCCCCCAGCAGCAGGGCCACCAGGGCCGCCCCCGCGGACAGGGCCAGGGTCCGAGCCAGCAGGACTCCCTGGCGGGTGGGTTCCAGGACACCGGCTTCGCCCACGGGCTGGAACACCAGGCCCAGGGCCGGTAGCAAGAGGCAGAGCAGCACCAGGGTCCGGGCGATCAGCGGACGAAGCGCTCCCTGAGGAGTCCCAGCACGGCTCCGAACCGCTCCGCCGTCAGGTCCGGGTCCACCCGCAGGCCCCGGATCCGCTCCAGGCGCGGGGTCGCCGGTGTCGCCCTGGCCTCGGGATGCAGCGGGATCTGCAGGGAATCGCTGAGGGCCAGCTTCTCCTCGACCTCGACCGAGAGCAGGTAGTCCAGCAGGCGCCGCGCCTCCTCGGGATGGGGGCAGCCCTTCAGCATGGCGACCGTGTTGGGGATCACCAGGGTGCCCGGGCCGTCCTGGTCCGGCACGACCATCTCCACCGGAGCCCCCGAGAGCACGGCCACGTTGGCGTCATCCGAGTCGGTGTAGCCCCAGGCCACCTCGCCACGCGCCACCCGGTCCTTGACCATCGAGTTGCCGTCCAGGATCTGGACCTGGTTGCGCTGCACCGTCTGCAGCAGCGCCTCCAGGGCTTGAGGGCCCTGGGACTGGCTGAAGCAGACCAGGTGCGTCAGGGTCGTGCCGAAGAGGGGCCGGGCCAGGGCTGCCCGGCCCTTCCATCGGGGGTCACCAAGGTCCTCAAGGGAGGTGGGGCGGTCCTGACCGACCGAGGGGCGGTGGGCCAGGATCACGCGGATACGGGCCGCAAAACCGGTCCAGAAGCCCTGCGGGTCCTTGTAGTCCGCGGGGATCGTCCGGGCCGACGGCGAGGCGTAGGCCTCCAGGACACCCGCCCTCTTCAGGACCAGGGTCTGGATCATCTCGTTGTTCCAGAAGACGTCGCAGCGGGGCCGTTCCTTCTCGGCCAGCAGCAGGTTCACCAGGCCCGAGGTCTTGGTCGCCTCCAAGTCGTAGCGGGCCTGCACCCGGATCCCGGTCTTCTGTTCGAAGTCCCGCAGAACGGGCTCGGAGTAGACCTGGTCCAGGGCGCAGTAGACCACGACCTGGGGGCCCGGCCTGGCTGTGCAGCCCAGCAGGGCCAGCACCACGAGGGAGAGGAGGATTCGGTACATGGTCCGAGACTAGCGCCCCGGAGCCCGGCGTGACAATGATTCAGGTCAGAGGGGAGGTCGGAAGGCGGCCGGAGCCAGCCCCAGGCCGATGACCGGCCCCACCCCGGCCGGGGGTCTGGTGGACCCGTTCGGAGGGGCGTGCTATGTTGGGCGCCATGAAGCCGGTCGAGATCCTCACCCTCACGGCCACCAGCCTGGGCCTGGTGGCCACCGTCCTGAACCTGGTGGCCTTCGTGCGCGAGAAGGATCGCAGCCACCTGAAGGTCGGGGGCACCGTGATCCTGCTGCTGGCCGTGGGAGGCGGCCTGCTCCTGATGCCGCGCCTGGCCCCCTCCACCACCGGCGCCCTGGCCCGGCACCTGCCCGATCGGGCGGTGCGCTTCCTGGACCCCTGGCTGCATCCGGGGGGCCCACCTGAGGCCCCCCCGGCCGCCCCTGCTCCAGAGCCCGCCCGGCCGGGGATGCAGGGGTCGGCCACCCTCGAGATCCGCCGCAACCTCTTGGGGGGTATCGGTTCCATCGTGGCCGTCTTCCGCTTCGTCGACCTGTCGGGCGAGGGCGGGCGGGTGACGGCCTGGAACCTGGACCTGCGGGAGCGGGAGGACGGGCCCCTCTACAGCTTCTCGCGCGTCCTGGAGACTCCGCTGACGGTGCCTGCTGGCGGCACGGCGACGGTCGAGGTCGAATTGGACGCCGAGATCGGCGACCGCTGGCTGGCCCGCCGCCAGGCTCCCAACCCCGGAGGGATGGACATCCGCTGGGACGCCCAGGACTCCAGGGGGACACCCTTCCAGTTCACCTGGGCCGACCGCGTCAGCCGCTGACGGGTCCTACCTGCCCTCAGGTCGCCTGCTCGTCTCCCATGACCTGGAGCGTCTGTTCCTTGAGCCTCTCCATCACCTCGGGAGAGATCTCCAGGTGCTCGGCCAGGCGGTCCATGAAGCGCAGTTCGGTGGTGTCCACCTGCCCATCGGCCAGCGACATGGCCACCAGCAGCTTCATGATCTCCTGACGGGACTCCATGTCCGGGATCTGCTCGCGCAGATCGTCCAGGCTGGGAGGTGAGACCATCATGCGCCCGACCTGCTGGATCTCGGCGGTGGTGACACCCAACTCCGAGAGGATCCCTCCCAGCATCAGCCGCTCCTGCTCCGACACCTCCCCATCCGCCCAGATCAACTGCACCAGGCCCTTGAGCAGGGCCTGCTCCCTAGGTTCCATCCGAGTGTCCTCCCTGGCCGACCGGCCTCGATTCCTGGTTCAATCCTTCGAGGGGCCTTCGGGGAGGTCCGAAGGCTTCCTGTTTCCGCCCAGGGGGGCGCCCATGATACACTGCTTCTCGTGGCGCCCGGGGCGCCCGGGAAGGGGCCCATGCAGGTTCACCAGATTCTTCGCAGGATCACCGCCACCGGCCAGCGCGACCTGGACGTCGTCCTGATCCACGTCGACAGCTACTACAACCTGACCCAGAGCCAGCCCAACCTGGGCCTGCTGTCCATCGCCACGGTCCTGAACCAGGACGGCTTCCGGACGCGTCTGGTGACTCCCAAGGACCTGTTCCTGTCCACCCCCGAGGAATTCCAGGAGCAGATCACCCGGGCCCACCCCCGAGTCGTCGGCTTCTACACGATGTCCGACACGATCTTCCAGATCGCCACCCTGGCCGAGCGGATCCGCCGCTGGCTTCCCGGGGTCGTCCTGGTGGCCGGAGGTCCCCTGGCCTCCGGTCTGGGCCCGGCGCTGGACCGCTACCACGCCTTCGACTTCGTGGTGCAGGGCGAGGGTGAACTGGCCATGCTGGCCCTGGCGCGGGCCCTGTGCCGCGGCCAGGGCGACCCGGCCAGCATGCCCGGGGTCCTGCGCCGCCAGGAAGGGCAGTTGGTGGCCGGTCCCGCGGCCGTGGCCATCCAGGACCTGGACGCGCTGCCCGACCCCGACCGGGACCTGGTGGACAATCCCCTGCGCTTCCACGTCTCCACCGGAAGGGGTTGCCCCTACGCCTGCACCTTCTGCTTCCAGGCCGTGCACGGCCGCGGGTACCGGTATCGCTCGGCTCGCCGGGTGGCCGACGAGGTGATCCGCAACCTGGAGGCCCACAACCACCGGGCCTTCGACATCATCGACGACACCTTCGTGGCCAATCCCCACAGGGTCCTGGAGTTCTGCGAGATCCTGCGGGACTACCGCACCCGCTCGGGTCGGGACTTCGTCTGGTACTGCGAGGCCCGGGTCGACATCCTGAACCTGCGCCCGGACCTGCTGCAGGCCATGAAGGAGGTCGGCCTGATCCGCCTGCAGATCGGCATCGAGTCGGGGGACCCCCAGACCCTGAAGTTCTACGAGAAGCGCCTGCGGTTGGAGCAACTGGAAGACCTGTGCCGGCGCATCGTCGAGGTGGACGGCATCTCGGTCTACGGGAACTTCATCATGGGCGGCCCCTTCGAGAGCCGGCAGACCTGGGCCAACAGCCTGAAGCTGGCCCGCCGCCTGCTGAGGATGGCCCCGGGCCTTTTCGAAACCACCGCCTCCTTCCTGACCCCCTTCCCCGAGACGCCGATAGCCCGGCACCCCGAGCGCTTCGGGCTGCGGATCAAGGATGAGGACTTCCTGACCAGCCTGACCCTGGAGGAGT
>CAZQPM010000306.1:0-4918 GCA_964595195.1 uncultured Burkholderiales bacterium | reverse complement strand
CGGCGCCGGTCGAAGGCCCCCTCAGGACGCCGGAGGTCTTCGGCCTCTCCCTGCCCATGTTGCTGGACCACTCGTCGAGCGACGACGGCCTCACCTGGCTCCGGTGGGTCCACCCGGTTTCAGGCGAACCCGCCCAGCGGCACCCCGTCAAGCCTGCCTACACCGAGTGGCTGGTCGGCACGCATCGAGCGATCCTGAAGGCCTCGGCGCGGCTGGCAGGCTTCTCGGAATCGGGCGGGCCCGAGGCGGTCGCACCCGGGGTGGCCTTGACCCTCAGCCAGGAACAGCAGCGGCAGCTCAACGCCTTGCACGAGAGGGCGGACTGGGTGTTGACCCTGGACCGCTACCTGGGGCCCGAGTACTTCGACCAGCCCCTCGAAGGTGTCTTCTCGCGCTTCCTCCTGGACTACGTCCCCGGGCAACTGGATGGCACGTCGCACCGCCTGCTCCTGTCCACCTCGCGCAGCGACGAGATCCGCCGCTTCCTGCGGCTGGGCCTGGAGAATCTCGGTTTCTCGCCCCCAGAGGAAGCCTTGGGACCCCTCCTGCTCCATCTCAAGGCGCTCTCGGGGCGGGTGGCCCTGCACCTGGGCGGGCCGCGGTCCACTGTGGCGGAGGCCCTGGCTCTGGCAACCCTCCATCATCACCAATCCCGCGACGGCCAACTCTCCGAGTCCATCCTCCTGCCGCTCGAGAGCCTGTTGCCCAGGCAGGATGGGGAACAGCATGCCCGTTCCCTGGTCCTGAAGGTGGACCTTTCGCGCCAACGGCGCCGCGAGATCCTCGATTTCGAGGTTCTGGCCGTCGACTTCGCCTTTGATCCGGGCCAGGCCCTGTCCGTTTCGCTCCGCTCCGAACTTCTGGCTCAGGCCGACGAGATGCTCGGCCGGCTGCAGCGCGAGTTCGGCCTGGTGGCTTCGGCGGAGGAGGGGACCGGCGCGAGTCGGGCGGGGAAGGTCGAGCGGGCTCTCACGATTCCGGTCCGCCGGCGGCGGCTGGGCCGGGTGTTGCGGGCCTTCTTGGAGAAAGCCCGGCGCTACGGAACCCTGACCGAGGAGGCGGTGGTGGCTCTGGCCCGGCGTCTGGACCAGTTGACCGATCCCAGCTTCGACCGCCTGGGAGACCTCCGGGCTGGCGTCGTTCTGGTGTGCCCCACCCTGGACGAGGCCGTTCGACCCATCGAAGAGGCCCGGGGTCGGGTCACGGTCCTCGGCGCTGCGGCCTGGCCGGAACTCTACGGCCAGCGCGCCGGCGCGCTCCGCCCCGCGGACGCACAGGCCGTCCCGCCGGTGGAAGATGACCATGTAGCGGAGAAGGTCGAGCCCCCGAAACAAGGCTCCTCGGCTGTTCGCCCAACCCAGTCGTCTCCCGACAAAGCCCCAGGCGATGGGAGGAGCTCAGTCACGGTTGCGCTGGGGCGCGACACCGTCCGGGGGCGTGAGGTCGCGTTCTCGCTATCGGTTCGCTCCAATCCCCACCTGCTATTGGTGGGGATCCCGGGAACGGGGAAGAGCACCGCGATCCTGAACTTGGGCTACGGACTGGCCCGCCATGATGTGCAGCCGCTGGTTTTCGACTTCCACGGAGACCTGACAGAGCGGATGCGAGGCCTCCTGGGTGATGGCGCGCTCCGCGTCCTCGACGGCTCGGAGGGTCTGGACTTCAATCCTCTCCGCCTCTCGCTGCGCCAGGACCACAAGCCCGGCGGCTGGATCGACAACGTCTTCGAGGTGGCCGAGATCTTCGGCACCGTGTTCCCTGATCTGGGCGACCTGCAGTTGTCCGAGATCCGGAACCGACTGATGGAGTCCTATCAGGAGGCCGGCTTCCAGGAGGGCAAGCCGTCGGTCGGGCTCAGCGCGCCGGCGTTCCGGAGGTTCTACGACCTGATGCGCGAGAACCCGAAGGGCTCCTCCAGGAGCCAGCACGTTGTGGCGCGGCTGGACACCCTCTTCCTGCGGTCCCTCTTCCGGCCCTCCGAGAAGGAGATCGGGGTCGAGGAATTGATGGACCGGCCGACCGCCCTGGACCTCCACCAGGTCAGCGGCGAGCAGAACCAGATCGCAGCGGCCAGTTTCTTCCTGCACAAGGTCTACAAGGATATGTTCGAGCGCGGCGAGTCCGACCGACTGCGCCTGGCCGTCATCTTCGACGAGGCGCACCGGGTGGCCAGGCTCAAGCTCCTGGGGACGATGATGCAGGAGTCCCGGAAGTTCGGGATCATGATGGTCGTCTCGTCGCAGCGCGCCAACGATTTCCACCCGCGGGTCTTCGAGAGCGCGGGCAACTTCCTGCTCTTGAAGGTGAATCCGCCCGACGCCCGGGCCCTGGCCCCCGTGCTGGCGGGCTATGAGGGCAAGGACCTCGTCATGCGGAAGCTCGTGGACCAACGGAGCTACCACGCCCTGTTCCGGAGCGAGGCCTGGAGGCCCTACGTGGAGGTGGCGCTGCAGGAACCGCAATGAACTGTGGAAGCCCGGTGGCCGCCGTCCTCCGCGGGCGTGGAAACCCCGTTCGCGCAGCCGGGACCTCTACTCCGGAGCGGCGGCAGCTCCCGTAGCCCCGGGGACCAGGCCCTGGTCCAGGAGGAACTTCCCGATGTCGGTGGCCTGCATGATCGTGCCGGCCACGTTGGGGTGGCTGGAGTCCTTCATGTAGTCCAGGATGTTGGGGATCTTCTGCCAGGTCTGCTTCATGTCGAGGGTGGGAACGTCTGCGATGTAGGCCAGTTCCATTTCCGTAAGCCAGGGGGCCTTGAGTTCCTCCCAGGTCAGGGGTGCCCTTCCCTCGCGTTTCAACTGGCGCATCCGCTCGCGCAGGGCGCGGGTATCGGGCCGCTCCACCGGGGGGGTATCCCCGGGCGAGCCCACGGAGTAGTGGCTGTACTGGACCAGCTTGAAGCCTTGCTTGGGGGACTGCTCGACGAACCACCAGAAGGCCGGGCCGCTCAATGGCCTTTCAGGGTCATGGTGTCTTGCCTCGTTCGCCCTGCGCTGGGCCAGGGCTTCCTGGGGATGCCGGTCCCGCTCCCGCTCCCGTTGCGGGTCGATGAGCCACTCGAAGCTCGTGCCGGGCAAGGCCTCGCCGGGCAGGCGGCTGTTCAGGCTCTGCCTCAGGGTCAGGTAGAGCATGCTCTCGAAGGCCGCCGCGCGCAGGTTGCGCAGAGGCCAGCGATGGGAGAGCAGGGGCTCGCCGTTGGCATCGACCAGGGACGGCTCGAAGCGGCCGAAGCACACGATCACCAGGTCGGGCTTGAATTCGTCGGCCACGTCCTCCAGGACCATCCGGCCCTGGATGGTCGAGTATCCATAGACGGCCCCGTTCTGGACCCGGATCAGGGTTCCCGGGCAGCGCTTCCGGAGGTAGGCCTGCAGGAGGAACGGGTAGGTGTCCTTCTCGGCCAGGTCGTCGCCCGCCGAGACCGAGTTCCCCAGGCAGAGGATGCGGAACTCCCCGGGTCGCTTGTCCGGGATGATCGGAAGGCCCCTCAGGCCGTGCGAGTTCACGGTGAACCTGGGATCCGTCGTGTAGCGGTTGAAGGTCCAGTAGCGGGTGGCGTCGGGCGCCATGATCCCCACGCTGCGCAGCGGCAGGACCACGACGCGCGTGGCCAGCTCGGCGTCGGCCAGGACGCCCAGGACCAGCAGCACCTGGCACAAGCCCACCACCCGGGGCCGGAGATGGAAGCGTCGGGGCAGGCACAGGCCGAGCAGCTCCAGGCCCATCAGCCCCGCCATCAGCCAGACGGCTCGCTCCAGCAGTTGCCGTTCCAGGCTGGGCAGCACGGCTAGCGGCGGGAATGAACCCCCGATCCCCACGATGTAGCCCAGGCCCGGGCCAGGTGGCCCGGACCTGGGCAAGGTCGCGTCGAGTGCCACCAAGCCCGTCAACAACAGGCCCAGCAGGAAGGCGTTGGTTTTTCCTCGAGCCCGGCTGGTCACGCGCTGATTCTTCTTTCCCACCCGCAAGGATTCCTATGCAAACTGAACCGGGGACCTGTCCCCCGGTGCGCCCCCACACCCGCAAACGCGTCGGGCCCCACCTCCCGGTGCGCCCCGACGCCCGTAAACGCGAATGGCCCCACCTCCCGGCGGGGCCATTCGCTGGGCCGTCAACCCGGTCTACGCGCTCAGCAGTTGCAGCAGCAACGGTTCGAGAAGGCCTGGCGGCCGGGGTAGCATGCCTGGCTGCCCAGCTCGTCCTCGATGCGCAGGAGCTGGTTGTATTTGGCGATCCGGTCCGACCGCGACAGCGATCCGGTCTTGATCTGACCGCAGTTCGTGGCCACGGCCAGGTCGGCGATGAAGGAGTCCTCGGTCTCGCCCGAACGGTGGGAGACCACCGAGGTGTAGCCCGCCCTCTTGGCGGTCTCGATGGCCATCAGCGTCTCGGTCAGGGTGCCGATCTGGTTGACCTTGATCAGGATCGAGTTGGCGGTGCCCTCCTTGATGCCCCGGCCCAGGCGCTTGATGTTCGTGACGAACAGGTCGTCGCCCACCAGTTGCACGTTCTGGCCCAATTCTTCGGTCAGGAGCTTCCAGCCCTTCCAGTCGTCCTCGGCCAGCCCGTCCTCGATGGAGAGGATCGGGTACTTCTCGATCCACGAACGGTACAGTTCGACCATCTGCTCGGCCTTGTGGCTGGCCTTGCTGCTCTTGTGGAAGACATAGCTGCCTTCGTCCTTGACGAAGAACTCCGAGGCGGCCACGTCCAGGGCCAGGCCGATCTGCTCGCCGGGCTTGTAGCCGGCGTTCTGGATGGCCTGCAGGATGACCTCGACGGCTTCCTCGTTGGACTTGAGGTTGGGGGCGAAGCCACCCTCGTCGCCCACCGAGGTGCTCAGGCCGCGGCCCTTGAGCACGGCCTTGAGGGCGTGGAAGGTCTCGACCCCCATGCGGAGCGCGTCGGAGAAGCGCTT
>CAZQPM010000305.1:0-4974 GCA_964595195.1 uncultured Burkholderiales bacterium | reverse complement strand
CACCGTGGACGCCGCGATAGCTGCCTCCTCCTACCCCCGCACCGAAACCGGCACCACCCAGGACAACGGCCTGGCGGCCGCTGCGCTCCGCCAGGCGGGCCCGGCCACTCCCGGCCGGGAGGACGCCCAGGTCCGGCGCCGCCGCGAGGTGGTCGACCAGATCGTGCAGCACATGGAGCTGCGGAACCTGGCCAACCGCGACGAACTCCACCTGAAGTTGAACCCCGAGTACCTCGGTGAACTGAAGATCAAGCTGACCCAGGGCGAAGGCGGCGTGGTCAGCGCACACTTCCAGACCACCTCCGAAGAGACCCGAGAGGTCCTGAGGGAAAGCCGCTCCGACCTGCGCAAGCGGGTGGAGGACCGGGGCATCCGCCTGGGCCACATCGAGGTCGACCTGGTCGACGAACTGGCCTGACCTCGTTGCGGGGGGGCGGGGAATCCACCCTCCCGCAACGATTGTTACAGTTTCGGACGCCGGAATTAACATTCCGGAAACAATGTGTTCAACGAGCGGCAACGACGGGCTGATATCCTGAAGTTGCCAGAGAGCGCAGAAGTTCGCCCTCCCCCTGCAGGGGAGGCACGACAAGACTACAGGTGGGTCCAGACGGGTCGAAGGAGGCTGCAAGACAGATCATGTTTGATTTCAACAACTCGGCCAACGCCATTCAGCAGAACCAGACGATGCTGAACTCGTACTTCCAGAATCTCCAGAACCAATTCACCCCCGGCTACAAAGCCGAGTCGGTCCAGTTCAACGACATCATGGGCCAGACGATGGGTGGAGGCGGTGCCAAGACGCAGCAGAACGGCATCATCTTCAGTCAGGGCCAACTGTTCCAGACCCAGAACCCCACCAACCTGGCGATGGATGGCCAGGGCTTCTTCATGGTCAGCGACGGGTTCCAGAACCAGTACACCCGTGACGGCCGCTTCGCCTTCAACAACGGCACCCTGACCAACACCGAAGGCAAGAAGGTCATGGGCTACAAGCTGGATGCCCAGGGGAACGTCAGCAGCGACCCCCAGGCCATCGAACTGTCCATGGACCCCAATACCAAGCTCTACGGTGGAAAGTACACGGGCTTCCACTTCGACGAGACTGGTAAGATGTACGGCGAGCAGACGATCACCGACCCCACCACGGGCCAATCGGTGACCGAGTCGGTCCCCCTGTACCAGGTGGCCGTAGCCTCCTTCGCCAACGCCAGCGGCCTGCGCAAGACCGGGACCACCTCCTTCGCTGAGAGCGAGAATTCCGGTCGGGCCGTGGTTGGCGTCGCCGGCCAGGGTGCCCTGGGCCGGGTGGCTGCGGGCAGCCTGGAGCTGGCCAACGTGGACTTCGCCCAGCAGGCGGCGGCCATCGGTATGGCCAAGCAGAACTACGAGGCCAACTTCGCCGCCTTCAAGGCGATGGACAAGCTGACCCAGTCGGCCATCGGCCTGGTCCGCTAACCTTCTCGCCCGGTGCACCGCCGTCGAGGTTGGAGGGCCCCCCCTCCAGCCTCGACGTGTCTTGAGCAGGTTCTGTGCCTGGTCGCGCTCCCCGCCGAGGATGACAGGCCCCGATTGAAGGGGTTCTGTGGCAGTGGATGAACACGGGTGCTATAATCTCATGACCCGACGTCTCGGAGGGGACCCCGAACCCTCTCCCCTCCTCGATTCCGGCCCCTGGGAGGCACTGATTGCGCCACGACTCCGGTAGCTACGACGAGATCATGCGCATGACGTCGTCACGACGCAGCGATGTGGCCTCGTCCTATCAGTTCGGCAAGTCCGAGAAATTCTCAGGTGACCAGACCAAGTTCCTGGAGAAGGTCTTCGTCGCTTTCTCCGAAGCCGTCATCACCCAGTTGGCTCCGTTGCTCCAGGCCAAGTTCCAGATGGAACTGCTGACCATCGTCCCGCGGAGCTACCATTCGTATCTCAATTCCCTGCCCGACCCGACCCCGATCATGGTCTTCCGCCTGGACCCCGAGGTCCAGGCCTTCATCGACATCGACTTCAACCTGGCCTTTGCCCTCTTCGAGAGGCTGATGGGCGGCAAGGGGCAACCTCCCCGGGAAGAGATGCGCCCCTACTTCACGGACCTGGAGAAGGCCGTGCTGCAGAAGCCCCTCTCCCGCATCCTGGAGGCCTACGGTGATTCCTGGAAGGACGTGAAGGCCGTCAAGGCCCAGTTCGTCGGCCTGGAATTCAACCCCATGGCGGTCCATATCGCCAGCCCTTCGGAGTTGATGGTCATCATCCCGTTCCAGGCCGAGATCGCTGCGGCCGGCGGCCTGATCAACGTGTGTCTGCCCTTCCGCTACCTGCGGGACTGCATTCCCAAGGCCTCCTTCGACGAATTCATGCTGTCGCGGGAGACCACGGTCTCCCCCTCCGCCCAGCAAGTCGCCCCGATCTTCGCCAAGAACCTGGAGGGAGCCAAGGTGCCCGTGGCCGTCACCTTGGGCCGGGCCGAGCTGCTCTTCCAGGAGCTGCTGAGTATCGAGGTCGGAGACACGATCCGCCTGGATACCGAGATCCGGCAGCCCTTGCGCGTGAAGGTCAACAACCGCACCAAGTTCCTCGGCCACCCGGGGATCAAGGATGGCAAACTGGCCTGCAAGGTCAGCCGCGTCCTGCAGGAGGGAGACGAAGAATTCGATGAGTGACCAGGGCCCGAGATCCGTTCAGTTCGGGATGATCGAAGGGGGCGGCGCCCCCGCTGGAGCCTCGGCTTCCAGCATCGACCTGTTGAAGGACGTACCGCTGGAGGTGAAGGCGGAACTGGGCCGGACCCGCCGCCTGGTTCGGGATATCCTTCGCCTGACCGTGGGCGCCGTCATCGAGTTGGACAAGGAGGCCGGCGACCCGGTCGACCTCCTGGTGAACAACAAGATGATCGCCCGGGGTGAAGTGGTCGAGATTGATGGCAAGTACGGCGTGAGGATCCTGGAGATCATCAAGTAGTCCATGGGCGCGGGGAGTCGCCCCGCCCCCCCTCCAGCCAATCCGGAAGGAGAACCCCGACTTGGACAGCCACGCACGAGCAGGCCCCCGGCGGGGCTCACGGAATCCCGGCCAGGCCCAGGCCCGGGAGGATCTGAGCATCCTGGTGGACGTGCCGTTCATCGTCGAGGCCGAGATGGGCCGAACCCACCGGACCGTGCGCGAGATTCTCAAGATCGCCCAGGGTTCCTTGATCGATCTGGACAAGGAGGCCGGTGAGCCGGTCGACCTCATGGTCAACGGACAACGGGTGGCCCGCGGTGAGGTCGTCGAGATCGACGGCAACTACGGGGTCAGAATCACGGAAGTGGGCGGCTAGCGATGGACCTGCAGGTGCTGCAGAAGACCACCGGGGAGCGGGGTCGGACCGTCCTGACCTCCCTGCTGGCGGTTGTGCTGGCCCTGACAGGTCTTGTGGTGCTGGGTCTGATCTCCCGTCCCCAGGCGGTCCCCCCAGCCCAGGCGCAGCCTCCCTCGCAGGCGGCAGCCGGCCCGGCAAGCTCCATTCCCGTGGGTCCTGGGACCTACCCGGCGGAGGCGACCCGGCCCCTGGAACAGAGCGCCTGGCCGCCCGTCGGAGAGGACTCTCCGACCCAAGGCTCAACCTTCCTGGTCCGCCTGCAGCAGATGCTGCTGGTCCTGACCCTGGTCAGCCTGCTGATCTGGGCGTTCCTGCGCCTGGCGGGCCCCAGGATCGCCGGTCTGGCCCAGGGAACCGGTCCCCGACGCCGCCTGCTCAACGTCCTGGAGCGCCACACCCTGGGCCCGGGGCGCGGTCTGCTGCTGGTCGAAGTCGCCGGCCGGCACCTGCTGTTGGGCACCAGCGAACACGGAGTGCAGACCCTGGCGGAACTGAGCGCTGCGGAGATCCAGGCGGCCCGGGAAACCCTCTCGGTTGCAGGGGATGCGCAGGAGGCCCGACCCACCGTGGAAGCTCCCCAGAACCTGGTGCGCGAAGTCCTGGCCCAACACCTCTCGGCCCTGCCCACCTTGAGTTCCCGACAGAGGGGTCCTGAACCGCAATGACCAGCAGGAGTAGACTTCTGACCCGACTGGGGCTCCTGGGCGTGCTCGCCCTGGGCACGGCCTGGCTGTGCAGCGACGGAGCGTGGGCCCAGAACCCCTTCCCCCAGATCGCGATGCCCGACATCAGCATCAACGGGAAGGAGGCCAGCGAGCAGCAGAACTTCTCGACCATGCTGCTGCTGTTGGGAGGGCTCACCATGCTCTCCCTGGCCCCCTATATCCTGGCGATGTGCACGGCCTTCATCCGCATCTCGATGACCCTGAGCTTCCTGCGCACCGCGATGGGGACCCAGCAGGTCCCCCCCACCCAGGTCCTGATGGGCCTGGCCCTGTTCCTGACGATGTTCGTGATGGCCCCGGTGGGCGAGAAGATCAACAACGAGGCCCTGCAACCTTACCTGGCGGGCAAGATTCCCCAGAGCCAGTTCTTCGCCAAGACCTACTCTCCGATCCAGGACTTCATGCTCTACCAGACCCGGGACAAGGACCTGCTGCTCTTCTCGGACATCGCCCGCGTCAAGGTCAAGACGCGCAAGGAGATCCCCTTCTACGTCCTGCTCCCCTCGTACGTCCTGTCCGAGATCAAGACCGGCTTCGAAATCGGGTTCCTGCTGTACATTCCCTTCCTGGTCATCGACATGGTCGTCGCCTCGGTCCTGATGTCCATGGGCATGTTCATGCTGTCGCCGATGTCCATCTCGCTCCCCTTCAAACTTCTCCTCTTCGTGATGATCGATGGCTGGCAACTGGTGATCCGCGGGGTGGTGGAAAGCTTCAACACTCCCAAGTAAAGGCCTCAAAGGAGTCCCCATGCTGGTCCTGGGCGAATACTTCAACGACGGGTATGTGCTGGCCATCTCCACCCAGGCCCTGTACCTGATCCTGGTGCTGTCGGCACCGATGCTGATCTCGGCCCTGGCGGTCGGCCTGGTCATCAGCATCCTGCAGGCC
>CAZQPM010000304.1:0-5040 GCA_964595195.1 uncultured Burkholderiales bacterium | reverse complement strand
CCTGGCCGGATGGATTGGAGGCGGCGCGGGCGCTGGAGCCTCATCAGGTGCAGGTTCTCTTCGCCGCTGGCGACCCTCGGGTACCTGCCGCACCCATCTGGAGGAAGCTACCCAGCCCCGCATTTTGACCACGGACGGCCGCGGTTTCGGGGCTGGAGAGATATTCAAAATAGATCCTCCGGTCAGCATGATTCTTCATGCCGACCGAGAATGGTCTCTGCATGAAGCGTAGGCGGCGCCGTGTCCAGGTCGATCTCGAGCATCTCGACAACATCGTCGAGTCCACCCGCGACAGGCCCCTGGACGACCAGGAAAGGTCGAGCCTCCAGTCCGCGCTGCACGAGATGGCTGCCTACATCTCCGCCCGGAACAACACCGAGAAGACCAGATCCGTGGTTCCTGGTACCGAGGAGGCTCCGCCGCCGACCCAGGAGCACAAGAAGCCGGCCCGGGGCCATGGCCGCAATGGAGCCGATGCTTTCACCGGGGCCAAGCGGGTGCCGGTGCCCCATCCTGGGCTGGAGCCGGGCTGTCCCTGTCCTGAGTGCCTCAGAGGCCGGGTCTACCACCCCAAGAAGGGGGGGCAGCCAAGCCCCATCATCCGGTTCTCCGCGGGCCCACCCATCGGTGCTACCGTCTACGAACTGGAGACCCTGTCCTGCAATCTGTGCCGAGCGGTCTTCAGGCCTGAGCCGCCGGAGGAGGTCGGGGCGGAGAAGTACGACGAGACTGCTTCCAGCATGGTGGCGATGGCGAAGTACGGTCACGGCATCCCGTTCTACCGGCTGGAGGCCATCCAGAGAAACTGCGGGGTTCCCCTCCCTGCTTCAACGGCATGGGAGTTGGTCAAGGACGCGGCCGAGGTGCTCAAGCCGGTCCATGAGGAACTGGTCCGAGAGGCTGCCCAGGCCCCCGTGGTGCACAGTGACGATACCCGGGTCAGGCTCATCGAGGAGGAGCGCCCCCCGGGAGAGGACCGCACCGGGCAGTTCACAACGGGCTTTGTGGCTGAGTTCGAGGATGGCCGACGCGCCGCCGTCTACGTCAGTGGGACCCGCCACGCCGGGGAGAATGGGGCAGACCTGCTGCGCAAGCGTGCGAACGGCTTGGAGTCCCCGGTGTTGATGTGCGATGCCCTCAACCACAACCAGCCCAAGATGGACCCGGGTGTGCAGGTGCTGCTGGCCAATTGCCTGGCGCACGGTCGGCGCAAGTTTGTAGAGCTGTTCGAGAGTTTTCCGGAGCCCTGCCGTCACGTCCTGGAGGAGCTGGGCAAAGTCTATGCCTTCGACGCCGAAGCCCGGGAGAGGGTGCTGGACAAGCACCAGCGCCTGAAGTTCCACAAGGCTCACAGCGAACCGATCATGAAGGGCCTGCGCCAGTGGCTGACCGCCCAAATCGAGGAGAAGCTGGTGGAGCCCAACTCGCGCCTGGGCAAGGCGGTGCAATACCTACTGACCCACTGGACGCCGCTGACCCAGTTCCTCCGCCACCCTGGAGCCCCCCTGGACAACAACATATGCGAGCGCGCCCTGAAGAAGGTGGTCCTGCACCGGAAAAACGCATTGTTCTACCGGACGATGAACGGCGCGGCGGCGGGCGACCTGTTCATGAGCCTGATCCATACCTGCGAGCTCAACGGGGTCAACGGCTTCGTCTACCTGACCGAGCTGCAGAGCCACCCTGCCGAGACCCGAGCCAACCCCGGCCAGTGGATGCCATGGAACTACCAGAGCCAACTGGCTCCCTCTCGGCCGCCCTGACCCCGCCGGTCAGACGCGCCCCGCTCAGGCAGCCATCTCGGAGGCACGTGATCTCAGGCTCCGCTTGAGTCCACGCACCCGCGCGGCCGGGGGGAGGCACCCCCGCCCCCCGGCCGCCCCATCTCCGGCGGCTCCACCCGCCAAGCCATCCGGCGCTGTTCCGGCAGCATACACATGGCTGCCGAAAAGTCACCCTTCACCGTGACCCGATGGATCCAGACAACCCCGGGCGAAGTCCTGCCCCCGGCCGTGGAAGTCTCCCAAAAGGCTTACGAACAGAGGAGATTGGTGTTCGCGCAACCTTTCGGAGAGATCGATCTTTTTGAAGGCCAGAACGTTGACTTCCGCAACCAGGTGGGCTGGCTGATCCAGGAGGTTCCGGAGCAGAAGATCATCCCGCTGGGGCCCGGGGAGGCAATTCGCTATCGCATCCAAATCCGCGATGCGGAGAGCCTCGTCGTCGCCGACAGCGGTCTTCGAACGGGCAATCAGATCGCCTGGGCCTGGGATGGGCCGGTGGTAACCGCTCGAGGAACAGCCCGGCATCCCTACCGCTTGACTCCAGCAGATTCCATTGCGGGGGACGGTACAACCGGATTCGCCTCCCCCAGGGAAAGGGTGTCCCAAGATGTAGAGGGGGCCGACGACTTCGAGACCTACGTCTACGATGTCGAGATGTCGGCCCCGTTCTATCCCGACACGGTGGGGTGCTTCGATGCCAGGTCGGTCGCAACCACTGCCGGGCAGAAGTTGGCCCTGCACGGTGTGCCCGTGCTCGAAGTCCTCGATCCATCTACGGACAAGGTCATCGCGACCTCCGATCGGTCCGGCGCTGATGGCATGAACCAGAAGCAGTTGCTCAACGCCATCTTCCCGGCCCTGGAGCAGGGAGACCGGACTTCGTTGAGAGTGCGCGTGAGGAACCTGTACCCGCCCGGAAGCGCGGACGAAGCCTGGGTGGATGTGAACACCCAGCGGTCTCATCCTGACACCGTGGGCACCCGCCTTCAGAGGACCAGGCCCGGCACCTATGTCGGAACGGTGGACCTGCCATCGCTGCTGCAGCCCATCTTTCCATCCTTCACCACTGTTGAAACGACAGACCCTGGTGACTCCCTGGCCTTTGCTGACGCCATGATGGCCCGATGGTCTATTCCAATGGGGAAGGCTGTTCGTGAGCTCGAATTCAATCCGGGAGAGCCGGATGACATTCTGGGAGTGCCATTCCCTGGACCTCGGGAAGTCTTCCCCAAGGACGTGGTGAGACCCACGCTGCCGGCATTTCTGTCAGGCGGTTACGAGACCATGCGGATCGTTCTCCGTGATCCCCCGGATGGGACGAAGCCGGAAGCGCTATTGAGGCTCAAGAACCAAGCCGACGTGATGTACTTCTCCGGCCACGGGTACCACGCCACTAATACACTCGAGTGGTTGGTGGGAAAACCTTATGATCCGACTGTCGGGACTCTTGACAACGAGGTCAACGTCCATTCCAAAATCAACATCCATGATTACAATCTCGATCGGCTGAAGATTCTCGTCATCGCTGGCTGCTCCGTCCTGGACATCCACGACTACAACAACAACTTTACAGGCAAGCGGGCCTCAAGTGCTGCCGCCGGCTTCGAGCCGGGCTTGGAGTGGTTCCAACTGACCGGCAATGGCCGGGCGGTGCTGCTGGGCTACAACTTCACGGCACCGCCCGACGGTCGAGGGTCTGAAAGAATCGCTAGAGAGCTCGTCGAGGATCCGCGAAGCATCGCGTCGCCCGCTTGGCCGGATATCTGGATGCACCTCAATGCCGCCCAAGACAGGCTGGATAGCGCCTGCGCCATTGACCCAGACTACTATTGGTACATCCGCTACCGAGAGGAGGTCCGCCCCACCAGCGGCGGGGACGCGCTTCTTCATCACGGCAAGTACACGGTCTTCCACAGGGGCCGGGCGTTGATCAAGGTGCCCCGCAGCGAGTGGAACAAGCCGCGCGACACGAAGAACAACCATATCCAAGTCGTCGACGAGGTCCTTCCCGATGTCTACTTCTTCACCGACATCCTCGAGTAGCCGGGCCTCGATCGGGGCCATGTGCCTCGTCCTCGGTTTTCTCTGCGGCCTCTTCCTCTCGCAACCGAGGGCCAGGGAGCCGGAGCCGACGCCTCGTTATGATCCGACTCGCAACGGCCTCCTGACGATCTGTGGCGTCCGACCCGGCATGAGTCTGGCTGAGGCAAGGTCCACGCTTCAGGACGCCCCAGTACACCGGGTAGTGACCGGCAAACCCACTTGGCTGCAGCGATACACATTCGATTCTGACATGGCAGATGCATATCGAGGAAGGACGCTGTATGGGAATGAGCACGTAACGCTCTGCGTGGACCACTCGACCATCACCGACGTATGGGGGGGTAGCCTCGAACAGGGGCCGCGGCGGTTCATCGTTGAGGGCGGCATCCCTGACGACGGCGCAACTGAACGTACGAAGGTCACTCAATCCGAGTTGCTCCGGTTCCTCGGCGAACCTCGGTTTGAAATGCCAACGGGCGAGAAGGGTCTTCATGGGGGAGAACCCTACACGTCCTTCTATCCAACGTACGGGCTCGCGATCCTCTACAGCGGGCATCTATTCCGCGACCGAGCCTGGAGGTTCCATCTCATGGCCCCCGCCAGCCCGGCCGTGCCGAAGTACTACCAAGTGGCTACCCGCCTCTGTGATTCCAGAGCCTACCAGGCAGGGAGGGCAACTCGATGAGAAGAAGCGCATACTATGGAGGGGCTCTGAGTCTACTGCTGGCTTTGATCATGGTGTTCCTGGGGCGCCTCCAACCGGCGGAATCGCAGACACCGACGCCCGAATCCCTCCTGCAGGAGGCCATCTCGCTCACGACGGACTCGTTCTATGACGAGGCTATCGAGAAGCTCGATGCAGTGTCCCGGCAGTACCCCGGGGCCGACTTCGATGTGGAGGCCAGACTCCAAAAGGCCTACATTCTCGGGGCAGCGCTCCAGGAGGACGCGGACGCCCGAGCCATCTACCAGTCGTTGGTGCGCGACTTCCCAGGAAGCCCCGGCGCGTTCATCGCCGAAGAGAATCTGGCCGACTTCGGGCTCATCGTCGACCACCAAGCTTTCCCAGACTACCTTTCGACGCTTGACGACATAATCCGCCGGGCTGGTGGGCCCTCGTTGAGCCAGGTCGTCGCCGGCCACGTCGCCGGGGGGCTCGAGCCTGTGGCAACCCTGAGCTCCCAGGAACAGCGGGCAATCCTGGCAGAGCTCT
>CAZQPM010000303.1:0-5069 GCA_964595195.1 uncultured Burkholderiales bacterium | reverse complement strand
TGCATCCAGACCCGCCTCGACGCCCTCGGTTCTCACGCCAGGCGGCGGATCCAGGCCCTGCCCGGCGTATTGACGCCCACCCTGGAGGGCGCAGGCACCCAACCGTGAGGCTCTCTTGAGGGGGCCTTCATCTCCGGCAACATTTCGGACGCACCAGGAGGCTACGATCCGGTCAGGGGGCAGCCGGGAATCGACAGACTGGAGGACATCACCACGATGGATTCAATCAGCAGGATCGGTGGCCAAGGTCAGGGTTCGATCCAGGGCAACCAGCCCCCGCCCCCTCCGCCGCAGGAGAACCAGGGAACCCAGGGCAACCAGCCCCCGCCTCCGCCGCCGCAGGAGAAGTCCCAACTGAGCCAGGAAGGCCTGCTGGCCATGCTGGGCAGTCAGGGATCCGACGATAACTCCAGCCAGCAGGTGGGCAGCCTGGCCGCCCTGCTGCAGCAACTCCAGCAGTCCAACCAGCAGGGCTGAGGCCAGGGGACTCGCCCCTCAGGGGGCCCCATCGCGCTCTGGAACGGATGCTGCCCGGCGATCCTCCTGGATTGCCGGGCAGCATCTCCTATTCCTCCTCTTCGGCTCGCAGCGGGAGGACCAGCGCAGCCAGCGTTCCCCGGCCCTCCTGGCTGTCCACCTCCAGACGGCCTCCGTGACGTTCCGCCACGGCCCGTGTGATGGCCAGGCCCAGTCCGGTGCCTCCCGCCGAGCGGGCCCGGCCTGCGTCGGCGCGGTAGAAGCGTCGGCCCAGGTTCTGCAGGTGCTCGGCCGGGATCCCGCAGCCCTCGTCCTCGACCTCCAGGCGCACCTCGGTCGCCTGCGCCAGGATCTTCACCCGCACCGTTCGATCCTCGGGTGTGTAGCGCAGGGCATTGTCCAGCAGGTTCCTCAGGGCCCGGACCAGCCCGGCCTGGTCGCCCAACAGCCAGATCTCGGGAATGGCCGGCCTTTCCACCTGGCGGGTCGGAGCGCTGGCCAGGGCTGCCGCCACGGCCTCCTCGACCACGGAGTGGAGTTCCACGGGGTCGGAAGGGGGGGACAGGGACCGCTCGGTAAGCCTGGAGAGGTCCAGGAGATCCGCCACCAGCTCCTCCATCCGCGCCAGCTCCCGATCCATGGTGTCCAGGGTGCGTTCCCGACGCGCGTCGGGGTCCTGCGAGTCCAGGACCCGCAGGACGTGGGCGGCGCCCATCAGGGCCGTCAGGGGTGACTTCAGTTCGTGGGAGGCGTCGGCCACGAAGCGCCTCTGCTCGTTGAAGGACTCCTCGACCCGGTCGGCCATGCTGTCGAAGGCCGCGCCCAACTGGGCGATCTCGTTGGTCCCCGGGAGCAGGCCCGTGCGGGCTGACAGGTCCCCCCGGGCCAGTCGGCGGGCCGTGTCGGCCACCCGCTCCAGGGGGCGGGTCAGCACGCCGGCCAGCCAGATCCCAACGGCGCACACCAGAACCGCCAGCACCGAGCCGCCCACGAGCAGCCGGCTCGAGAAGCCCCGCAGCATGTGGTCGGCGAAGCGCCAGGAGGAGGTCATCTGGGCAAAACCGACCAGTCTGCCAGCCCTGGCCAGGGGGACCACCAGGACCTGGCGGTCCGGGGATGCGCGGTAGACGACGCGCAGGGGCCCCCGGGGCGCTGGCCCGGGGGGCCGCCCGAAGAGCCCGGGTGGCAGCAGGTGGGGGCCGGGTTGGCCATCCAGGCCACGCGGTGGTGGTAGGGGCTCCGGCGCGCGGGGAGCCGGGGTCTCCCAGCACTGGCGCAGGGTGGCCAGGATTTCGGGGGATGGAGGGCCGATCGCCTCGTGACCCTCCGGGGCTTGGGCCCGGACCCGCCCCTCGGTATCCAGCAGGGCCACCAGGAAGGAGTCCCCGCTCAACTGGGTGGCCAGTTCTCGGAGCCGGGGCTCGTAGTCGGCCGGGACCTCGACGGGTCGCTCGATCATGCGCATCATCGCCCGGGGATCGGCGTCCAACTCGGTGACCGGCTGGACGTCGCCCAGGACGTAGCGCAGGTGGCTGTCCATCCGTATCGAGCCGTTGCCCCACAGGACGGCTTCCAGCGAGGAGTAGACGTAGTTGCCGGCCGCCGCCAGGGCCATCAGGAAGATCGCCAGGAAGGAGGCCGCGACCAGCCAGCGCAGGGGGATGCGTCTCAACGGGCTAACCCAGCGCGTAGCCAACGCCGCGCACGGTGCGGATCAGCTTGCGCGCCGTGTCGCTCAGCTTGGCGCGCAGGGCGCTGATATGGACCTCCACGACGTTCGTCTCGATCTCGTCGCTCCAACCCCAGATCTGGGTCAGGATCTGCTGGCGCGTGAAGACCTGGCGGGGGCGGCGCAGCATCAACTCCAGCAGTTCGTATTCCCTCAGGGTCAGGTGGACCGGCTTCCCCTGGTACATCACGGTCCGGGAGTCGGGATCCAGGACCAGGTTCCCGTAGGATAGGACGCGGTTGTTGTGCCCCGCCCGGCGCAACAGGGCCCGGACCCTGGCCAGGAGCTCGCGGAACTTGAAGGGCTTGGGCAGGTAGTCGTCGCCGCCGGTGTCCAGTCCTGTAACCCGATCATCCAGTTGGTCCCGGGCCGTCAGGAAGAGGATCGGTGTGTCGCCCAGGACCCGGATGTCGCGGCAGACGTCGAAGCCCGAGCGGTCAGGCAGCATCACGTCGAGGATCACCAGGTGGGGCTTGGTGTCCTGGTACTGCCGCAGGGCGTCGGCTCCCGTCGTGGCCACGGCGGTGTTGTAGCCCTCGTGTTCCAGGGAGAAGGTGACGGCCTCCAGGATTGACTCTTCGTCGTCCACCACCAGGATCAGGGAAGGGGCGTCGGTCATACCAGGCCTCCATCATGGGTCGCCGCGCAACCGGTCTCGATCCCCAGTCTACTCGCCTGAAGATACCTTTATGTTTCCAGTTCTCAGGCGAGGATAAAGAATTCCTGGCGATCGACTCGTGCCCCGGGTGCCTCGGGTCGGTTTCGCAGGCTGGGACTGCCGGGTCGATCCCGCCGACACTGCCCACCCCGGTCGGGAAGGGGAAGGCCAGCAGCAGGCGGGTCGGGCGCATCCATCTCCATGTTCGCTCCTGCCGGTCTTCACCGCATCCCTGTCCCCCCTTTATCCAACGTTGATTTGTGTCGGTAGTTCTAAAGGAGGGCCGTCGTGAGGTTCCAGACGAGGAACCAAACGAAGCCCTGCGAGGTGGCCCGTGATCAGTGGAATGTCTCAGATGCAGTTCGGGATGGGGATGACCGGTCTCTCCGGCTTGTCGAGCATGTATGGCACGTCGGGAATGTCCGGCCTGTCGGGCATGTATGGCACGTCGGGAATGTCCGACCTGTCGAGCATGTATGGCACGTCGGGAATGTCTGGCCTGTCGAGCATGTATGGCACGTCGGGAATGTCCGGCCTGTCGGGCACGTATGGCACTTCCGGGATGGATGGCATGCTCGGCATGATGAGCATGTTGATGATGCAGCAGCAGATGCAGATGATGATGCAGATGATGCAGTTGTTGACGGGGTCGTCGTCCACCGGCAGCGCTGGGACATCGGGTGCAACTGCGGCGACGGGGACATCGGCAACCTCCTCCCTGGCGGATTATTACTCGAACTACATGGGCAGTTCCGGCACCTCGTCGGGCTTGTCCTCCACCGACCTGACCACCATGATCAACAACTACTTCAGCGGGGCTGACCTGACCTCGGGAACCTCCCTGGCCTCGTCAACTGCTACAGCGGCCTTCAGTTCGCTCCTGACCGGTTCGGCGGGGTCCACGGGCTCGGGCACCTATACCAGCACCGTCGCCAGCGGCCAGGGTGTCTCGGCCCTGCTGACCCAGGCCAACAGCATGGTGGGCCTGAACGAGAACTCGAATACGGCCGCCATCAACCAGGTGACGCAGAAGAGCGGCATCAACTGTTCGACCACCCCGTGGTGCGCCGCCTGGGCCATGAACCTCCTGAAGGACAATGGCGTCCTGGATCTGGATGGCCTGTCGAATCGCAACTACTGCCCGACCATCAAGAACTGGGGCAGGACCGAGGGGATCTGGAAGGAGGGCGGGCAGTACAACCCCCAATCCGGGGACGCCATCCTCTTCGACTGGGACAAGGACGGCACTGCGGACCATATCGGCATCGTGGAAAAGGTGGTCGACGGCAAGGTCTACACCATCGAGGGGAATTCCTCGGACTCGGTCAAGAAGAACAGCTACAGCCTGTCGTCCGGGTCGATCGATGGATACCTGGCCTGTCAGGAGCAGGCCCGGAAGTGAAGGACTGACGCCTTGGGGACCCCCGGGTTCCAGGTTGCTGCCTGCGGCGTCGCAGGCACCGTCCTGTACACCCGGTCCGGCCGGCTGGCCAGCGTCGAAACCTCCAGTTCCCGACCAGGCCGGCCGCGGCTCTAACGTAACTCTAACAGAGCACATGCGCCCATCATATGCCCGCTGGCTAGGATGAAGACAAGGACAATACCAAAGCGTCCACCTGGGGCGCACCAGAAGGAGCAGACAGCTATGGGCAAGATCGTGGGCATCGACCTGGGCACGACCAACTCGGTGGTGGCCCTGATGGAAGGCGGCAAGCCGACGGTCATCGCCAACGCGGAAGGCAGCCGCACCACTCCCTCGGTGGTGGGCTTTTCGAAGACCGGAGAGAGGCTGGTCGGCGAGCTGGCCAAGCGCCAGGCGGTCAGCAACCCCGACCGCACCATCACCTCGATCAAGAGGAAGATGGGCACCGACCACCGCGTGGGCATCGATGGCAAGAACTATTCCCCCGAGGAAATCTCGGCGATGGTCCTGCAGAAGCTGAAGAGGGACGCCGAGGCCTACCTGGGCGAGGACGTCAAGGAGGCGGTGATCACCGTCCCGGCCTACTTCAACGACTCGCAGCGGCAGGCCACCAAGAACGCCGGCACGATCGCCGGCTTCGAGGTCAAGCGCATCATCAACGAGCCCACCGCCGCGGCGCTGGCCTACGGCCTCGACAAGCAGACCGATCAGAAGATCATGGTCTACGACCTGTGCGGCGGCACCTTCGATGTTTCCTTGCTGGAGATCGGCGACGGCGTCAT
>CAZQPM010000302.1:0-5070 GCA_964595195.1 uncultured Burkholderiales bacterium | reverse complement strand
TGAAATGGTACCACAGGGCCTCGCGAACGCTGGAATCGATCTGGAAGCGGTGCCCGTAGTCCTGCAACCAGTAGCGGAGGCGATAGCTCATCGCGGAATCGGCGAAATCCATCAGCCAGACCTCGGGGCCCGGTTCGGACAGGACATCGGGTATCGACCGCGCCGCCTCCAGGATCACCCGACGGACCTCGTGGGGCGGATGACGGTAGTGGGCACCGATATCGATCAGCCGGGCGTGCAGTTTGGAGGGCGCCGAGTAGTTGAGGATGTTCTCCTTGGCCAGGACCGAGTTGGGCAGCACCGTGTAGTCCCCGGTGCTGGTCCACAGCGCGGTGGACCGCCAGTCGATCTTCTCGACCTTGCCGCTCAGCGTGCCCACCTGGATGTGGTCGCCCAGGCTGTAGGGCTTGGAGATACCCAGGGCCAGGCCGGCAAAGAAGTTGCCCAGGGTCTCCTGGAGAGCGAAGCCCAGGATGACCGACAGAACCGTCGACCCCACCAGCAGCGAGCCCAGGTTCTGTTTGAAGACGACGCCCAGGGCCAGCAGGACCAGGCCCGCATAGGCCAGGGCCCGGGTCAGGTCCTGGAAGAGGTTGGGAACCGTCACCCTCTTCAGGACTGGGAAGTAGTACTCGAAGACCAGGACCAGCAGGGTCTCCATCAACAGGACCAGACCCAGCGCCAGGGCGGCCAGCATCAACCGGTCCTCGTAGGGGAACGAGGGGACGTAGGTGGTGGCGTAGGTGACCGTCAGCAGGAGGACCAGGAGATACGCCCACAGGCGCAGGCGCCGGCGCAGGGCGAGGGCCAGGGGATGGCGCAGCGGGGCGGTCTTGAAGAAGTAGCGGTAGAGGGTATGGAGCATCCCCAGGACCAGGAGCACCCAGACCCCGGCCGACAGCAGGCGCGACTCGACCTGGGCAGCGGCCAGGATCTGGCCCAGCACGACCAGGCCCAGGACGGGGTAGACCACCCAGCGACAGGCCAGGGCGACCGAGTCGCCGACCTGGACTCCCCGAGCCGGCAGGACCCCGGCGAAGAGGTACACCAAAAGGGCCTCGACGACCAGGACCGCCACCGCGGCCCCGAGCAGGTGCAGCGCATCCTCGACGCACGCATCCAACCAGGGGATCCACAGACACGCGTTCGTGGCCGGGATCAGGAAGACCACGGCCAGGGCGGGGGGGCGCAGGTGCTCTCGCAGGGCCCTGGCCAGACCGCTCCCCGGGTCATCCGGATGCAGGAGGAGACGATACAGGCCGGCCAGGATGGCCAGCCAGACCAGGGAGAGCACGCCTCCCCCAAAGACGGGAAGATCCTCGGGCCTGAGGGCCAGGGCGGTCTGCAAGACGATCCTCCGGAGCCGTCTGAAGCGGAAGGACTCTTCCCGCGACGCGCCTCGGCCTCCTGCCGGGCAGGGCCGGGGGTTCAGGCCCCTCCCCCGCCATGACATCGGGCCGGCCACGAGGGCCGGCCCGATGGGGGCAGGTTGGGGAAGGTCAGCGGACCCTCAGACGTTGTCCAGGGGGTGCCCCCCCAGGCCCAGCGCCAACTCCTCGTCGGCCAGGCGCATCCCGACATCCAGGATCTCCCGCCGCGGGGCGTAGGCCGGTGCCCCGTGCAGGCCGACCTCCACCCGACGGTACTGCTCCATGCCGGTGCCGGCCGGGATCAGCTTGCCGATGATCACGTTTTCCTTCAGGCCGCGCAGGTAGTCGATCTTGCCGTTGATGGCCGCCTCGGTGAGCACGCGGGTGGTCTCCTGGAAGGACGCCGCCGACAGGAACGACTCGGTGGCCAGCGAGGCCTTCGTGACGCCCAGCAGCACGTGATCGGCATTGGCGGGCACGCCGCCCTCGTTGCGCACCCGCTCGTTCTCGATCTCGTAGTGCAGCACGTCCTGCAGGCTTCCCGGCAGCATGTTCGTGTCGCCGGCCTCGTTGATGCGCACCTTGCGCAGCATCTGCCGGACGATCACCTCGATGTGCTTGTCGTTGATGTCCACTCCCTGGTCCCGGTACACGGTCTGGACCTGGTCGACGATATAGCGCTGCACGTGCTCGAGGCCCTTGATCCGCAGGATGTCGTGCGGATTGAGGAATCCCTCGACGATCAGCTCGCCGACGTCGACCGAGTCTCCCTCCTCGACCATCAGTTGGGCCGAGTAGGGCACCAGTTGCGAGCGTTCCTCGCCACCCGGCCGGGTGATGATCACCTTGCGCTGACCCTTCTCCTCACCGAAGGACACGATGCCATCGATCTCGGCCATGTAACCGAGGTTCTTGGGTTTGCGGGCCTCGAAGAGTTCCTCGACGCGCGGCAGACCCTGGATGATGTCCTCCTGCGCCACGCCGCCGGTGTGGAAGGTTCGCAGCGTCAACTGAGTGCCCGGTTCACCGATCGACTGGGCCGCCACGATCCCGACCGTCTCGCCGATCTCGACGACCTTGCCCGTGGCCAGGTTCTTGCCGTAGCACATCGCGCACACGCCGTGGGTGGCGCGACAGGTCATGACCGAACGGATCAACAGGCCCGGGCGCTCCCAACGGCGGCCTTCAAAGCCCTTCACGGGCACCCGGCCCAGGTTGTCCATCCCGCGGGTCAGGAAGGCCTCCAGCGCCGCGCCCTGTTCCTCGTCGATGAGGTCGTTGGCGTTCAGCCGCAGCGGATTGCCCTGGGCATCCTCGTAGTCCAGGTCCTGGGCGGCGTAACGGCCAGCCAGGCGCTCGCGCAGGGGAACCTTGATGTCGCCTCCGTTGATGGCGGTCTCCACCCGGATCCCGTCGCTGGAACCGCAGTCGACCGACCGCACGATGATGTCCTGGGAGACATCGATCAGGCGGCGGGTCAGGTAACCCGAGTCGGCCGTGCGCAGCGCCGTGTCCGCCAGGCCCTTGCGGGCGCCGTGCGTGCTGATGAAGTACTCCAGCACCGTCAGGCCCTCGCGCAGGTTGGCTCGGATGGGCATCGGGATGATCCGGCCCGTCGGGTCGGCCATCAGGCCGCGCATACCGGCCAACTGCTTCACCTGGGCCGGGTTGCCTCGGGCGCCCGAGGTGGCCATCATGAAGACCGGGTTCAGGCGGTCCAGGTGGCGCATCATGGCCAGCTCCACCTCGTTGGTGGCGTCTCCCCAGATGGCCATCAACTGGTGGTAGTGCTCGTCCTCGGTCAGGAACCCGCGCCGCAGGTAGTCGTCAGCCTCCTGGACCAGCTTGTCGGCGTGCTCCAGGATGGACGACTTCTCGGGCGGGATCTTGATGTCGTCCACGCCGATCGTCGTGCCCGAGCGGGTCGCATACCGGAAGCCCAGGGCCTTGAGGTTGTCCAGCAGGGTCGCCGTGCGGGTGTTCCCGTGGTCGGAGTGCACCCGCTTGACCAGCTTGACCAGGTCCTTCTTGCCGAAGGTGCGATTCAGTTCATTGAAGCGCAGCCACTCCTTGGGAGCCCCTGCAACCTCCTCGGGAGTCATGCCCTCCGGGGTCTTGATCGAGTCGGGAACGGCCCGCCACAGCAGCAGGCGACCCACGGTCGTGGCCACCCGCTGGTCGAAGACACGCACCTTGATCGGCGCCTGCAGCTCGACCACACCGGCGTCGTAGGCCAGCAGCGACTCGTCGATGTCGGAGAACTGCTTGCCCTCACCCTTGGAGTCGTGCTTCTCGATGGTCAGGTAGTACATCCCCAGAACCATGTCCTGGGTGGGAGTCGTCGCCGGCGTACCGTAGGCCGGGAGCAGGATGTTGTGGGCCGACAGCATCAGCAGTCGGGCCTCGGCCTGCGCTCCGGCGGACAAGGGCAGGTGCACGGCCATCTGGTCGCCGTCGAAGTCCGCGTTGTAGGGCGTGCAGACCAACGGATGGATCTGCAGGGCCTTGCCCTCCACCAGCACGGGCTCGAAGGCCTGGATGCCCAGGCGGTGCAGCGTCGGGGCGCGGTTCAGCAGGACCGGGTGGTCCTGGATGACCTCCTCCAGGGCGTCCCAGACCTCGGGGCGGACGCGCTCGACCATGCGCTTGGCGGACTTGATGTTGTGCACCAACTGGCGGTCCACCAGCTTCTTCATGACGAACGGCTTGAACAGCTCCAGGGCCATTTCCTTGGGAAGGCCGCACTGGTGCAGCTTCAGGGTGGGACCGACCACGATCACCGAACGGCCCGAGTAGTCCACGCGCTTGCCCAGCAGGTTCTGGCGGAACCGGCCCTGCTTGCCCTTGAGCATGTCCGAAAGGGACTTCAATGGCCGGTTGTTGGGACCGGTGACCGGCCGGCCGCGGCGCCCGTTGTCGATCAGGGCATCCACGGCCTCCTGGAGCATCCGCTTCTCGTTCTTGACGATGATCTCGGGCGCGCCCAGATCCAGCAGACGCTTCAAGCGGTTGTTCCGGTTGATCACCCGGCGATACAGGTCGTTGAGGTCCGAGGTGGCGAAGCGGGCGCCATCCAACTGGACCATGGGGCGCAGTTCCGGCGGGATCACCGGGATGACCTCCAGGATCATCCAATCCGGCAGGTTGCCCGACTTGCGGAAGGCGTCGACGACCTCCAGGCGCTTGATGGCCTTGGCCCTCTTCTGCCCCGCCAGCGTGCGCACGTCCTCGCGCAGCTTCTCGTAGAGCTCGGGGAGCTTGATCTCGCTGAGCAGCTCCTTGACCGCTTCGGCGCCCATGCCGGCCCGGAAGGAGTTGCCGAACTTCTCGCGCTTCTCGCGATACTCCATCTCGGTCAGGAGCTGATACTTGCTCAGGTCGGTGAGGCCGTCCTCGCCGGGATCGATGACCACGTAGGAGGCGAAGTAGATCACCTTCTCCAGGGTCCGAGGGGACATGTCCAGGAGCAGACCGATACGGCTGGGCACGCCCTTGAAGTACCAGATATGGGTCACGGGCGAGGCCAGTTCGATGTGCCCCATGCGCTCACGCCGGACCTTGGAACGGGTGACCTCGACGCCGCACTTGTCGCAGATGACGCCTTTGAAGCGGATCCGCTTGTACTTGCCGCAGTGGCACTCCCAGTCCTTGGTGGGGCCGAAGATCCGCTCGCAGAACAGACCGTCCCTCTCGGGCTTCA
>CAZQPM010000301.1:0-5074 GCA_964595195.1 uncultured Burkholderiales bacterium | reverse complement strand
GCCACGGTACTTGGTCCCGGCCACCAGGCCGGCCAGGTCCAGCGAGATCACCCGCTTGTCGCGCAGGAGCTCGGGCACCTCACCCTTCAGGATGCGCTGGGAAAGGCCTTCGACGATCGCCGTCTTGCCGACCCCGGGCTCGCCGATCAGGGCGGGGTTGTTCTTGGTGCGGCGGGATAGCACCTGGATGACCCGCTCGATCTCCTTGTTGCGACCGATCACCGGGTCCAGCTTGTTGTCGCGCGCCAGTTGGGTCAGATCCCGGCCGTAGGAATCCAGCGTCGGGGTCTTGGTCTTCTCGCGGGTGGGCGCAGCCGCCGTCTCGACACCCAGGAGCTTGGTGATCTCCGACCGGATCTTGGAGGGTTCGACCCCCAGGTTCGACAGCACGCGGGCCGCCACGCCTTCGCCCTCGCGGACCAGGCCCAACAGCAGGTGCTCGGTCCCGATGTAGTTATGGGCCAGGGCTCGGGCCTCTTCGAAGGCCAGCTCGATGACGCGCTTGGCCCGGGGGGTGAACACCATCTCATGCTGGGTGGGCTGCCCCCCCTTGCCGACGATGGCCTCTACCTCGCTGCGGACCTTCTGCAGATTGACCCCCAGGGCTTCGAGAACCTTGGCGGCCACGCTCTCACCTTCGGAGATGATGCCCAACAGCAGGTGCTCGGTCCCGATATAGTTGTTTCCGAGCCTCTGGGCCTCTTCCTGGGCCAGCACGATCGAACGCCGCGCCCTCTCAGTAAACGGCTCCCACATAAGACCTCCTCCATCCGACCGGGGCACGGCGAAGGCGCCCCATGGCAGCAGTCTGGGTGCTGCCGTCGTTGCCGGGCTCGTAGCGGGAACCCTCACGGGCCGCCCCTGGAACCTCAGACGAACCCCGCCTCCTTCTCGCGAGGTGGCCCGAAACCTGCGCCTCCCCGAGGCATCCACGGATCCGGCCTCAGGCCAGCACCTCCTCCAATCCTTCCAGGGTCAGGCGACCTCGGGGTGCCGTCCGGTGCAGGTCGGCGCAGAAGTCGACCGGCCCCTCCGGGCCCGGGTCCTCCGAGAGCGCTTCCCGGGCCCTCCGGATCAACCCGTCCAGACGGGTCGCTGGAAAATCCGGTGGAGAGACCACCAGGAGGTTGAGGTCCAGGACCTGGACCCGGACGCGCTCGGGCATCCCCAGGCTGGCGGCCTCGCAGGCACCGGCCACGAGGCCCGGGTTGCAGACCATGCTGGCGGCATCCGGACCCAGGAAGGCTGCGGCCCAGCGCCCCTCCTCCGCCAGGACCAGGGCGCGGAAGCGTCCGCCGGTGCGATCCAGGTCGCGCTCGACGCAAGCCTCGAGGGGGCCTTCCGACAGCCCCTCGCGAACCAGGTCCGCCCGCTGCAGGGGGACGGAGTGATGGGGACACTCGCGGACGTAGACCTGGGGAGGACCCGCGACTGCCCTGCAAGCCAGACCGGCCGCCGCATCGGCCGGGAGCGACGCCAACCAGGAGGGGCTGCGCAGCTTGACGGCCAGGTGGGCGGGCTCACCGCAACGACACATCTCCAGGCCCGGGACCTCGGGACACAGCGCGAACCTCAGGCAGCGCTCCACGCCCTCCCGGCTGGCCAGGACCCGGTCCAGGTGCAGATCCACGGGTTCCCCTGGCGTCGGGCAGATCCGCAGCCGGCCTCGTTCAGGCTCCAGTTCCTGGCGCGCCTGCGGCGCCAGGCGCCGGGCCAGGTCCAGCGCGGCCTGGACCTGGCTCAGATGCTCCTGGACCTGGCGAGCGGCTCCCAAGGCGACCTCCTCGGGATACCAGCCGCCCCACAGGCCCCGGTCCAGCAGCGAGGTCAGGTCCAGATGGACCCAGTAGCGCGGGTCGGGAACCAGCCATCTCCCGGGACGCTCGGGGTCCGGATGAGGCTCCAGGCCGATCTGACGCAGGGCCTGGCGGACCGACTCCTGGAAGCCCGACCAATCCACCAGGGCCACCCCGCCCAGGGTCCCCTCCTCCAGGCGCACCACGAAGTCGCCGGCCCAGGCGCGGTAGGTCCCCGAAGCGCCCGGCGGGGTCGAGGACAGGGTGATGACCCGGCAGGATCCATAGCGCAGCGGGCCCAACAGCTCGCCCAGGCGGCGCGCCACCCGATCAGGCCTCCCGGGGGGGACGACGACCAGCCAGGCCAGACTCCCGGCCGGGGCCGCCTCAGCCAATCCCGAGGCGGCCGCCCGATGCATCAACCGAAGCCAGCACGTCGCCAGCGAATCGTGCCGGTCCAGGGTCTGCTCGAGCAGGTCCGAGGAGGCCTCACCCGGCAGGCAGCGATGGGAGGCGGCCGGCTGGCTGCAGCCCCAGGATTCCACCAGGCGCCCGTCGACCAGGCGCTCGATTTCCAGACGAAGGTCGACGCCGGGCCAGGCCAGGAACTGGGCGTAGAGGGCGTGATGCAGCCTCCTCTGGACCAGCAGGCCCCCGCAGGAACAGGACTCTTCCCGGGAAGCAGCATCCACGGCCCGGCGCAGCCTCAGGCGGGCCGACTCCAACTGCAGGGCGCCCACGGGCAGGTCCTGCGAGTCGGAATGGAACTCCTTGCAGGAAGGGCAGCGCCATACCCGGATGATCTCCGGCTGGCCCCCGAGCCGACCGCCGTCCAGTCGGGCCTGCCGGAGTCCCCGGGCCCGCTCTGAGGCCCGGAGACCGTCCCGGCTCCTCGGGGCCGGCTCGGGGCGGGGCCACTCCAACCAGCGACACACGGGGTCGGACGGGAAGGTGAAGGGGTCCCGCAGGACAAGCCCGACCACGCGTGCGGCTCCGGCCAGGACCGAGCCCTCCTCGGGATGCAGCAGGGCCTGCCGGGCCACCTCTCCGGCCCGCAGCCACAAGGGCCCCACAGGGGTCGGGTATTCGAAGACAGGAAGGCGTCCGTCCAGGATCCGGAAGCCGCCCGGCGACAGGCTGCTGGCGCCCAGGAACAGGCCCAGGGCCCGCGCCGCCGCCGCCAGGGTGGGCACCTCCGGCCGCGGTCGCGCCACCCGCACCATGACGTCGTCCAAGGCGTTGAGCCCCGTTGGACCCGTCCGCACCTCCTGCCCCAGGGCTTCAGACAGAACCGCGCCGATGCCTTCGGCGTTGCGCAGGCGCCCGACCGCTTCGGCCAGGAACACGGACAGGTGGAAGCGTCGCCTCAGGCCGGGCCGGGACAGCGTCCGCCAGGGGGTGTCCAGGGCCCGTCCCTGGGAGTCCAGGAAGACCAGGTAATCCCCCGAGAGCGGCCCGAGCACCAGATGGGCCAGGCGGCGGCTGGGCTCCTCGGTGCCCAGGTCGGCGGCGGCGGGGAAGAAGGTCGTCCTCTCGTCTCCGACGACCACGCGGCCCAGGGCCTCGACCGGCCCATCGGGGGTCTGGAGCACCTCGGCTCCGGCCTCGACCACGGCCGTCTCGCCCCGCCCTGCCAGGTAGCGGAGCACCTCCAGCGACGGCCTCAGCGCGGGGGTCTTCATCGCCATGCCCGGTCCAGGTCCTCGAGCTCGCGGCGCAGTTCGACGACCGCCCGCATCTCGTCCGGGATCTGCGCCAGCCGCTGGCGAGCCTGGTCGGTCTCCAAGTCCAGTCGTCTCAGGAACTCCTCCTGCCCTTCCGGGTTGCCGGGTCGCGGGGTCTTCCGAAGCCTCTCCAGACGGGGCAGCGTGCGTCCCTGCAACCTCTCCCTCTCGCTTCGCAGGCTCCTCAGCGTCCGGTCGAGTTCGGCGATCCGGGCCCGACGCGCCGGGTGCGACCTCTGCAGTTCTCCGGCCTCCACCCGGGTCAGGGCCGCGGGGCCACCATCCCGAATCAGGTGCGCCAGCGGGTAGCCCCGCATGCGGGTCAGGTGGGTGACTCCCCAAAGGCAGAAGAGGAGTGCCGCCCCCACCACCAGACCGTGCAGGAGGCTGGCCACGTCGGCCGGCAGGCGCCCGATGAACTCGAAGTTCCCATCCTGGCCCTGGCGCACCCGGAAGCGCCCCATGGGCAGGACCGGCAGATGGCCCACGGTAAACATCAGGCGGGCCTCGTAGGAATGGGTGGCCGGGTCCACGCGGTCCATGCCGAAGAGGGCCGTGCCCAGACCCGAGAAGGAGACCACCAGGGGAGCGCGCCGGACCGGTTCCAGACCGCGCATCACCAGGCGCAGGGCCAGGCGGCGCCAGGCCTCCTCCACGGCGCGAGCATCGGCCGGCAGGACCACCAGCTCCCGGGCCCTCTCGACCGCGGCTTCAGCCTCCTCACGCCGGCCGTGGCGGGCGGCGTCCTCGGCCTCCTCCAGGGCCACCTCCATCCTGGCCCGGCGGGCATCGTAGCTGGCGATGCCGACATCCTCCTGACCGATGAAGCCGGGGCCGAAGAGCGGCAGGGGGCCGGTGTTCCCTGCCGCACGTCGACTACGCTGCAGAACATCCCAGAGATCGCGTCGGATCTGCTTATCCACCGCCTCGATCCAACCACTGGTCAGGCCGGCGTCGCCCTCGCCGTCCAGGAGCAGGGCCTCCAGACGCCCCCCCTCCAGGACGTGGCGCCACCAGGTGCGCGCCTGCTCGAAATCGCGGGTCGCCGCCGCCAGGCCCCGAGGGGCCGACAGGGACCGCGAATGGAAGAGGATGGCCAGGTTGTGGGCGGCGGTGGCCCGCGCCCCGGGCTCGTCCTTCCAGGCCTGCTGCCAGAGTTCGGCGGCCTTCACGAAACATCCCTGCCGCGCCTGATCCAGGGCCTCGCGGTCCACGCTGGTGCGCGCGTGGGGCCACCACAGGCGCTGGTAGATCCGGCCCTGGACCTCCTGCAGGGTCTTCCAGGCACCCCGCAGCGAATCCTCATCCTGCCGGACCTCCGGCAGCCAGGGCAGGTCCCCCGGAGGCCGCCGGGGCGGGCTTCCCGCACAGGCCGCCAGAGCCTCCCGAAGGGTGGTCTCCAGGGCCTCGACAGGCTGCTCGGCGGACAGCCCCAGGAGCCTGAAGGGCGAATTCGAATACAGGCTGACCGCAGGCCGTGCGATTTCCGCGCTCACAGCCCCCCCAGGGAGGCCAGCCAGGCCTCGGTGCGCTGAGGATCCTCGGGCCAGGCCC
>CAZQPM010000300.1:0-5133 GCA_964595195.1 uncultured Burkholderiales bacterium | reverse complement strand
CCCCCCCCCCTCCCCAGGGGAAGGACTCCTCGGACGCTGCCCCGGCGACGGCGGTTCCGGCTGCCCCCCAACCGGTCCCGCGGGGGCACCTGAAGATCTATCTGGGCTACGCCTCCCACACGGGCAAGACCGGGCGCCTGCTGGAGGAGGCCCGGCGGCGTCGTTCCCGGGGGCAGGACGTGGTGGTGGGTTGGGTGCGTTCCAAGGACCAGCCGGCCCTGGCGGACCTGCTGGCCGACCTGGAGATCGTGCGTCCGCGCCGCGAGGGATTGGACCTGTCGGGAATCCTCAAGCGGCGCCCGCAGGTCTGCTTCATCGACGAACTGGCCCACAGGAACCCCCCGGGCAGCCGCCACAAACACCGCTGGCAGGACGTCAGGGACCTCCTGGAGGCGGGCATCGACGTGGTCACGGCCCTGAACATCCAGTACGTGGCCGACGAGCGGGGATTCATCGAGAGGATCCTGGGGGCGGCCCCGGAGATCACGGTCCCCGACCAGGTGATCCGCGGCGCCGACGAGGTCGTGGTGGTCGACGCCGCGGCCGACGCCGTCCTGGGGCGTTCCCAGCAGGCCGGAGGCCGGGCCATCCCCGAGCGCACCCTCCTGGCCCTGCGCGAACGGGCCCTGCTGTACGCCGCGGACAACGCCGAGCAGGAGGTGCAGGACTACCGCCTCGAGCACCGGATCGCGGAGACCTGGGAGACCCAGGAGCGGATCCTGGTCTGCCTGACGGCCAACAGCCGGGCCCCCCACCTGGTGGAGCGGGCCCGCAAGGTGGCAGCCCGCTGGAACGCCGACCTGTGGGCGCTGTACGTGACTCCCGACGAGGCCTGGTCCAACCTGACGCCCGAGGACGCCGAGAAGGTGCGCGGCTTCCTGGGCCTGGCCCGCAGTCGCGGGGCCTGCACCCAGGTCGTCGTGGACTCCGACCCGGCCCGGGGCATCCTGGCCTTTGCCCACGAGCATGGGATCACCCAGATCTGCCTGGGCCACGCCGCAGCCTACCCCTACAAGGGAGCCCTTTCCGGCACCGTGGCCGGGCGGATCATGCTCGGCGCGTCGGGCATGGACGTCCACCTGATTTCCGACGAGGGAGCCCCCTTGCGGCAGGCCACCGGGGTGCCCATGGACGCTCCCAGCCTGCCCTTCCTGGCCCGCCTGCTGTCGGCGGCCCCCCGTCCCGAGAGCCGGGGCCACCTGCGCGTCTACCTCAGCTATGCTCCCGGCAGCGGCAAGAGCTGGCGGATGTTGCAGGACGGAGGTTTCCTCAAGGGCCAGGGGCAGGACGTGGTGGTCGGCTTCTGCGATCACCACGGTCGTCCGGACCTGGTCGAGGTCCTGCGCAACTTCGAGACGGTCCCGCCCCGTCCGGGCCCCGACGGAGCCCCGCAGGGACTGGACGTGGCCGCCGTGGTGGCCAGGAAGCCCCAGATCTGCCTGGTCGACGATCTGGCCGCCCCCTCGGCCGACAGCCGCACCCGCTGGCAGGAGGTGGAGGACCTGCGCGACCAGGACATCCACGTCTTCGCCACCGTGGACGTTTCGGAGGTCGAGGGCCTCAAGGACGCCGTGGAACGGATCGCCGGGGTGGAGGTCCGCAGCACGGTACCCGACTGGCTCCTGGACGAGGCGGACGAACTGGTCTTCGTGGATGTGGCCACCAAGGCCCTGCTGAATCGGGTCAGGAGGGGAGCCGTGTTCCCTGGTTTCGAGGTTCCCGAGAGGTTCAGCCGCCTCTTCACCGAGGGCAGCCTGGGGGCCCTGCGGGAACTGGCGATCCGCCTGACCGCCGAGCGCGTCCAGGACCAACTGGCCGCACTGGAACCCATCCCACCCGACCCCGAGGCCGCCGAGGTCCTGCTGGTCGCCGTGGACTGCAAGCCCAGCTCCGCTCGGGCCATCCGCCGGGCCCGTCGGCTCTCCGAACGCATGGGAGCCTCCTGCTACGCCCTGCACGTGGCTCCCGACGAGGATTGGACCGGCATCTCCGAGCAGTCCCGGGTGGCCGTCGAGGCCCACCTGCAACTGGCCCGGACCCTGCACCTGGAGGCCCGGGTGATCTACGGGTCCCACGTGGCCCGCACGCTGGTGGATTTCGCGGTGCGGCACCGGGTCACCCGGATGTTGATGGGGCGCAGCCACCAGACCGGTTGGCGCGAGTTCTTCCAGCGCAGCCTGGTCGAGCAGATCATCCGCCAGTGCCCCTGGCTGGACCTGATCGTGGTGTCGGAACGGACCTGAGCGCATCCCCTGACGACCCGCCAGACTCGAGGCCATTGAAGTGCACAGCAGCAGCCATACTCCCTCCACCGGGCCCATGAGCCCGCGGATCCTGGCCGCCCTCTCGCTGGGGGCCCTGGGAGTCGTCTACGGCGACCTGGGAACCAGCCCGCTCTACGCCCTGAAGGAGGCCTTCCATGCCCAGCATGGCCAGGTCACCCCAACCCATGTCCTGGGCATCCTCTCGCTGATCTTCTGGTCCTTGATGGTGATCCTGTCCATCAAGTACGTGGTCTTCGTGTTGCGGGCGGACCATCACGGCCAGGGCGGCATCCTGGCCCTGACCACCCTGGTCAACAAGACCATGCCCAAGCATCGTCGCGACCTGCCCCTGCTGATGTTCATGGGCTCGTTCGGGGCGGCCCTGTTGTTCGGCGACGGCATGCTCACCCCGGCGATCTCGGTGCTCAGTGCCGTCGAAGGCCTGAAGATCGCCACCCCGGCCCTGGAGAGGTTCGTCGTCCCCATCACCGCCGTGATCCTGGTCGTCCTGTTCTCGGTCCAGTATCGGGGCACCGAGAAGGTCGGACGACTCTTCGGCCCGGTCATCCTCCTGTGGTTCGGCGCCCTGGCGGCCATGGGCCTGCCGCACATCCTGCGGGCCCCCCAGGTCCTGGGAGCCCTCCTGCCGCATCACGCGGTGAGCTTCCTGTGGCACAACGGCCTGTCGGCCTTCGGCGTGCTGGGCTCGGTCTTCCTGGTGATGACCGGAGGCGAGGCCATGTACGCCGATCTGGGCCACTTCGGAGCCCGGCCGATCCGCATCGCCTGGTTCGTCGTGGTGCTGCCGGGCCTGTTGCTGAACTACTTCGGTCAGGGGGCGATGCTGCTGGAGAATCCGGCGACGGCGGTCAACCCCTTCTACATGATGGTCCCCTCGTGGGCCCTGCTGCCGGTGATCGGACTGGCCACCTGCGCCACGGTGATCGCCTCGCAGGCCCTGATCTCGGGAACCTTCTCGGTGACCACCCAGGCCCTGCAGTTGGGTTACCTGCCGCGCCTGAAGGTGGAACACACCTCGGACCGCCTGGTCGGGCAGATCTACGTGCCCTTCATCAACTGGACCCTGATGATCTGCTGCGTCGGCCTGGTGCTGGTCTTCCGCAGTTCCAGCAACCTGGCCGCGGCCTACGGCGTGGCGGTGACCCTGGACATGGTGATCACCAGCACGCTGCTGTACTTCTTCCTGCGCTACTGTTCGCAGTGGCCGCGTTGGAGGGCCGGGATCCTGTGCCTGTTCTTCCTGGGCATCGAGTCGGTCTTCCTGGCCGGGAACGTCGTCAAGATTCCCCACGGCGGCTGGATTCCGCTGGTCGTGGCGGGCTTCATGTTCCTGCTGATGTCCACCTGGCGCCTGGGGCGCAAGCGGATCGCGGCCCTGCGGGCCGAGGTCGGCGTGCCCCTGGAGACCCTGGTCCAGAACCTGGACTCCGGAGAACTGGTCCGGGTGCCCGGGACGGCCGTCTTCCTGCACTCGGAACCCTCGATGATGCCTCCCGCGCTGCTGCACAACATCCAGCACAACCAGGTCCTGCACCAGAAGAACCTGGTCGTGGCCGTGACCTTCGAGGACCAGCCCTACGTCCGCGAGGCCGAGATGGCCGCGGTGGAGGACGTGGGATCCTCGTTCTACCGGGTCCGCCTGCGCTTCGGCTACATGGATCGCCCGGACGTGCCCCGGGCCCTGCAGGGCCTGGAGATCGGCGGTGAACGCCTGGTGCCGTCGGCATGCAGCTACTTCCTGTCGCGCGAGACGATCCTTCCGCGTCACTGGCTGTGGTCGGGGATGGCCACCTGGCGCGAGAGGCTCTTCGCCCTGTTGGCCCGCAACGCCGAGGACGCCACCGCCTACTTCTGCATCCCGCCCACCCAGGTCATGGAGGTCGGCTCGCAGATCGAGATCTGAGCGGTCGGGCCCGGCCGCCAACCCGCGGGCGGCCCCGGGCCGCAGAGGGACTGCCTGGGGTTCGCCGAAATACCGCGCGCCGTACGGAGCAGGGACTTCTGGGAGGAGTGGGGCGGGCCTGATGACCCAGGACGGGGACGGAGCGCAGCAAGAATCCCTGGCGGACCTGACCGGGTCCGCCGCTGCGCTGGATGCGGCCGTCCGGATCGCGACGCCGTGGGCCCTGACCGGGGCCCTGCCGGGGCGCGAGGCCGAGGTCGAGCTCCTGACCGAGGTCGTTCTCGGTGCCTGTCGTGGGGAGGGGCAGCCCGTCCTGCTGACGGGTCCCCGGGGGGTGGGGCGCAGCGCCTGCCTGGAGGTCCTGGCGGGCCGGTTGCGCCGACAGGGCGCCGAGGTGATCCGCCTGGGCAGCGCGGCCGCCCCCTGGGAGGCCCTGGAGGCCTGCCTGGTCGAACTGGGCGTCCCGGGCGGGAGAGCCCGGGCCTGGCTGCGCGCTGGGGGACCTCGGCGGGTGGCGGAGGAGCTGCGTCGGCACCTGCCTGGCGAGGAGCGCCCCCGCGTCCTCGTGGTCGATGACTGGGACCGTCGGGACGCCACCACGGCGGAGGTCCTGCAGGCCCTGGCCGACTGCGCACCGTTGGCGGGCACCTCCTGGGTGCTGGCCACGGCCACCCCGAACGGGACCCGACCGTCGCCCCCGCGGGCCATGACCCTGATGGAGCTGCGCCCGCTGGACGCCGAGGTGGCCGCCTGCCTGGCCGAAGGCACGGCGATGCGCCCGTTGAGCCCGGAGGAGGGTCGCTGGGTGGCGCAGCGCTCCGAGGGTCTGCCCTCCGTCGCAGGGTTGCTGGGCGCCTGGTTGGGACGGCCGCAGGGTCGGGTCGAGACCGCCTCCGAGCGTCCGCAGAGCCTCCTGCAGTTGGTGGTCGAACTGACGAGGGGGCT
>CAZQPM010000299.1:0-5140 GCA_964595195.1 uncultured Burkholderiales bacterium | reverse complement strand
GGAGTCCATGGTCCGGGAGCGGATCCCTGGGGACTTCGAGATCCTGCGCACCGAGATCGGGGCCGTGATCGGGACCCACGTGGGCCCCGGAGCCGCAGGACTGATGTATCACTCCTGAGCCCCCGGCGGTCAGGGCCGGATTTGAGGGTGCCGGGCCCGACGGGGGACTCGGGCCCCTTCCGGGGCCCACGGATTCCAGGTCTTGTCACCACCTGGGCCACGTTGCCAGGATGTCAAGGAACGAACAGGTCGACCCGTTGGAAGGTCTGCACGTCCACCAGGCCCAGGTCCGTCAACTTCAGCGCCGGTATCACGGGAAGCGCCAGGAAGGCCAGGGACATGAAGGGCCGGGGCAGGTTGCAGCCCAGTTGGCCGACCGCCCGATGCAGGACCCGGACCGCGTCGCGGACCTCCTCCAACGGGCGGTCGGAGATCAGGCCGGCCACGGGGAGCGGCAGACTGGCCAGCACCCGACCCTCGGCCACCGCCACCAGGCCTCCTCCCAGGCGCCGGGCTTCACAGACCGCCAGGTGGAGATCGGCGTCCTCGACCCCGACGACCACCAGGTTGTGGGAATCGTGTGCCACCGTGGAGGCCAGGGCCCCCCGCTTCAGGCCGAAGCCGCGCACCAGGCCCAGGCCGACGTGCCCGGTCGCGTGATGCCTCTCGAGCACGGCCAGCTTCAGCAGGTCCCGGGACGGATCGCTGACCACGTACCCATCCCGCAGGGGCGCCTCCTCCAGCAGGTGTCGGGTCACGATCTGGTCGGGAATCATCTCCAGGACGCGCACACGGCCGGTTCCGGCCGGGATCGCCAGGGTCTCGGGGGAGAAGGGCCCCAGGTTGACCCGATTGGCCAGGCTGCCGGGCGGGGAGGCGCAGCGTTCCCAGAGGGGCTGCCCACCCTGAGCCACCAGACGCCCGGCTTTGAAGACCAGGTCCACCCGGCAGGTCGGCAGATCCTCCAGGACCACCAGGTCGGCCTGGTACCCCGGGGCCACCGCGCCCAGGCCGCGCAGCCCGAAGTACTCGGCGGGATTCAGGCTGGCCATGGTCCAGGCCTGGACCGGGTCCAGGCCCAGACGCACGGCCTTGCGGACCAGGAAGTCCATGTGCCCCTCGCCCAGCAGATCCTCGGGTTCCCGATCGTCGGTGACCAGCATGCAGCGGCGCGCGGTCTGACCCGTGACGGCCGGCAACAGGGCTTCCAGGTCGCGGGTCACCGAGCCCTCCCGCAGCATCAGGCGCATCCCCAGGCGCAGCTTCTCGAGGGCCTCGGCAGCCCGCGTGCACTCGTGGTCCGACCCGATCCCGGCGGCCACGTAGGCCTCCAGGTCCCGGCCCGAGAGGCCTGGAGCGTGGCCGTCCACGGGGCGCCCCTCGGCCAGTCGCAGCTTGGCCAGGATACGCTCGTCCGCCCCGACCACCCCCGGGAAGTCCATGACCTCGCCCAGGCCTGCCACCATGGGGTGCGCCAGGGCCGGAGCCAGGTCCTCGGCCGCCAGGCAGGCCCCCGCGTTCTCCATCGCCGTGGCCGGTACGCACGAAGGCAGCATGACCCGGATCTCCAGGGGCGAATCCCCATTGCCGCGCAGCACGTACTCGATCCCCTCCAGGCCGCAGACGTTGGCCAGTTCGTGGGGGTCGGCCACGACGGTGGTGGTGCCCCGGGGAACCACGGCACGAGCGAACTCCCCCGGGGTCACCATCGAGGACTCCAGATGCATGTGCCCGTCGATCAGGCCTGGGGCCAGGTGGCGTCCCCCCAGGTCCAGCGTCCGGTACGCCGGCCGGGGGCCGAAACCGACGACCCGACCTCGGTGGATGGCCACGCTGGAGGGCAGGATTTCGCCGGTGAAGACGTTGACCACACGGGCATTCTCCAGCAGCAGATCGACCGGGACCGATCCTCGAGCAGCATGGAGGATCTCGGGGAGGTCTTCAGACCAGCGCTGCATCGGATGCCGCCTTTCCGGCCGAGGTGTCGTCCTTCCGCCAGGCTCCTGGTTCTGTCCCCGACAGGCTGCCCCTGCCTTGACGGCAGGCCCTGCCGGGGCGCGGGGCGAAGGGGCGGGCGATGCCCTTCGACCACCTGGACCTGAACGTCTCGGACCTGGGGGCCTCGACGGCCTTCTACCGGGCCCTGCTGGCCCCCCTGGGCTACGAGATGGCCCAGAAGGGCGAGGGCTGGCAGGTGTTGCGCGGCTCCCAGGACTACCTGTGCCTGGTGCAGACGGAGGTCGACTACCTGGAGCCGGACTTCCATCGCAAGCGGATCGGGGTCAACCACCTGGCCTTCCAGGTCAGGTCCTACCAGGCCTTCCAGGACTACCTGCAGCTTCTGGAGCAACTGCGGGTCCCCTTGCTGTACGGCGGCCCGCTGGACAAGGGCGCCCACCTGGCCTGCTACTTCGAGGATCCCGACCGCCTCAAGATCGAAGTGGTCTGCCGCGAGGCCGCTCCGGGCACTCCGGCCACCGGAGCCTGAGGCCCGCCCCCGGGCCCGCCGGCCCCCTCCGAGTCGACCTGAAGCCCGTGTCCGGGGCCACATCGCCGGCGATTCCCGCCATCGCCAGCGCGAGCCCTCGGGGGCACCGGGACGGGGCTGCTTTTCCTCCCTTCCGGGTACGCCTATAATGAATCCCATCATGGGACCCGCACCCCCCCGGCCCCCCCGAATACTGGCCCTGCTGCTCTTGCTGGCCCTCAGCGCGTGCCGGGGGCTGCCGCCCTCACCCGGCCCTTCGCCCGCAGCCTCCTCCCACACCCCCGCGGCGACCGCGCCCAGGCCCTCTCCCCTGCTCTTCGAGGAGGTCACCTGGAAGCTGCGCTGGGACCTGTCCTACCACAACTCCCAGGACCGGCCGACCTCGGTCCAGGTCGAGTTCCCCATCCCCCGGGACCGCGGGTCCTGGCAGTCGGTGCAGGAGGTCACCTTCCAGCCCCAGCCGCACGGTCAGAAGACCGACGCCTTCGGCAACCGCCTGGCCCTGTACCGGTGGCGGGACGTGCCCCCGGGCAGCACCGTCCACGCCCAGGTCGGGGCCCGCGTCAGTCGCCGGGCCGTGGCCTTCGCTCCGGACGCCTCCCGGATCCGCCCGCCCGGCCCCGAGTTGTCGGAATTCCTGAAGTCCGAACCGGGCATCCTGGCCGGGGATCCGGTGATCCAGCGGGCTGCCCGCGACGTGGTGGGCCAGGAGACCAACCCCTACTACCGCCTGGTCATGCTGTATGACTTCGTGCGTGACCTGGACTTCCAGTTGACCCGCCAGGCCAAGAGCGATCTGGAGGCCCTGCGCTCGCGGGTGGTCCAGTGTTCGGACGCGGCTGGCCTCCTGGTCAGCATGGCCCGCTCCCTGGGTCTTCCTGCCCGCTACGTCGCCGGCGTGTACCTGCGCCCGGAGGAGCCCGGGACGCGCACCTCCCACGCCTGGGCCGAGGTCTGGATCGAGCCCCACGGATGGCTGCCGGTGGATCCCACGATGGGCCGCTTCCCCGAATCGCGCGGCTCACGCCTGGGGCAACTGGACTCGGCCTACGTGGTGGCCTGGGAAGGCCGGGGCAGCCAGGGCATCGTGGCCAACGGCGCGGCCGACGGCGACGTGCAGTTGACCCTGAGCCACGAGATTGCGGGCCAGCACACCCCCTCCGCCCCCGTGCTGACGCCTCCCTCGCTGCTGGGGAACCGGGATCTGTCCGCCATGCTCCCTCGAGGCCAGGCCCTGCGCCTGCTGCAACAAGGGATGGCCGAGCCGGATGGACCCCGGCGCCTGCAGATCCTGCGCCGGGCCCAGGGGCTGGACCCGGGCTCGGTGGCCCTGATGCGTGCGGTGGTCACCTCGACGCCGCCAGGAGAGGCCTGGACCCGCCTGGACCAGGACCTGGCGGCCCGCTTCTCCTCGCCTGTCGTCCGCTTCGGTCGAGGCCTGGTGGCCCTGCAGGAGGGGCGCTGGTCCGAGGCCGAACGCCAGTTGCAGGCGGCAGGCACGGACTTCGCCGTCCAACACGCCCTCACGGAGCTGTACCTGCGCACCTGCCAGCCAACGCGCGCGGCCCGGGCCCTGGAGGCGGCCACCCGTCAGGCCGTGACCTTCCACCTGGCCGACTGCGCCGTCACCCTCATGGCCGACCTGGGCGACCACGCCGGCCTGGCCCTCGTGGCCGAGCAGGCCAGCCGGGTCTTCCCCGGCGAGCCCGAGTTCCTGCTGGCCCGCGGGCAGGCGCTGTTCCGCCTGGGACTGGAGGACCGGGCCGTGGAGGTCCTGCGGGAATACGGCCGGGCGCGGCCGGGAGAGGGCCTGGCCGACGCCGTGCTGGGGATGCTCTACCTGGAGCGGGGGCAGCCCGACCGGGCCGCCCCCCTGCTGCGCCGGGGGCTGGCAGGACGGCTGGAGGAACCGGACCGGGCCTGGTTCAGCCAGATCCTGCAGCGCCTGGGCCCCGGCACCCCGCCCATCCAGGCTCCGGGCCCGCCCCGGCGCCCTGCACCGGACGCCGACTCCTAGCGCTTTGAATCGCTCCCAGGCAGGTGCTATATTAGCCGGGCGGCCGGAGCGACCCGGCCGACCAACTTCTTCCCAGGGTCAGGAGGTCTTCATTTGAAGCGCTACGTGGTGATCGGCGCGGGGGCCGCCGGCCTGACCCTGGCCTGGCTCCTGAGCAAGGCCGGCCTGCCCGTGACCGTCCTGGAGAAGGAGTCCGAGGTCGGCGGCCTGGCCCGCAGCTTCCACTACGACGAGTGGCACTTCGACATCGGCCCTCATCGCTTCTACTCGGCGAATCCCGTGGTGGGGCGGTTCCTGACCGAGGTCATGGGCGACGAGTTCCTGGAGATCTCACGCACCTCGGCGGTGCACTACATGGGCCACTACCACTCCTGGCCCCTGCGCCTGGAGACCCTGCCCAAGTTGCCCCCCATGGTCGCCCTGCGGGCCGGCCTGGACCTGATCCGCAAGACCCGTCAGGCCTCACCCGACGGCGTCTCCTTCGAGGACTACGTGCTGCGCCGCTACGGGCGCACCCTCTACCAGACCTTCTTCCGGGACTACACCGAGAAATTCCTGGGCATCCCCGCCTCGGACACCCACGAGAACTCGGCCAAGGTCGGCGCCGTCCTCAAGAAGCGCCTCGAGGGCATCCA
>CAZQPM010000298.1:0-5215 GCA_964595195.1 uncultured Burkholderiales bacterium | reverse complement strand
GATCAGGCCTTCCTTCACCATGTCCACGGCGATCTTCACGGCCGCGTTGGCGGTGCGCTTGCCGTTGCGGGTCTGCAGCATGAAGAGGCGACCCTTTTCGATGGTGAACTCCATGTCCTGGAGGTCCTTGTAGTGGGTCTCCAGCTCGGAGGCGATCACCGAAAGCTTCTTGTAGGACTCGGGCATGATCCGCTCCAGGGCCTCGATGGGCTCGACCTTGCGGATGCCGGCCACCACGTCCTCGCCCTGGGCGTTCTGCAGGAAGTCGCCCACCAGGCGCTTCTCGCCGGTGTTGTAGTCCCGGGTGAAGGCCACGCCGGTCCCGGAGTCGTCGCCCATGTTGCCGAAGCACATGGCCTGGACGTTCACCGCGGTGCCCAGGTCGTGCGGGATCTTCTCGCGGTTGCGGTAGATGATCGCGCGCTCGTTCATCCAGGAGCGGAACACAGCCAGCACGGCTTCACGAAGCTGCTCGTGGACGTCCTGCGGGAAGTCCACGCCCTTCTCCGCACGGTACTTGGCTTTGAAGGTCTGGACGACATCCTTCAGCGCCTCGGCGGAGAGCTTGGAGTCCTCGGTGACTCCCTCGGCCTGCTTCTTGGCGTGGAAGAGCTTCTCGAACTCGGACTTGGGCACGTCCATGACCACATCCGAGAACATCATGATGAAGCGGCGGTAGGCGTCGTAGGCGAAGCGCGGGTTGTTCGACTGCTCGATCAGACCCTGGACCGTCACGTCGTTGAGACCCAGGTTCAGGATCGTGTCCATCATGCCGGGCATCGAGAACTTGGCGCCCGAGCGGACGGAGACCAGCAGAGGGTTCTTGGCGTCGCCGAAGCCCTTGCCCATCTCGCGGGCCAGTTCGACCATCTGCTCGCGGATCTCGGCATCCAGCTCGGCGGGCATGGTCTTTCCCAGCTCGTAGTACATGTTGCAGACTTCGGTGGTCACGGTGAAGCCGGGAGGCACCGGGAAGCCCAGTCGGGTCATCTCGGCCAGGTTCGCACCCTTGCCGCCCAGCAGGCCCTTCATCGCGGCGTCGCCTTCCTTGAACCGGTAGGTCGCCTTGCGGTTGGTCAGCTTCTCACGCCAGTTTTGGGTCGCAATCGTCATGGAATCACCTTCGCTTCTTTCTCCCCGACTCGTCCGGGCATTCCCGCCCGGAGGGTCCCGAAGAGCCGAGACTCCCAGAAGGAGTCCGCACCCGGGGGAACAGCGGCGCCCCATTCCGCGCAGGGATCACGGGAACAGGGCAGGCCGGTCAGGTGGCTTGGCGAGGATACTTGAGCCACCTCGAGATTCCTGCATCCAAGGGCAGGAAACTCATGCTCGATAGGGGACGCCGCCACGGGGTCCTGACGGGCGCGGCGGCGTCCTCCAGTCTACATCTGCAGCTTCTCGTCCAGGTACTGGCGCAACGCCCCCAGGCCGACCCGCTCCTGCTGCATGGAGTCGCGCTCGCGCACCGTGACGGTCTGGTCCTCCAGCGTGGTGAAGTCCACAGTCAGGCACAGGGGGGTGCCGGCTTCATCCTGGCGGCGATAGCGCTTGCCGATCTGACCCCGGTCGTCGTAGTCGGTCAGGTAGCGCTTGCGCAGGTCCGCCTGGATGTTCTCGGCCGTGGCCACCAGTTCCGGCTTGTTCCTGAGCAGGGGCAGGACGGCCACCTGGATCGGGGCCAGGCGCGGGTGCAGGCGCAGGACCACCCGGGTCTCCTCCTGTCCCTTGGCCGAGACGGCCTTGTCCTCGCAGTAGGAATCTACCAGGAAGGCCAGAGTCGCCCGGTCCACTCCCCCGGAGGGCTCGATCACCCAGGGGACCACGTGCTCGTTGGTATCCGGGTCGAAGTAGGCCAGGTCCTTGCCGGAGTGCTCGGCGTGGCGCTTCAGGTCGAAGTCGGTCCGGTTGGCGATCCCCTCCAACTCCGACCAGCCCCACGGGAAGAGGTACTCGATATCGTAGCAGCCCCGGGCGTAGTGGGCCAGTTCGTCGGCATCGTGGGCCCGCAGGCGCAGGTTCTCGGGCCGAATGCCGTGGTCCAGATACCAGGAATGGCGGGCCTGGACCCACTCGTTGAAGGCCTGCTCGGCCCGGTCGGGGTGGACGAAGTATTCGATCTCCATCTGCTCGAACTCGCGGGTCCGGAAGGTGAAACGCCGGGGGGTGATCTCGTTGCGGAAGGACTTGCCGATCTGGGCGATGCCGAAGGGCAGCTTCTTGCGCGAGGTCGTCTGGACGTTGCGGAAGTTCACGAAGATGCCCTGGGCCGTCTCGGGACGCAGGTAGACCCGCGAGGTCTCGTCCTGGACGACGCCCATCTGGGTCTCGAACATCAGGTTGAACTGGCGGACCTCGGTCAGATCGTGGGCTCCGCCCTCCGGGCAGACCGCGTCGGCGGCCAGGTCATCGGCGCGGTAACGCTGCTTGCACTTGCGGCAGTCGACCAGGGGGTCTGAGAAGGCCTCGGTGTGGCCTGAGGCCACCCAGGTGCGGGGGTGCATCAGGATGGCCGCGTCCAGGCCGACCATGTCACCGCGTTCCTGCACGACGGTGCGCCACCACAGGTCCTTGACATTCTTCTTGAACTGCGAGCCCAGGGGCCCGTAGTCCCAGCAGTTGGCCAGGCCTCCGTAGATCTCCGAACCGGGGTAGACGAAGCCGCGCCGCTTGCACAGCGACACGATCTTGTCGAAGAGGTCTTCCTGGACGGCGGTCTTCATCGCGGGGAACTCCTTGAGTCGGTGTAGCAGGCTCGCCAAGACATGGTGGACGTCATCGTCGACGTCAGTTGGCGTGGACCTCGGCATCGTGGAAGATCCGGGTCACCCGATCCGAGAGGATCAGCATCTCGATCGCCTTGGGCGTCAGTTCGGCGGAGAAGGCGTTGATGATGTACAGATCGTCCTTGATCCGACCTCCGAGACTGCCGACGGTGCGGCGGTCCTCCTCCTTCAGGCCGTCGACGGTCTGCACGATCACCGACACCTGCGGTGCGCTTCCCTGATCGAGCAGCGAGCGCAGCGAGGGGTCCAGCTTCTGGTTCTTGAGTCCGGCCTGGTCCATGCCTTCCATGGTCTCCTCCTGGGAATGACGTTGGGGACGCGCAGGGGTCACTATAGCACAGGTCATGGGGATGCCGAAACCGCGTCCTTCAGGAGTACATCCCCTCGATTTCGCTGCGGAAGCGCTCGTCGACCACGCGCCTCTTGACCTTCAGCGTGGGGGTCAACTCTCCCTGGTCCATGCTCAGTTCGCGCGTCAGCACCGTGATCTTCTTGACCTTCTCGTAGTTGGAGAAGTCCTGGCAGGCGACCTGGACCTCGGCCATCAACAGGGCCACGACCTCGGGATGGACGGCCAGTGCCGCGCGGTCGCCCGTGAGTCCCCGGCTCCGTCCCCAGTCCTCCAGTCGCTCCCAGGCGGGAACGACCAGGGCGCTGACGAAGTTCCGGTTGTCCCCGATGACCACCGCCTGCTCGATCCAGGGGCTGGCCTTGATCTGCTGCTCCAGCGGCTGGGGAGCCACGTTCTTGCCGTTGGACATCACCAGCAGTTCCTTCTTGCGATCGGTGATGACCAGGTAACCGTCGGCGTCAAAGCGTCCCACGTCGCCGGTATGGAACCAGCCGTCGGGGTCCAGGGCCTCGGCCGTGGCCTCCGGGCGATTGAAGTAGCCGCGCATCACGCTCGGCCCGCGGGCCAGGATCTCGCCGTCATCGGCGATCCGGACCTCGACACCGGGAACCACCTGGCCCACCGTGCCCACCCGAGGTTCGTCCATGGGATTGACCGTCAGCACCGGGCTGGTCTCGGTCAGGCCGTAACCCTCCACGATGGGGATCCCCGCGTTCAGGAAGAACTCTCCCACGTCGCGGCGCAAGGCGGCACCACCCGAGAAGAAGCAGCGCACCCGTCCGCCGGTCCGGGGCTGGATCTCCGAGAAGACCAGTCGGTGCCCCAGGGCCCTGCGCAGGGCCAGACCACTGGGAACCGGGCCCTGGAGCCGGGCCTCGCGATAGGACCTGCCGACCCCCAGGGCCCAGCGCAGGAGCGCGCCCTTCAGGCCATGAGCCTGGTCCATCACGCGGGCGAAGATCTTCTCGAAGAGACGCGGCACGCTGGGCACGATGGTGGGCCGCAGCAGCATCAGGTCCTCGGCCACCGTATCAATGCTGGTGGCGTAGCCGATGGAACCGCCGGCCACGGTCATCACGTAGTAGCCGATCCGCTCGAAGACGTGCGACAGCGGCAGGAAGGAGAGCTCCACGTCCTCGGAGGTGGCCTGGATCCACGGCACCAGGGTGCTGGCGTTGGAGACGAAGTTGCCGTGCATCAACATGGCCCCCTTGGGGTGACCGGTCGTCCCCGAGGTGTAGACCAGGCTGCACACGTCCCAGGCCATCAGGTTGGCCACGCGCTTCTCCACCTCGGGAAGGTGCACCCGCAACTTCGCGGCCCCCATCTGCAGGAGTTCCTGCCAGGTCCACAGGCGCTTGCTGGACGACCCCTGACAGGCCTCGATGACGACCACATGCTCCAGATCCGGACAATCCTTCTCGATCGCCAGGACCTTGCGCAGGTGCTCCTCGGTGGCAACCACCACCACCCGGGCCCGGGAATCCTTCAGGATGTACCCCAGGTCGCCGTGGTTCAGGGTGGCGTACATCGGAACGTGGATGCACGCGGCGTGCACCGAGCCCAGATCGGTGATGGGCCATTCCGGCCGGTTGTTCGAGAAGTTGGCGACCCGGTCCCCGGGTTCCAGACCCAGTTCGATCAGGGCCGAGGCCAGGTTGTGGACCTGGACCTGGACCTGGGCGTAGGTCTGGAACTTGAAGGCCCCGTTGACCTTGGATCCCAGGTAGGGGCGGCTCCCGACCCGCGCGACCGTGCGCCGGAAGACGTCGGGGAGGGTCTGCGCCTCGGCGGTCCGGGCCCACTTCATCAGGGCCTCCGACACGGGATACTCCACAGCCAGCGACATCTTCAGGACCGTCCCTTCCTGCGCCAGTGGAAGACGAAGCGCACGGCCCCGAAGCGCAACTCATCATTCTCGAAGACGGGTCTCTGGACACCCTGCAGCAGCCTGTCCTGATTGACGAAGGTGCCGTTGGCGCTGCCCAGGTCCTCCAGCAGCACCTCCTGGCCCCCGTGGATCAGGCGGGCGTGGCGCCGGGAGATGGTGCCGGCCTGGGCCAGGCCCCCCAGGTCCACC
>CAZQPM010000297.1:631-5240 GCA_964595195.1 uncultured Burkholderiales bacterium | reverse complement strand
CTTCGATCGGCCCCCGGACATCGACCTGGCCGAGGTGGAGCGCAGGGTCCTGGACCTCATCGCGAAGGACATCGAGATCGCTCCGGGCGAGGGGGATCACGTGCTGTTCTCGGGGCAACCCTTCTACTGCACGGGCAAGCGCTGCCACGTCAAGAGAGCCGGTCAGATCGAGCGCTTCCGGATGTTGAAGGAGTAAAAGTTCGATCCGATGACCCGGCGCTACCTGATGGTGGGTATCGTAGGACAGGAAGAGGAGCCCATCGAGTTCTTCGACGAGTTGCCGCCCGCCCAGGATGACCTCATCGAGCCTGAGGCCGAGGTCGACGCCAGCCCCTTCCGAGGAAAGGTGTATTGATTGTGAAGACCATCCAAACCGATGCGATCATCGCCGCCGTGGCTGAATTGTGCCAGCGCGCGGCCTTCGACCTGCCGAACGACGTCCGGCAGGCCCTGGAGCGCGCCCGGGCCCGTGAGGAGTCGCCCCTGGGTCTGTCGATCCTGGGACAACTCACCGAGAATGCCGACCTGGCCGCCCGCGAGCGGGTGCCGATGTGCCAGGATACCGGCGTGGCCGTGTATTTCGTGGAACTGGGCCACGAGGTCCGGATCGAGGGTGCCGGCCTGTTGGAGGCCCTGGCCGAGGGTACGCGCCAGGGCTACACCGAGGGCCATCTGCGGATGTCCATCGTCCGGGATCCCCTCCTCGAGAGGGTCAACTCCAAGACCAATGGCCCCCCGGTGGTTCACGTCGAGCCGGTGCCCGGAGACGTCTTCCGGATCACCCTGGCTCCCAAGGGCGGGGGCTCCGAGAACATGAGCGCGATGGCCATGCTCAAGCCCCTGGTGGGGAAGGAGGGCGTGGCCGACTTCGTGGTCGAGACCGTGAGGCGCGCCGGCGGCAACCCCTGCCCTCCGATCATCGTCGGTGTCGGCCTGGGCGGCAACTTCGAGATGGCCCCCTATCTGGCCAAGAAGGCCCTCCTGCGCAAGGTGGGCTCGGTGCACCCCGATCCGCGTTACGCGGACTTCGAGAGGGAGTTGCTGGAGAAGGTGAACGCCACGGGCGTCGGGCCCCAGGGCCTGGGTGGCCGCACAACTGCCCTGGCGGTGCACATCGAGACGGCGCCCTGTCACATCGCTTCCCTGCCGGTGGCCGTGAACCTGAACTGCCACGCTGCCCGCCACGCTTCCGTGGCACTGTGAGGATCGACATGAAGAAGCTCAATCTGCCCCTGCAGGTCGAAGACGTGGCGGCCCTGCGCGCCGGGGACGAGGTCAGCCTGACGGGAACCCTGTACACGGCTCGCGACGCCGCCCACAAGCGGATGTGCGAGCTGCTGGCCGCCGGACAACCCCTCCCCGTGGATCTGCAGGGGGCGACCCTGTACTTCGTGGGACCCACGCCAGCCCAACCCGGCAAGCCGGTAGGCAGCGCGGGGCCGACGACCTCCTCGCGGATGGACGCCTTCTCGCCGACCCTGATCGCTCACGGACTGCGGGGCATGATCGGCAAGGGCGACCGCAGCCCCGCCGTCATCGAGGCCATGAAGCAGCACGGGTGCGTGTACTTCGCCGCCACCGGGGGGGCCGGGGCCCTGATCGCGCAGCGCATCAAGTCCGTGGAGGTCGTGGCCTGGGAGGACCTGGGCACCGAGGCCGTCCGCCGCATGGAGGTCGAGGACCTGCCGGTCGTGGTGGCCATCGACAGCCAGGGGAACAACCTCTACCACACGGGCCCGGCCGCCTGGGCCCGGGGGTAGGGGCCAGGCGGTCTTGGCTCAGTCGGCCTGGGAGGGGGCAGCGGGCGGTGGGGCCGCTTCCCCCTCCTGCATCCTGGCCTGGCAGTCCGGGCAGATGCTGTGGGTGAAGTCGGCCTGCGAGCGCTTCGCGATGTAGACCTCGACCTGCGTCCAGAACCCCCCATCTTCCCTGACCTTCCTGCACCAGGCGCAGATCGGGATGAGCCCCCGGAGTTGCTGCAACTCCCGTTCCTGGGCCTGGCGCAGGGCCTCCCGCGCTTCAATCCGGTCGTGGACGTCGATGCAACTGCCGGTGTAGCCCAGGAAGCTGGAATCCTCGGCGAAGATGGGCACCCCGCGGTCGAAGAGCCAGCGATACTGGCCATCGTGGCGCCGCAGGCGGTACTCCATCTCGAACGAGACGTGCCGGTCGAACGCCGCCAGGTAGATGTCGAGACACCGCTGGAAGTCGTCGGGATGGACCCCCTCGGCCCACCCGTTGCCCATCTCCTGGGCCATGGTCCGGCCGGTGAAGGCCAGCCAACGCTCGTTGAAGTAATCGCAGCCCGCCGATGTGTCCGCGCGCCAGATCATGATCGGCGCCTGTTCGACCAACAGTCGGTATTCTGCGCTGCTGAGTCCGGTCTGTGTCATGGTTCGGTTCCCAACCCAACCCCCGGCCCTCGCTCGGTTTGCTCGACCTCTGGCACCCCGACCCGCGAGGGCCGAAGGTGGCCAGGTGACCGCGGGTCGGGCCTGCCAGGAGCAAGCCCGTCCATGGCCGCCGCGGCACTTCGAGGGTCCGCGGCCAGACCCTCGCGGCACTGCAGCATCCGTCCCTTCGGTCTCCGGATCCACGGCCTCGACCCGTGGCCGTCCCGGCTTGAAGGATCCACGCCCCGTCCGCGGAACCCCAGTCCACTTGATCACCGAGGATTTCCAGGGGGATTTCAGCGGGCTGGACACCTCGAACTTCCAGTCCTTTCTCGTTGTGGCGGGTCGACGGGGCGCCAACGTGGTGCACTTCGTCCCCACCCCGCGCGACCTGAGGGTGCGCTTCCGAGTCGGCACGGAACTGCGCGACGTCGGATTCATCGCCCACCCTGCCGGCGAGCGCAAGCCGCACCCCCTCACCGTGCAGCTTCGGGCTGCCGCAGGCCTGACTCCCGTCGGCCGCGGCCCCGGCATGGGCCGCTTCAGCCTGGAGGTGGAGGGGCGTCTGCTCAGCTTCCGCGTCTCCACGATTCCCCAGGTGTTTGGCGATCGGGTCGTGGTGCGCATCTTCGACCTCTCCCTGTTGCGCGACTTCTCGCTTCTGGGATACCGGTCCGAGACGGCCCGAAAGGTGTCCCACCTCCTGGAACGCCGTTCCGGCCTGGTGCTGGTGGCCGGACCTTCGGGCTCGGGGCGGACCACGACCCTCTACAGCCTGCTCACGGCGCTGAACCAGGGTAACCGCGACGTCACCACGGTGGAGGACCCGGTGGAGTGCTACGTCCCGGGGATCAACCAGGTCCAGGTCGATCCCGCCACCATGGACTGCGCCACCGCCCTGCGCGCCGTGATGCGGTTGGATCCGGAGATCGTGATGGTCGGCGAACTGGTCGATTCCCAGACCGCCGACCTGGCCATGCGCATGGCCCTCAACGGCGTGCAGGTCCTGGCCTCGATCACGGCCTCTACCTGCGTCGGGGCCCTGCTCCGGATGGTGGAGTTCGGAGTCCCCCCGAATCGACTGCGGCAGGGCCTGGCCGGGGTCGTCTCCCAGGTGCTGCTGCGACGCCTCTGTCCGCAGTGCCCCCGGTCGGTGCGCACGGCCCCGTTGGCCCAGGTGACCACCTTCGAGCCCGTGGGGTGCCCGGCGTGCCGCGGCTTGGGTTTCCAGGGGCTGCAGGGGGTCCAGGAGGTGCTGGAGATGGGCGACCGGATCAAGCGCCGCCTGTCCACCGACCTCGACGAGGAGGACCTGGGTTTCCTGGCCCTGAGTTCGGGCATGGAGACCCTGAAGGAGGATGCCGTCTACAAGGCGGTCTCGGGTCAGGTCTCCCTGGCGGACGCGGTGGACGTCAGCGACGAGCCGATCGAGCGCGTCGCGTCCATCATCGAGAGAGCCCTGCGTCAACTGCGGGGGGAGGACGACGAGCCCAGCCCCCAGGATGGTCCCAGCCGTTCGGGAGGACTGCTGAGCTCCATGCGGGCGCGCCGGGGGCAGGGTGATCTACCTCCGCGCGGGTCGCCTGCAACCGCGTCGGAGGCAGCCCAGCCGACCTGATGTCCAGGCCGTCCGACCGGGCAGTGCGGTCGGGAGCACCGCGTCAGCCCTCGAGCCATCTGCGTGAAACCCGATACGACCGAGGCTGCCGGAACCTCAGTGCAACGCCGGGTCCTCAGCCGGGACTTCCATCAGGAGCGCCGCAGAGTTCCGCGGCATGGTCACAAGCCACCTCTTCGGGGAGAAGGAGGACCCGGCATCCGTGTGCAGTACCAGGCTCCACTCGGTCCCGGGACGCATCCGCGGCAGACTGAAGTCGATCGGGGTGGCGGCCGCGTTCATCAGGAACAGGAACGAGTTGTCCTCGATCGGCTCGCCGTGCTGGTAGGTCTCCTCCAGGCAGTCTCCCGCAAGGTACATCCCCAGGCATCGGCCTTCGGGGGCACCCCAATCGGCCTGGCTCATCTCACGGCCCTCGGGCGAGATCCAGGCCACATCCTTCAGGGCCCGTGACTGCTCGAGGAACTGGCCTTTGAAGAAGGTCGTGCGGCGGAACACCGGGTGGGTGCGCCGCAGATTGATGACGCGCCGCGTGAATTGGAGCAGGTCGCTGCGCTCGGGGGTCAGGTTCCAATCGACCCAGGAAACCTCGTTGTCC
>CAZQPM010000297.1:0-621 GCA_964595195.1 uncultured Burkholderiales bacterium | reverse complement strand
ACAGTAGGCGTTGTTGTTGCCCGACTGCGTGCGCCCGATCTCGTCTCCAGCCAGAAGCAGAGGGACGCCTTGGGACATGAACAGCGTCAGCAGGAAATTGCGCTGCTGTCGGGCACGCAGCGCCAGGATGGCGGGGTCCGAGGTGACCCCCTCGGCTCCACAGTTCCAACTGAGGTTGTCGTTGCTGCCGTCGCGGTTGCCCTCCAGGTTGGCCAGGTTGTGCTTCTGGTTGTAGCTGACCAGGTCGGCCAGGGTGAAGCCGTCATGGACCGTGACGAAGTTCACGCTGGCCTGTGGGGTGCGGTTCCAGTAGAGGTCGCTGGACCCGCTGACCTTGAAGGCCATCTGACCCAGGACGCCCGAGTCTCCCTTCCAGAAGCGGCGCACCACGTCCCGCCAGGCCCCGTTCCACTCGCTCCAGCCTCGAGGGAAGCCGCCGACCTGGTAGCCTCCGGGGCCGATGTCCCAGGGCTCGGAGACCAGCTTCACCCGGGCCAGGACGGGATCCTGACGCAGGATGTCCAGAAGGCCCGCTCCCGGGTCATAGGAGTGGTCCTGGCCCTCGCGGGCCAGGGTGGAGGCCAGGTCGAAACGGAACCCGTCGACGTGCATCTCCTGCAC
>CAZQPM010000296.1:0-5242 GCA_964595195.1 uncultured Burkholderiales bacterium | reverse complement strand
TGATCTCGTAGGCCAGGCCGGCCGCTTCGGGCTCCACGCGTTCCAGGGGTTTGAAGAAGACGCGTTGCGCCGGAATCTCCACCGTCGGGGCAGCGGTCAGCCGCACCGCGCTCCAAGCGCACAACGCCAGGAACAGGGCCAGCAGTTTCAGACCCAGGTTCTGGCGCAGGAATTTCATGCGCCGGCCTCAGCCTGGGGCATCACCTTGGTGCGCGTGGTCCGTCCCCGATAGATCTCAGCCGCCAGCAACTGGTTCAAGGCCTTGCGCACGTCGGTCTCCTCGGTCATGGGGCGGGAGAAACGGCCCTCCCGGGCCACGCGGACCTCTCCGGTCTCTTCCGAGACCACGACCACGACGGCATCGGTCTGTTCGGTGATGCCGATGGCGGCACGATGCCGGGTTCCGAAGCGCGCGTCGACCACCTGCTCGGTCAGCGGCAGGTAGCAGGCCGCCGCCACCAGTTCCGTGCCACGGATGACCACCGCCCCGTCGTGCAGGGGGGTCTTGGGCTGGAAGATGGTCTGCAGCAGCTTGGCGGAAGTCTTCCCCTGGATCGGTTGCCCGGTCTCGACGATCTCCTCCAGCCCCGTCTCCTGCTCGAGGACCATCAGGGCGCCATAGCGGGCCAGGGACAGATTGGAGGCGGCGAAGGAGACCTCGTCGACCAGGCGATTCAGTTCCTCCTTGCCGAGGTTCCGCAGCGAACTGGTCGGCAGGAGGCCCTGCTGGCCCAGACGCATCAGGGTCCGCCTCAATTCGGGTTGGAAGACCACCGGCAGGGCGACCGCCGTCGAGACCAGCACGCCGTTGAGCAGATACGTCAGCGTCTGCAGACGGGCCACGTAGGCCAGGGCCAGGAGGATCACCAGGACCGTGAAGCCCTGGAGGATCTGGACAGCCCGGGTCCCGCGCAGGGCCAGCAGCAGGTAGTACAACAACAAGGTTACCAGGGCGACATCCAGCAGGTCGCCCAGGCTGACGTCCTGGAAGAACCGGGTGATCTCCGGCAAGGAAGGCTCCGAATCCGGCAAAGGGTAGATTCAGCCGGGAGGCAGGCCCTCTTCCATAGAGCCGGGCCTGCCCCCTTCCGGGTCGGAAACCCGGAAAGCGCCATTACGGCTGCATACGCAACTTCCTGGCCGCCCTACCAGTTCTTCAGGAAGGCGGAGATGCGCTTGTAGACCAGGAAGGTGAGGGTGCCGGACAGAGCGCCCTTCACCAGGTTGAACGGCGTCACGGTGACCACGACGAAGGTGGCCAGATCCCGGGTTTCGGGACCGCCGAAGATCCAGGTGAACAGGGGCAGGGCCAGCAGGTTGACGGGAATCATCACGGCCGCCATGGCCACGGCCCCCAGGGCCAGACCCAGCATGGCCCGCAGGCGGCTCTTGCGCCTCCAGTAGAAGCCTGCCGAGACGGCCACCATGGTCAGGCCGGCCACCAGGTTCATGGGGATCCCGACCAGTTCCGAGGGCTGGGGCCGCTGGACCAGGAAGAGCAGGTTCTTCAGGACCACCACCGCCATCCCGGGAACCGGCCCCAGGGCGAAACCGGCCACCAGGGCCGGGACCTCGGACAGGTCATAGGTCAGGAAGGGGGCACTGGGGAAGAGCGGAACCTGCACGGCCAGCATCAGCACGGTCGAGAGGCTGGACAGCAGGGAAATCTTGACCCAGATGGCCAGGCTCCAGTCCAGGAAACGCCGCCGGGGTGAGGATGCAGATATCATCGGCATTCTAGGGGCTCCAACCTCTGGCCCGTCCAGATACCACGGCAGACGCCCCCCACGGGCGGGGGGGCGTTCTGCAGAGGGGGACCGATCCCTGCCCCCAGGTTACCCGACCGGTCAAGCCCCCTCGGCGCGCATCTCCTGCAGGGTCTTCCAGGCCGCCGAACCGTGCCGCATCCGGGTCAGACGCTCTTCGCCCACGGCCTGCAGGGTGGCGTATCCTTCGGCCTGCCCTTCGCGCACCCGCTGCTGGACCGTATAGGCCAGGACGGGGTCGGAGGTGCACAGGTCCTGGACCTGGGCTCCGATCTCCTTCTCCAGGTTGCCGATCCCGCGCAGGAAGCCTCTCAGGCTTGAGGTCCGGGTCTGCTCGCGGAGGTAGTCGGCCTCGGCGCCCCGCTCGGTTCCGTGCTTCTTCTCGGCCAGGGCCCGGGTGTCGATCGCCAGCGACTCCTTCTCCCACAGGTGCTGGAAGTCGGCTTCCACCTTCTGCTGGTCCGCCCGGCTGGCCTCATCCTGGAAGAAGGTTACGTCCGAGAGCTCCCAGTTGTCCCGCAGTCCCTTCGACGAGAAGTTCGTGCTGCCGGCCACCATCATCTGGTCCGTCAGCATCAGCTTGGCGTGGACCTTGCGGTCGTGGTCGGGACTGCTGCGATCCAGGGCGGCCCAACGTACTTCTACCCCGCTGTCCTCCAGCAGACGGTGGGCCTTCTCGTTGGGTGAGCCCCCGTAGGAGTAGACGCCGGGGTCCATGACCACCTGGACCTGGAAGTCCTGGCCCCGGGCCTGCATGCTCTGCTTCTTCTCGACCAGCAGGCGGGCCATGTCCTCGTTGAGGACGAAGGCCGAGACCTTGATGTACTTCTGGGCCGAGTCGATCGCGTGGAGGACCAGGGCCTGGCGCTCGACCGAGGTGTCGCCGACCGCCAGCGTCTCGTTGCCGACCGGCCGGGAACTGGGCGCCTCGATGGCCTGCAGGGCCTGCTGGTTGGGCTGAGCGTTCATCCGCTGCACGGCCCCTTCCAGCCCGTCGGCCAGGAGGTTCCGGCCCCGCTCGGTCATCCGGGCGTCGCCACGGCCGGACAGGAGCCAGGCCTTCTCCTCGGCGGGGGTGACCTGCCCCGGCTGGCCCGCGCCCGGGATCTCCGCCACATCCGAGGGCCTCAGGCCCTGGTAGGAAGCGTTCTCGACCACGCGCTCGACCCTCTGGGACCAGGACTCGCCGGTCTTGGGCCCGCCGGGCAACTGGGCCTCAAGCAGCTCCACGACCCCGCGAGGCGACAGGGCCACCTCCTCGGAGGTCCGCAGTTCCTGCAACTGCTTGCCGTAGATGGCCTCGGGCGAGCGGCCCCGCGACAGTTCCACGTCCTGACGGAAGGTCTCGACGAAGCGCGCGGCCCCGGAGCCATGGATCTCCATCCCGAAGTCGACGTTCTCGCCCGAGCCCTGGTTCGCGTTCATGCCCCCGAACACCACGCCATCCCCGACGCGCAGCAGTTTGCGGTGCATGATCTCGGTCTGGCCCCCCAGGACCTCGTGGTTGGCAAAGAACTGGACGGCCGCCTTGCCCCCCGAACCCTCCTCCAGGCGCCGCACGGTGTTCAACCGGGAGGCCAGGGATGTGGCGTCCGGGGTTCCCCCCATCTTGGAGATCTGACCCGGATCCATCAGGACCTTGACGTCCGCCCCGCCCCGCGCGGCACGGGACAGCTTCTCCAGGTAGTCGGGGCTGGCCAGTTCGTAGTACTCGGCGTCGACCTCCACCGGTCGGCCGTCGCGAACCGGTTGGCGGGCCACCTCTTCCAGGCGGTCCATCTTGGTCTTCCAGATCTCGTCCCGGACCAGGGGACGCACATCGTTGCCCTTCAGGCGCCGGGCGGAGTCCGGATTCTCCAGGTCCCGGGCGGTGCGCAGGACTTCCTGCATCTCCTTGATCGGCGTGTTCCCGTGAACGAAGTAGGAACGGTAGGTGGCCGAGACCTCGCCGTCCACGGCCGACGACACCTGGTCCCACTTGGAGGTCCGGTGGGCCACCTCGATCCGCTGCAGGGCCGAATCGACATCGCGCAGTCCGCCATCCACCTGGGCCTTGTCGGCCAGGTTGCCTCCCTCGCGCAGTTCCTTGCGTTGGGCCTTGAGCTCCTTGCGCTGGGCCCGGAGTTCCTCGGCCAGACCTCCCTGACGCAGGGCCTCCATGCGGGAGACGGACTCGCCACTGGAACCGAACTGGAAATCGGGAACCTGACTGGCCCGGGCCGAGGCCGTCCGGCTCAGCCGTCGGGCTTGGCCCAACTCGTCGGCCTCACCGGTCTGGAAGGTTTCGGCAGGACCCGAGACGGGCGTCTCCTGCGGGCGGGGTTGGACCTCTCGGGGCCCGCGAACCAGGGTGGGGGGAACCTGGCTGATGTGGAGACGGGGATCGATGGCGTCCATGCAGGTGTAGCCTCCTTGACCGGCCGCGTTGCTGGCCTATCCCTCCGGTCATCACGACGGGACGTCCAGAAGTCAAGCCGCCAGGACCGCCCTTCAGGAGCGGGGGGCGACCTCCGCGGACACCCAGCCCAGGTAGTCGGGGTTGCCTGGCCCCAGGGGCCAGGAGACCACCTCGGGAACGCTGTAGGAGTGCTGTGCGCGGACGCTGGCGGCCAGGTCGGGAACCCGCTCGGTGCGGGTCTTGAGGACCAGCAGCACCTCCTGGGACTCGTCGATGCGCCCCTCCCACCAATACAGGGACTGCACGGAGGGTACCAGGTTGACGCAAGCCACCAGGCGGTCCTCCAGGAGCGAGCGCGCCAGGCTGCGAGCCTCTTCCAGGGAGGGGGCGGTCACCAGGCAGATCGACAGGTCATCCATGCCGGGCCCTTTGCCGTCCGGGGCGACGGCACCTGCGCCGCGAGCTACACGCTCTTCTCGGCGCGCCCCTCGGTGAGGTGCCCGGGCAGGTCGGCCGCGTCCACCACGACCCGGACGTGGTCCCCCGGGGCCGTGCGTGAAGCCACGTAGACCCAGCGGTCCCCACTCTCGAAGTTGGCCAGGCCCATCTCGATCAGGTGGTTGGAGGCGTCCACGATCAGCACTCCGACCCGCGTGACGGCCACGTCATCGGAAGCGTAGATGCGGATGGGATCCCCGGGCAGGCCGCGGTAGTCGGCCAGGTCGATGTGGTGGATCTCCGGCGCGTGCAGGAAGTCGGCCGTCGCCACCTGCATGGGCGAGGAACCGCGCTGGCGGGCGACCCGCCGATACTCCTGCAGATGCCGGGTCTGCCGGGCGTAGGCCAGGGCCTCCTGGAAGGACTCCCAGCACTGCGGATCCTGGCCGCAGACGGACTCGACGGTCCGCACCTGACGGCGGCCATCGGCCGTGCGCGTCAGCCGCAGACTCTGGCCGATCCGGCCCGAGAAGCCCTCCAAACAACGCTCATCCTTGATGTCCGCCACGGTCCGCTCACCTCCCGGCACAGCGATTGGGGATGCATTCCCCAAAAAGGGCCCGACTCCTGTCCACCCGCC
>CAZQPM010000295.1:0-5270 GCA_964595195.1 uncultured Burkholderiales bacterium | reverse complement strand
GGCACCCGCCGAGGATGCGCGGACGGCGGCCGCGGCGTAGCCACCCGGCGGCAGTGGGGAGTCCTCCAGGACGTCCACGTCGACCTCGTAGACCGTGTCGTCGATGGTGATCTTGAGCTTCATCGGAACCTCCTGAGGCTGGATCGTTGGGGTGGGAAACCTTAGCGGTGAACCTGGACCAGGTCGTGCGAGGCCTGCAGGGTGGCCCGGCCATAGACGGCCCAGGGGTCCCCCGTGCGGTGCCCTGCCACCTTGATCCGGCGAACCACGGCGTGCTTGCCGAGGTAGGCGGCCACCGTGGCCGCGATCAGCATGACCTTGGCCGGGTCGATCCCCGGAGCCTCAGGAGGTGGCGGTTGGGGAACCGCCATCTCGGAGGCCCTGAGAGGCGCAGTCGGAGAAGGAGTCGGCGCAGCCGAGCGGCGATCCCGATCCGCAAGGTCCCGCTGGAACTCGTCGAGTTCCGTGCGGGTGGCCAGACGCGCCGCCAGGTATCCCCCGGCGGCGCCCAGCAGAAGAGTGACGAACCAGCGCATGGAGCCTCCTCGTGCCCTCAGAGCGGGATGTTGCCGTGCTTCTTGTGGGGGCGCAACTCGCGCTTGCGATGCAGCAGGTCCAGGGCCTCCACCAGGACCCTGCGCGTGTCGGCAGGGTCGATGACGTCGTCCACGTGGCGCCGGGCCGCGGCCACGTAGGGATTGGCGAAGGCCTCCCGATAGGTCTCGGTCAGCTCCTTGCGCCGGGCAGCCGGGTCCTCGGCCTCGGAAATCTCCTTGCGGAAGATGATCTCGGCGGCGCCCTCGGCCCCCATCACGGCGATCTCGGCCTGAGGCCAGGCGAAGACGCGGTCGGCCCCCAGGTCCTTGCAGCACATGGCCAGGAACGCGCCTCCGTAGGCCTTGCGCATGATCACCGTCAGCTTGGGCACCGTCGAGGCCGAGTAGGCAAAGAGCATCTTGGCCCCGTTGCGGATGATGCCCCCGTGCTCCTGGGTGGTGCCGGGCAGGAAGCCGGGGATGTCCACCAGGTTCACCAGGGGAATGTTGAAGACGTTGCAGGTGCGGATGAAGCGGGCCCCCTTGCAGGAGGCGTTGATGTCCAGCACCCCCGCGCCCGAAGCCGGCTGGTTGGCGACCACGCCGACGGTGCGCCCCGCCAGACGGCCGAAACCCACGACCAGGTTGGGGGCAAAGTCAGCCTGGACCTCCAGGAGATACCCGTCGTCGACGATCAGCTCGATGACCCGGCGCACGTCGTAAGGGTGCTTGGCCTCGACCGGCAGGATGTCGCGGAGATCCGGGACGGGGCCCACGGTCCCGTGGAACTCGTGGATGGGCGGGTCCTCGAGGTTGTTGGAGGGCAGGAAGCCCAGGAGTTGCCGGCACAACTGCATGGCGTGCTGGTCGTCGTCGGCGATGAAGTGGATGTTGCCGGCCAGGGTCATGTGGGCGTCGGGACCCCCCAGGGCCTCCTGGGTGATCTCCTCACCGGTAACCTGCTTGATGACCTGGGGCCCGGTGATGAACATCCGGGCCTGCCGCGTCTGGATGATGAAGTCGGTCAGGGCGGGGCTGTAGGCGGCCCCGCCTGCACAGGGCCCACAGATGATCGAGATCTGGGGCACCGCCCCGGACATCAGGACGTTCTGGTAGAAGACCCGACCATAGCCGGCAAGGCTGTCGATCCCCTCCTGGACCCGGGCCCCACCCGAGTCGTTCAGGAACACGAAGGGGGTCCCGGTCTTCAATGCACCCTGCATGGCCGCCACGATCTTGTCGCAGTGGACCTCTCCGGCGGCCCCGCCCAGGGCCGTGAAGTCCTGGCTGGCCACATGGACCCGGCGCCCGTCGACCGAACCGAACCCGGTCACGACCCCGTCGGCGGGCACCTCCTTGTCGGCCATGCCGAAGTGGGTGCTGCGGTGCTGGGCAAACAGGCCCTGCTCGCTGAAGCTCTCGGGGTCCAGCAGGACCTCCAGGCGCTCGCGGGCCGAAAGCTTGCCCTCGGAATGCTGCTTCTCGATCCTCCTGGCTCCGCCGCACTCCAGAAGCTTCCGCCGCTTTTCGGCCAGGATCTTCAGCCGATCTGTCATGGTCAACATAGGATGGTTCCTTTCGCTGGGAAGAGGCTGCCCGAGCCTACATGGGCTCGACGGTGATCTTGTGGGAGCGGTCTCCCAGGGTCACCAGATAGCGCACGGGCTCGGTGATGCTGGTGCGCTCGCGGGCCTGGGCCACGGTAGGCGGCTCGGTCGCGGAAGGTGCCGGACCCTCGGGGCGGGCCACCGACCTGGGGCCCTGGGCCCGCTGCGAGAAGAACTTCGGGGCCGTCGTCGGGAACAGGGCGTAGGTCAGCACATCCTCGTCCGAACCGTTGCAGCCCTCCAGTTCCAGGGCCTCGGCGCGCAGGACCTCCCACTCGGGGTTCAGCAGATCCGCAGGCCGGCAGGTGATCGGGTCCTTGCGGGAACTGAGCCGGGCCTTCTCGACGATTTCCGGGTTCTTCTCGGCTGCGGTCGCCCCGTAGTACCCCAGCATCAGGTCGGCGAACTCCGAGGTGATGGTCTTGTAGGGGCCCATCAGCACGTTGAAGACCGCCTGGGTGCCGACGATCTGCGAGGTCGGGGTGACCAGGGGCGGGAAGCCGGCGGCCTCACGGACCCGGGGGACCTCCTCCAGCACCGCCTCGATCCGGTCTCCGGCCCCCTGCTCGCGCAACTGGCTCTCCATGTTCGAGATCATTCCGCCCGGGATCTGGGACGCGAAGATCCGGGTGTCCACGGTCTGGTAGGCCGACATGAAGGCCTCGTAGCGCGGGGCGACGCGGTCGAAGTGGCGGCGGGCCTTGTCGATGCGCTCCATATCCAGGCGGGTGTGGTAGGGCTGCCCCTGCAGCATCTCGACCAGGCTCTCGGTGGGGTTGTGGCCCGAACCCAGGCACAGGCTGCTGATCGCCGTATCCACGATGTCAGCACCGGCCTCGATGGCCTTCTGCAGGGCAACCAGCGTCACCCCGGTGGTCGCATGGGTGTGCACGTGCACCGGCATGTCCTTGCCGCAGGCCTTCTTGATTCCCTTGACGATGTCGTGGGCAGGCTGGGGCTTGAGCAGGGCGGCCATGTCCTTGATGCAGATCGAGTCGCAACCGCGCTTCTTCAACTGCACGGCCAGGTCGACGAAGGCCTCGACGGGGTGCACGGGGCTGATCGTGTAGCAGACCGTCCCCTGGGCGTGCTTGCCGGCCTTCTTGACGGCCGCGATGGCCCTTTCCATGTTGCGGATGTCGTTCAGGGCGTCGAAGATGCGGAAGACGTCGATCCCGTTGGCGGCCGACCTCTGGCAGAAGCGGTCCACGACCTCGTCGGCATAGTGTCGATAGCCCAGCAGGTTCTGCCCGCGCAACAGCATCTGCAGACGGGCGTTGGGCATCAGCCTGCGGAAGGTGCGCAGGCGTTCCCAGGGGTCCTCGTTCAGGAAGCGGATGCACGAGTCATACGTCGCCCCGCCCCAGCATTCCAGCGACCAGTACCCGGCCTGGTCCAGGTGTTCACAGGCCCCGACCATGTCCTCGGTGGCCATCCGGGTGGCCAGCAGGCTCTGGTGGGCATCCCTCAGGATCAAATCCGTGACTTCGACGAGTCGGCTCATGCACTCTGTGCTCCTTACCAAGGTTGGCCGGGTCAGCGGGCCGCCGGAGCGGCTCCTCGCAGGGCCTGCAGGATCCTCTCGGCGGCCCGGGGGATCACGGTGCCGGGGCCGAAGACCTCCAGACACCCGGCCTCGTGCAGGGCCGCATAGTCCTGCCGCGGGATCACTCCCCCGGCCACGACCAGGATATCGGGACGGCCCAGGCGGGCCAGCTCCTCGACCAGTTGGGGGACCAGGGTCTTGTGCCCTCCGGCCAGGGACGAGACCCCCACCAGATGGACGTCGTGGTCCACCGCCTGGCGGGCGACCTCCTCGGGGGTCCCGAAGAGCGGAGCCAGGTCCACGTCGAAGCCCATGTCGGCGAAGGCTGCGGCGATCACCTTGGCACCCCGGTCGTGGCCGTCCTGCCCCATCTTGGCCACCAGCATGCGCGGGCGGCGCCCCTCCTCCTCCAGGAACTGGCGGGTCTGCTCCAGGACCTGGGCCAGGGCCTGCTGGTCGCCCGCCTCGCCGGCGTAGACGCCCCGCAAACCCTGGGATTGGCTGGCGTGGCGGCCGAAGACCTTCTCCAGGGCCAGCGAGCACTCGCCCACCGTGGCCCCCACGCGCACGGCGTTCAGGGTCAACTCCAGCAGGTTGCCGTCACCACCGGCACCCGCCGAAAGGGCCTCCAAGGCCGCCTCGACAGCCCGCGGGTCGCGCTCGGACCGCAGTTCGGCCAGGCGTTCGAGTTGCCGCTCGCGCACCGCGGTGTTGTCGACCTCCAGGATGTCCATGGCCTCGGCGGCGTCGTCCACCTTCCACAGGTTCACCCCGAGGATCCGGTCGCGCGAGGCGTCGATGCGGGCCTGCTTGCGGGCCGAGGCCTCCTCGATGCGGCGCTGGGGCAGGCCCTCCTCGATGGCCCTGGCCATGCCACCCAGGGCCTCGACCTCCTGGATGTGCTCCCAGGCCCGGTCCACCAGGGCGGCGGTCAGCGCCTCGAGGGAAGACGAACCGCCCCAGGGATCGACCACGGAGGTGATCTCACCCTCCTCCTGCAACACCAACTGGGTGTTGCGGGCAATGCGGGCCGAGAAGTCCGTGGGCAGGGCGATGGCCTCGTCCAGCGAGTTCGTGTGCAGGGACTGGGTGTGGCCCAGCACCGCGGCCAGGGCCTCCAGGGCCGTGCGGGTCACGTTGTTGACGGGATCCTGTTCGGTCAGCGACCAGCCTGACGTCTGGCAGTGGGTGCGCAGGGCCAGGGACTTGGAGCTCCTGGGTTGGAAGGGTTGGATCAGGCGGGCCCACAGGAGGCGCGCTGCGCGCAGCTTGGCCACCTCCAGCCAGTAGTTCATGCCGATGCAGAAGAAGAAGGACAGGCGCGGAGCGAACTCGTCGATGGTCAGGCCGGCGGCCAGACCGGCGCGCACGTACTCCACTCCGTCCGCCAAGGTGTAGGCCAGCTCCAGGTCCAGGGTGGCACCGGCCTCCTGCATATGGTAGCCGGAGATGGAGATCGAGTTGAACTTCGGCATGCGCTTCGCCGTGAAGGCGAAGATGTCGGCCACGATCCGCATGGACGGAGCCGGCGGATAGATGTAGGTGTTGCGGACCATGAACTCCTTGAGGATGTCGTTCTGG
>CAZQPM010000294.1:0-5281 GCA_964595195.1 uncultured Burkholderiales bacterium | reverse complement strand
GAGGGCGACATCCGGTCGGGGCACCTGCAGATGTGCTTCCCGTTGCCGTCGCTCTTCGCCCCGGAGTCCGCCGCCTGTGACCTGGTGGCCTCCCTCCTGGGGGACGGCCGCTCGTCCCGTCTGTGCCGGCGCCTGCGCGAGCGCAGGGGACTGGTCACCCGGGTCGGCTGTTCGGCCTTCCAGGAGCGCGAGCCCGGCTTCCTGGTGGTGGACTGCACCATGCCGGCCGAGAACCTGGACGCGGTCGAAGCCGAGGTCTTCGAGGAGCTGGCCCGGTTCGGCCAGGAAGGCCCCGATCCCCGGGAGATGCAGAAGGCCCGCAATCGGGCCGAGTCGGCCTTCGTCTTCGGGCAGGAGACGGTCGAGGGCCTGGGCCGGATCCTGGGGCACTACGAGATGCTGGGGGACCACACCCTGGCCGAGAACTACGTGCGCCGGTTGGCGGCGGTTCCGGCCGGCGAAGTGCAGAAGGCGGCTCGCCGCTACCTGGATCCCCAGAGGTGCAGCCTGGTTCGCTACCGGCCCTCGGGGGAAGGCGGGCGGTCGTGACCGCTCCTCGTCAGGTCCCCCCCGCGCGCCTGTACACCGGCCCCGGTGGCCTGCGCATCGTGGCGGCCGAGAACCACTCCTCGCCGATCACCTCGGTGGCGGTCTACTGTCTGGGAGGGGTCCGCAACGAGCGCCGCGAGACCCAGGGCATCAGCCACCTCACCCAGAGGATGCTCCTGAAGGGGACCCGCCGGCGTTCGGCCGAGCAGTTGGCCGACGAGCTGGAGTTCCTGGGGGCGCGCTACTCGCCCTTCACCTCCAAGGACCTGGTCGGGGTCACGCTGTCGGCCCTGTCCCGCCACCTGGGCAGGGCTCTGGCCCTGTTGGCCGAGTGTCTCCTGGAGCCGGCCTTCCTTCCGGAGGAGTTGGAGAAGGAGCGTTCGCTGGTCCTGGCCGAACTGCAGCGGCGGCAGGACGACAGCTTCACCTGCGCGATGGACCTGTCGGAGGCGGCCCTCTATCGCCGCCACCCCTACCGCTTCTCGGTGGGCGGCTCGCAGGCCAGCCTGCGGCGCCTGCAGGTCCCGAACCTGGTCCGCTGGCACGAACGCCTGTACTCGCCAGACCGGATGGTGGTGGCGGTGGTCGGTGACCTGCGGGCGACCCACATGCGCGACCTGGTCCTGGAAGCCTTCGCCCCCTTGGAGCGTCCCCTGCGGGCCCTGCCCGAACCGGTGGCCGAGGATCCCCCCACCAGCCCCCGCTGCCGCAGCCGGCGGCGCGACAAGCGGCACCTGGCGCTGGCTCTGTCCTTCATGGGCCCGGCCTTCGCCTCGGCCGACTTCTTCGCCATGGATGTCCTGAGTCACGTGCTGGCCGGGATGAGCGGACGTTTGTTCCGGGAGCTGCGCGACCGTCGGGGATTGGGTTACGCTGTCGGGGCCGGTTTGGAGCCGCGTCGCGACCGGGCGCACTTCTCGGCCCACATCGGGACGGCGCCCCAGCACCGTCAGGCGGCCCTGGACGGCATCCTGGGCGAGTTGGACCGGGTCCGGCGGGATCCGGTTCCCCGCCAGGAGCTGGCCCGTGTCCGCCGACACCTGCTGGGGCTCTTCAGCCTGGCCCTGCAGCGCAAGGCGGTCCAGGCCGGCCGCCTGGCCTTCTTCGAGTTGATGGGGGCCGGATACGGCCTGCTGGAGGGGTATCCCCAGGCGATCCGCGGCGTGACTCCGGAGAGCATCCAACAGGCAGCCGGCCGCCACCTGCACCTGGAAAGCTACGCCTGCGGACAGGTCCTGCCCCGCTCGTCCAGGTCCGGCTGATCCTGGGAGGCCGCGTTCCTAGCGGCGCATCCGGTAGATGGAGACCCGGAAGGGGGTCAGGGCGATGCTGCCGGGCTGGCCGCCCTGGTCCCAGGAGGACTCCAATCCTTCGTACACGGGGGCGCCGAAGCGCTGACGCAGGGTGGCGCAGATCTCCAGGTAGCGCCGCCGGCCGTCGGGCAGGTCGATCTTGTAGCCGCCCCGCTCGGCCCGGTGGGCGCACAGGCGCTCGTGGACCACCAGGAACTCGTAGCCCTCGTCCAGGACCTGGGCCATGTCCTGGTCCTCGAACTCGGGAGGCCGGCGCTCGCCCAGGGCCACCAGCCAGCGCAGGAAGGGTTGGGTGGTCAGGTGGTAGGGCTCGTACAGCCAGTAGTCCTTGCCGGCCATGTAGTGGGGACGGCCGAAGAGGCCCTTGCCGCCGTGCATGGCCAGGTGCATGTCGACCAGCGTCAGGTCGCTGCCGTGGTAGTAGTCCCGGTTGAAGGTGTAGTCCCGGGGGATCTCCCAGTAGCGGCGCCCCACCGGCAGGTAGATGTGCCCTCGGCCCCGCCCCTCGGCGAGGTAGGGCCCGGGGACCGTCACCTGGCTGGTGATCATCGGAACCTGGCCCCGGGCCACCATCTCCAGGGCCATGACGCCGACCAGGGTGGCCACGACCAGGCCCGCCCGCCAGCCCCACAGTCCGGTCCGGCGCAGCAGCCAGTCCAGGTTCAGGGCGACCAGGACCGAGACGCACATGGCGAAGAGGAACATCGACTGGTTCGGCCAGAACAGCTTCTCCAGCAGGGGGAAGTGCAACAGCAGGGGCAGGTAGGGCAGGGGCACCGGCTCGCCTCCCACCCGCACCAGTTCCCCGCCGTACTTCAGGAACGGGCCCAGGGGCAGCAGGTAGAAGACCAGGGCACCCACCAGCCAGAAGCCCCCGCGGCGCAGGATCAGGGCGGGCACCAGGGCCAGCAGGGTGGCGTTGGCCAGGAAGGTGTGCTGCGACGGCAGCCACCACGGGGGGCTGACCTCGGCGAACAGGTCCCGGCGGGGTTGGCGCAGGGGGTAGTCGGCTTCCGCCGAGAACGCCGTGGTCTGGCGCGTCAGGCGTTGCAGCGAGGGGCGGTCGCCGGGGTCGGGGCGGACCAGGCCGGGCAGGCGTTCGTCGGTGACCACGCGGACCAGGTAGGAGTGGGCGGCGGGCATGGTCACCACCAGGAAGGCCAGGCCATAGAAGACCAGGTTCCTGCCGAAGGGGCCCAGGGCGGGCGGGCGGCGGGTCACCAGGTGCCAGGCCAGGAAGACCAGGGTGAACAGGATCATGAAGTGGCCGTAGAACCAGTAGTTGGCCGTGACCAGACCCAGGGCCCCGCCGGCCAGCGCCCAGGCCCGGGGTTGGGGGCGGTGCCAGGCCCACAAGAGGGCCAGGGCCGCCAGCGCCGCCAGGAAGGTCTGGGCCTCCACCATCCGCCCCGTGACCAGCATGTGGAAGGTCCAGGGGTTGAAGGCGAAGACGGCTCCCCCCAGCCAGGCCGCCAGGCGTCCGGCCCCCGCGCCCCGGGCCAGGGCCATCGCCGCCAGGCCGTTGGCCGCCAGGACCAGGAAGGCCTTGAGGTTGTAGTAGGCGGGTATGCCGAACAGGACCTCCAGGGGCCAGGTCCACACGAAGTCCATCCCGTTGGCGACGCTGTTCTTCTCTGGGAATGAGACCGAGATGCGGTAGAACTCTCCCAGGTGGGTCAGGCTGCCCAGCGGCCCGTAGGTGTCCAGGAATCGATGGATGAGGTCGGCCTGGAATTCCCGCCAGGCATGGTACAGCCAGATCGTCTGGGCGGTGTTCTCGAAGCCCAGATAGCCCAGCACCTGGGTCCCGAGGTGCAGGGGAAGAGGCCAGGTAGCGGCCAGTGCCAGGGCCAGGTAGGCAGCGAAGGCACCCAGCCAGGGGAGGGCCCGGCGGAAGAGGGAGGCGCGCGGCTCCGGCGGCAGGTCGCTCATGCTCGCGGCCCCGCCCGGCGGTCGCGGACCTTCTGCAGGAAGAGATCCAGGGCCCGGGGTGAGGGGAAGGCTTCGAAGCGGCGCAGGGGCAGGCGGGTGGCCTGCTTGCGCTGGGATGCCGTCAGGAGGCGCCGGGCCTGCACGTGGGTGGCGTGCAGCATCTCCAGGATCTTCCTCAATTCGACCTCCCGTTTCAGGATCGAGCGGGCCTGGGCCGGTGTGATCGGGGTCCTGGGGTCATCCAGCAGGCGGGTCAGGGACACAGCCAGGCGGGTGGGGGCCATCCGCATGGGCTCCGGAGCGGGCGCGCAGGCGGGGGCGTATTCGGTGGTCTGGCGGGCGCGCTCATCCAGGCGATGCAGCCAGACCATCAGGATGTCCAGGCCGGCGCTGTCCAGGCCCAGGGCCTGATGATCCACCACGCGGGGTTGGGGTTCGGCCAGTTTCTGGCGCTGGACCGGGGTCAGGGGTTCCAGCAGGCGCGTGTAGGCCTCCAGGGCCAGGCTGGCCGCCTGGAGGGCCCGTTCCTCCAGGGCGAGCAGGGCCTGGGCCTGCCCGGCGGCCAGCGGCGCGGAGGCCAGGTAGTCCTCCAGGCCCAGCCAGTCGGCCAGGGGGTCGCCCAGGTCGCTGGTGGAGACGGGGGATTCCGGCCAGTAGGCGCTGCGCAGGGCGTTGCCGCGGGGGCTCTGCTGGTTCGAGGCGAACTCGCGCGACTCGATCAGGATCTGGAGGGTCCCCAGGTTCAGCAGCAGGCCCAGGGCCAGGGTCAGCAGGATGACGCCCCGGGAGACCCGGCGCGACCGTCGTGGCGTGGCCTGGACTGCGGGCGACATGGCGCCCCTCTTCCCGGCAGGTGGAGCGGTCCCTCTTCGGCGCGGCGCCTCGGCGCGCTCGTCGGCCCCGCCCTGGCCCCCCTCACGGCCTCGCGCTCTGAGGCGGATGCGCTCCTGCAGCGCCGCGGCCGGCTTGTCGTCCGGGTCCAGGGGTTCCAGGGCGTCGAAAGATGGACCCCTGGTTCCCCTCTCGCCCTCGGTCAGCAACCAGGCCCTGCCTCCAGCACCGACGGTACTGGGCCATACCCGGCAGGGTAACCAGTCTCAACTCATCCTGGTACAGAGGGGTTGACCTATCGGGCCGGTGGCCAGGAGCTTCAGCCGCTCCCGGTTCTTCCGACGGCGCTCACGGCTTGACGGTCCCTCTCTGGGCGAACCGTGAAAGTAACCGCTTCCCGGCAGCGATTTCCTGCGACGTCGCAGACCGCTGCCGTCAGGCTGTGCGGCCCGGCGGGCAGGGCCGGCTGCCCCTGGAGCTCGACCCGTACCGTAATCCGCTGGAACACCCGGTTGCTTCCGAGCACGTTGTGGGTGTCGACGTGCGAGTCGACCTCCACCAGGCCAAGCATGTCCTGTCCATCCACCGTCAGTTCCAGGCTGTATTGACGCCCACTCTATGGGGCCGCGTCCCGCCCACTTTCGCTGGCCGCGCCC
>CAZQPM010000293.1:0-5337 GCA_964595195.1 uncultured Burkholderiales bacterium | reverse complement strand
GGCGTGGGGGGCTCGATGGGGCTTGGGCGTGGGTGGTGGCGTGGGGCCCGGAGGCGTGTGGCCCGCAGGCGCGTGGGGCCACGGCCTTCGAGCGGGGGGCAGCCTCTGGCTTGATCCCCATCTGCGTGCTGCAGAGTACCACACACGTGCCCTAGTGGTCGGCATCGGCCCTCTCAGACGCAACGGGCCGTTGACCCTGAAGGGGATTCAAGTCCATCCCAGAATGTTTCACGTGAAACACCCCGCCGCTCGGCGAGACAAACCTCGTTCCGGTTTGGGGGTAGGAGGTTCTCATGGCCCGTATCCTGGCCATCACCAATCAGAAGGGCGGAGTCGGGAAGACCACCACCGCCGTGAACCTGGGAGCTGCCCTGGCCAGGCGCGGTCGCAGGGTCCTCCTGGTGGACGTGGACCCCCAGGGGAACACGACCTCGGGTCTTGGCGTCGACAAAGCCGGTCTGCAGCACTGTGTGTACGACGCGGTGTTGGGATCGAAGAAGGTTTCCGAGGTCCTGGTCGAGACCTCGGTGCCCGGATTGCACCTGGTGCCCGCGACGCTGCGACTGGCCGGCGCGGAGGTCGAACTGGTCTCGGCCCTGGCGCGCGAGAGGCGGCTTCACAAGGCCCTGGCCCCCCTGGTCGAGGACTATGACTTCATCCTGGTCGACTGCCCCCCCAGCCTGGGCCTTCTGACCATGAACGCCCTGACGGCGTCGCACGGCGTCCTGGTCCCCATCCAGTGCGAGTTCTACGCCTTGGAGGGCCTGGGGCAACTGCTCCAGGTGGTCGACATGGTGCGCGAGCATCTGAATCCGGAGCTGGCCGTCCAGGGCGTCCTGCTGACGCTCTATGACAGTCGGCTGAACCTGTCCGAGCAGGTGGCCGAAGAGGTGCGCAAGCACTTCGGCCCCCTGGTCTACGGCACGGTGATCCCTCGCAACGTGAAACTGGCGGAAGCCCCCAGCTTCGGCCAACCGGTGACTGAGTACGATGCCGGGTCGCGCGGGGCCCGGGCCTATGTGCAGCTTGCCCGGGAGGTGGAAGAGCATGAAGAAGCGCGCCTTGGGAAGAGGTTTGTCGGCACTCCTGTCTGAAGATTCCGGCGAGTCTGCCGGACATCTTGGGGTCCTGCAGATTCCGCTCTCCGAGGTCCGGGAGAATCCCCTCCAGCCTCGGCGCCACTTCGACCAGGACCGCCTGGGCGAGCTGGCCGACTCGATCCGGATCCACGGTGTGGTCCAACCGGTCGTGGTCACCCGGGCAGCCGAGGGCTACCGCCTGGTTGTGGGTGAGCGTCGCTGTCGGGCCGCGCGCCTGGCCGGCCTGGAGTCCATTCCGGCCCTGGTCCGCGAACTGGCCGATCAGCAGGTGCTGGAACTGGCGCTGATCGAGAACCTGCAGCGCGAGGACCTCAACCCCTTGGAAGAGGCTCAGGCGTTCTCCTTCCTGTTGCGTGAGCACGAGTTGACCCACGAGCAACTGGCAGAGCGCCTGGGCTGCAGTCGGCCCGCCATCTCCAACTCGCTGAGGTTGCTGACCCTTCCCGAGGAGATCCGGTCGGATCTGGAAGCTGGAATCCTCTCGCCCGGGCACGCTCGCGCCGTCCTTTCCCTGGAGGAGGACGAGCAGCGTCTGGCGGCGTGGAGGATCCTGCGTGAGCGGGGACTGTCGGTGCGTCAGGCTGAGGAACTGGTGTCGCGCCTCGGAGAGGAGGGCAAGCCTGACAGGCAGCCCACTCGGGCCGGGAGTGGTCTGTCCCCCGATTGGCAGGAACTTCTCGATCAGTTGCAGAGGGACCTGGGCACCGAGGTGCGGATCCACCCCAAGGCCAACGGCCGGGGGCGCCTGGAGCTGCACTATCGGGACCGGGACGAGCTGGAGAGACTGGTCGAGCTGCTGGTGTACCTGGGCGAGCGCGAGGCGTCCCGGCCCTCGGCCCTGTACTGACCACAGGAGCCGTCCGCTCCTACCAGCGGGCGACTTCCTGTATCAGGTGCTGGCCGACCCTCATCAGGGTCGCACGCCGCTTCTCGAAGAGGATCCCCAGACCCACCAGCAACAGGCCCGCCGCCAGGGCGATGTACCACCAGGGAATCCGGGCTGCCAGTTGCAGGGCTTGCAGGGCCACCTCGCTCAGCAGGGCCAGGCTGGCCCCCAGGGCGTGGATTCGGTGGCGTCGCCCCAGGCCTGTCAGCAGGAGGATCAGCGAGGCCACCACCAGGAAGAGCGCGTGACCGATCGCCGACCCTGTCACCGTGGCCAGGAAGGGAGGGGCCAGCAGGAGGGCCACGCCCGATCCCGCCAGCAGGCCGGCAGTTGAAGTCGAGCCTTCTGTGCGGTACCGTTCGCCCCAGAGCAACAGCCAGAGGGCGGGAGGCGTCGTCCACAGTTCGGCTGTGTCCAACCCCTGGCGGTCCAGTTGGGTTCCGTAGGCCGCGTAGGCCGCGATGAAGCCCAGATGCCAGTCCGCACGCGAACCTGCCCAGGCCGCGCGCAGCCACAGAGCCAGCGCCGTTCCGGCCAGGCCAGCCAGGGACCAGACCTGGTTGGATTCCGCCAGGGCCAGGAGCAGGGCGCCCACCGCCGTCGCTCTGGTCAGGGTCGGCAGGGCGGCGGCGACGCGTCCGCGTCGGGATCCGTCCGCCAGGCGCCCCAGGGCCGTGCCTGCCGTCACCAGCAGGGCCATCAGGCTGGCGGCCCGGCCGGGCAGGGGGCCGTCGCCCAGGACCTGGATCTCGGCTTGGAGGGGCGCCAGGGCCAGCAGGATCCAGCCCCAGGCAAACCACGCGGCGTGGGGGCGTCGCCACCCGCAGACCAGCAGGACCCCGGCCATGACCAGGCCTATGCCCAGGAAGGTGGGTCCGGAGGCCAGGGCGGCCCGCCCCAGGAGGGCGCACGCCGAGGCACTGGCGCAGAACTCCAGGATTCGACGGGCTTGAGGACTGTGGCGGCGGCGTTCGGCCACGGCTGCGCAGACCAGCAGCCAGAACAGGGTCCAGGTCCAGGGCCGGTCGTCGGTCGCCACCCGCAGCAGGTGGCAGGCGCCATCCCAAGAGGCCGCGGCGAAGAGCCAGGCGGGCAGCAGGCTGGCCACCGGTTGTTCCTGGTAGCCCCGCAGGGCATAGGCGCAGGTCAGGGCCAGCACCCCCACCAGGCCGGGCAGCGAGTGCCCCCAATGGGGTTGCCCGTTCAGCCACTGCAACGCCGAACCGGCCATGGCCAGGAGGGCGGAGACTCCCACCACGACACCCGGTTTGGACGCATGCCGGGTCCGGGTCAGCCACAAGAGGGCCGGGACGTTGGCGAACAGGCTGTGGAGGACGGCGTCCTGTCCGGCCGCAGCCGGCCCGCCGAGGGTGACCAGCGTCCCCACGGCCAGTGAGGACCGGCTCAGGGCGCGCCCAGCCGGGCACGGCAGGGCGGGGATGCGGGCCAGGCCCAGGGCGGTCACGGCGTAGGCCACGAGACCGGTGTAGGCGGGCAGGCCACCGTGGCCGCCGGCCACCCACACGGCGGCGGGCAGCGTCAGGGCGGCCAGGTGGGCCAGGAGGTCGGCGGCGCCGGCGCCCAGCCAGGACCAGGTGCGGAAGGGCCAGGCGAAGAGGGCGAAGCCCAGCGAGTAGAGGGCGAGGGGGATCCAGGCCGGACCGGAGTGTGGTTGGGCGGGGTTCAGTTGCCAGGTGGCCAGTCCCACGGCGAGCGTCAGGCAGACCCGGGCCACCGGCAGGCTGAAGGACTGTCCGAACGTCAAGTGCAGGCGCAGTGCGGCCAGGGCCAGACCGGCCAGCAGGGGCAGGAAGGCGATCGCCAGCTCCGCCTGGCCGGGCATCTGCCGATTCCAGACGACCCAGCCCAGGAACCAGGCGTGGGCCAGGGCTGCTGTGCAGGCGTAGAGCATGCGCGGGGCGGGAGTCGTGAAGGCCGCCGCACCGTACAGAAGCGAGGCCGCCACCGCGATCAGAACCGCCGAGTGCAGGTCGCTGGTGGCAGTCGCAGAGAAGTTGTCGGCCAGGCCCAGCGCGACCTGACCAGCCAGCAGGAGGGCCAGCGGGATGCCGACCAGGGTGGTGCCCACGAACAGCGCCGCGCGGGCCGGCGCCTGGAGGCCGGGCCGGCCGCGCAGCACGCCGGCGCCGGTCGTGTAGAGGCCGCCCAGGACCACCAGGCCATAGCCCAGGTGGATCGTCGGGCTCTGGCTCCGCAGGACGTGCAGGAGCAGTGCCGCCATGGCCGCGGGAGCCGAAGACAGGATCCCCAGGCGCCCCCCCGTCAACACCGCCCCTCCGACGAAGAAGGTGGCGCCCAGGAGCAGGAGGCTCAGGTCGGCCAGGGGAGGACCCCCAGAGGCCTTCGTGAAGGCCGGGACGGTGGAGAGGAGTCCCAGGCCCGCCAGGGCCTGGCTCAATCCGAAGAGGTGGTCCTTGAAGGGCGTCAGGCGGCGGTGGCCTGCCCGAGAGCCCACCAACCACAGGGAGGCTGCCGCCAGGCAGGCGACTCCGAAGCTTGAAGGGTTTCCTGACCAGGCCGCCAGGGCCCACGCTGCAGCGACGAGGTCCAAAAAGCCCAGGTACAGGCAGGCCACGTCACCCAGAGCCAGGGCCCAGGCCAGGAGGACGACCGAACTGGCCAGGAAGACGCCCAGGTTCCAGGCCGGCCAGGGGGTCCTGAGGCCTCCCAGTTCAAAGAGTCGGGCGGCCACCAGGGAGGTCGGCAGGAGTACGCCTCCCAGCAGGGCCAGGATTCGGCTGGACAGCGGCAGACTGGAGCGCAGGGACCAGGATCCAGTCAGACACAGGACCGGGGCGGCCAGGAGGGTCAAGGCCACCAGGCTGCGGCCATGAGCGCTCCAATGACTGTACAGCAGGCCGACCCCGGCCGAGGCCAGCAGCAGGCCGCCCAGGACCAATAGCCAGCGGATGTTGGCCTCTTCCAGGAAGGCCGAGAGAACCCGGAGGGAAGGGGAGGACCCCGGTCGGCCCTCCGGGCGGGAGCGCGATAGCGTCGACCGGGCCGCGACCGGCGCGGGTGGGGCTTCAGGTCGGGCCGCGACCGGCGGGCCCGCAGCGGGCAGGCCCTGGGAGGGCCGGGAACTCTCGTCCCGGGGGCCGTCCAGGCGCTGGCGCCGGTCCGCGTACTCAGCCCGGAGGGTCTGAAGCTGCTGGGGGGAGAGCCAGGGCCAGCGGGACGCCTCGCGCACCAGATAGTCAACGGCCTGGCCCAGGCGCTCCTTCTCCAGGCGCGTGGGAGCCAGGGGCTGACCGCACCGGGCACAGAAGCGATGGTGTTCGGCCTGAAGGGACCCGCAGTTCCAACAGTCGCTCACCGGACCTCCCACCT
>CAZQPM010000292.1:0-5358 GCA_964595195.1 uncultured Burkholderiales bacterium | reverse complement strand
TGATCCCCACCCTGGACGAAGAAGAGGGGCTGCCCCGGGTCCTGGGCCAGCTTCCCCTGCCGGCCCTGCGCCAGGCGGGCCACGAGGTGCAGGTCCTGGTGGTCGACGGCGGCAGCCGGGACCGCACCCGCGAGGTGGCGGCCGCCTGGGGCGCCCGGGTGATGCGCGCGCGCCGGGGCTACGGGCGCCAGTACCGGACGGCCTTCGCCACCGTGCCCCGGGGCCTGGTGGTCACCCTGGACGCCGACGCCACCTACCCCGCCGACCGCATCGCCGACCTGGTGGACCTGCTGCTGCGTCAGGAGCTGGACTTCCTGACCGTCGACCGCTTCGCGGGGATGCAGCCGCAGGCCATGTCCGGGCTGCACCGCTTCGGCAACGCGGTCCTCAGCCGCGTGATGCGCCTTCTCTTCAGGGTCCCGGTGACCGACTCGCAGAGCGGCATGTGGGTCTTCCGCAGCCAGATCCTGCCCGAACTGCGCCTGCAGGCCGACGGCATGGCCTTCTCGGAGGAACTGAAGATCGAGGCCTTCACGCGCTTCCGGGCCCGGGAGGTGCCAGGGACCTACGCGACCCGGGTCGGCCGCGCCAAGCTGCGCTCCTACCGCGACGGCCTGGGCAACCTCCTGTACCTCTTCCTGAAGAGGGCCCGCGACCTCCTGGGGCGCCCCTGAGGGGGCGCAGAGCGACTGGGGCCGCAGATATCGGCCGGAGGGCAACTTGAACCGACCCGCCAACCAGGGTCCGAAGGACGCCCCGACCCGCCGGCGCCGGGTCCTCTTCCCCTTCGCCTCCGGGGCCCTGTGCGGCACGCTGACCGTCACGCTCGACCTGGCCCGACACCTGGGCGACCGCTTCGGCTGCCGCATGACGGTGCCGGCCCACGGCCCCGCCCTGGAGGCCTGCCACAGCGCGGGCCTCCAGCCCCACGCCTGGCGCCTGTCGCCGACCCACCTGGAGCGGGTACGCCACACCCCGGATCTGCCCTCCAAGCTGCGGGCCCTACCCTCCTACCTGGCCCTGGTCCTGACCGCCTGGCGGGAGTTGCGCGCCTGGCCGCCGGACCTGGTGCACGTCTGCGACAACCGCACCCTCTTGTCCTGGGGTGTGGCAGCCCGACTCCTGGGCCTTCCCCTGGTCTGGCACGTGCACCAGGGGAAGGCCAGCCCCTGGTTGGACCGGTTGCGGGTGGCCATGGTCCGGGGACTGGTCTTCTCGACGGGGCCCACCCGCCGCCGCCTGGAGGCCCTGGCCACCCGCCTGCCCGTCTGCCTGGACCTGCCGAACCCCGTGGACCCGAACCGCTTCCGGCCCGGCGACCGGGCTGCCGCCCGCCACCGCCTGGGCCTGGACCCGGACCGGGTCACCCTGGGCTTCGTCGGCCACCTCACCGCCCGCAAGCGCCCCCAGTTGGCGGTTGACGCCTTCCTGCGGGGGCTGGAGGCGGGCCGGGACCTGCAGATGGTCGTCCTGGGCGGCGACCTGGAGACCCCGGGACAGGGCCGCCGTCTGGCGGAACGGGTGGCCGCGGCGGGGCACGGGTCTCGCTTCCACCTGCTGGGGGTCCGCCCCGGTCTGGAACAGATCCTGCCGGCCCTGGACATCCTCGTGGTGACCTCGACCCGAGACGGTGAAGCCCTGCCCCGGGTGATCCTGGAGGCCATGGCCTGCGCAGTCCCGGTCCTGACCATGCAGACCGGCGGGGTGGCGGAGGTCGTGCAGGACGGTCAGAACGGCGTCCTGGTGGGGGCCGACGACTTCCAGACCTTCACCGCCGGACTCCTGCGACTGGCCGACGACCCGGACCTGCGCCGCCGCCTGGGAGAGGAGGCCCGGCGGCAGGTTTCACGGGGCCACGACCCGGCCGACCTGGCCCGACGCCTGGGCCTGTTCTACGACGGAATCCTGGGGTCCTGAGCGGCCGGCACCGCGCCAGGCGCTGCCTCAACGGGACTTCTCGGCCAGGACCTCGAGATAGAGGCGCTCCATGGCCCCGGCCATCGCCTGCGGGGTGAAGTCCTGCAGGATCCGCTGGCGTCCGGCCTGCCCCATCTGCACCCGCAGGTTCCGGTCCCCCAGGAGTCGCAGGACCGCCCGGGCCAGGGCCTCCGGGTCGTCCGGCTCGACCACCAGGCCCGTCCGACCGTGGACCACCAACTCGGGGACTCCGCCCACCCGGGTGGCCACCACGGGGCGGCCAGCGGCCATCGCCTCCATGAGGGCGTTGCCCATCCCCTCGATGCGCGAGGGCAGCAACACCAGGTCCAGGCCGGCCAGGACCCCGGACACGTCCTCGACCATCCCGGGCAGGGATACGCACTCCGCAAGACCCCGTTCCGCGCGCATCCGCTCCAGGCGGCCCCGCTCGGGCCCCTCGCCGAAGATCTCCAGGCGGGCCTGGGGCCAGACCTCCAGGATCCGGGGCATGGCCTGCAGGGCGACGTCCAGACCCTTGTTCCGGTGCAGGCGGGCCAGGATGCCCAACCGCGGGGACCCGCTGGGAAGCGGCAGGTCCTGGAGCGGCCCGGCCTCGATCCCGTTGTAGACGACGACCACCCGGCCCGCGGACAGACCCGCGCGAACCCGTTCTACCTCGGCCACCTGGTGGCTCAGGGCCACCACCCGGTCGAAGAGGGGGGCGGTCCAGCGATGCAGCCTCTCCCGCCCGGGCCCGCCCAACTCGGTGTTGCGCCGGGAGCCCAGGATCACGGGCACCCCGCACAGTCGCCCCAAAAGGCAGCCCAGGAGATCCGCGTGGAAGAGCCAGCACTGCAGCACCTGGGGACGGCGTCGGCGCAGCAGGCCAGCCAGACCGAGCAGCGCCCGGGGCGCGTTGCCGCAGGTCAGGCCCAGGGGATGGCAGGGGATGCCCCGTTCCTGCAACTGCCGGACCAGGCTGGCACGGGCGACCGGCTTGAGCCAGGCCACCTCGGGTTCCACGCGGGATCGGTCCTGGGCGGCCAGCATCCGGACCAGGACGGACTGGGCCCCGCCCTGGCCCAGGTCGGTGACCAGATGCAGGACCCGGATCAACGGGAACCCTCGGGACCGAGCGCAGAGCCGGCGGCCAGCATGGTCCGGACTTCGCCTTCGGGACACGGCGGCCAGCATGGTCCGGACTTCGCCTTCGGGACACGGCGGCCTGCCCGTCCTGGACCCCCGAGGCACCGCGCGGCGCCCACCTGTCGCCCGCCCCTGGCCCCATCTCCCCGGGGGCGCAGGGTTCAAGCCGAGGGGGCGGAATCCGCCCCCGTGCGACCTGAGCCGGCAGCGAGACTGGCCCGCCGGGCCCTGGGCGGGGTGGGACTGAGCCTGGGGGCCGCGGCCCTGACCTTCGGGTTGGGCCTGATCCGGGCGATCCTCCTGGCCCGCTGGCTGGTGCCCGAGGACTTCGGGGCGATGGCCCTGGCCCTGACCTTCATGCACACCGCCCTGTGCCTTTCCGACCTGGGCCTGGACCAGGCCTTGAACCACGCCACCGCCCGGGACTCGGGCCGACCGGATCCCCCGACCGGAACGGGAGCCGCCGGACAGGGTCCCCCGCCCTGCGCCGACGGCGCCTTCCAAGCCCTGGTGGGCACCGCGGTGCTGCTGCGCGCCGCCCTGGACGGCCTGGCCCTGCTGGCCCTGGCCGCCCTCCTGCCCTGGTTGGGCGGCGCCTACCCGGGGATTCCCGACCTGGCCCGAGTGGCCGCGGTGATCCTGCCGGCCGGCCTGGTGACGGGCCTGTGCAGCATGCAGCAGGTCCTGGTGCGCCGGAACCTGGACTTCCGACTGCTGACGGGGGTCGACCTGGCTTCGTCGCTGACCATGACCGCGCTGGCCTGCTGGGCCGCCTGGGCGGGGTGGGGCGTCTGGGCCCTGGCCGTCGAGATCTACGCCGGGACGCTGCTGCGCTTCGGGGTCCTGTGGTTCCCCTGCCGGACCTGGGTGCCGAAACCCCGATTCGACAAGGCGCAGGCCCGCTGGCTGGCGGACTACGGACGCCCCACCTGGGGGGCGGGGATCCTGGGCCAGTTGCTGGACCGCTTCGACGACTTCTGGGTGGGCACGTTCCTGGGGGGCACGGCCCTGGGCTACTACTCGCGGGCCTGGGACTTCGCCCGCTACCCCCGCCGCACGCTGGCCGTGCCCCTGGGGCGGGTCCTGCAGCCCCTCTTCGCGCGCCTGCAGGAACGGCCGACGGCCCGGGGAGAGGCCCTGGAACACGCCCTGTTCGCCACCTCCCGGGGGGGATCGGTGGTCGTCGGCCTGATGGCCCTGCTGCTGCCCGAGTTCGTCCAGCACGTGATCGGGCCGCAGTGGGCTCCCTTCATCCTGCCCTTCCGGTTGTTGGGCCTCTACGCCCTGCTGGACCCCGTCATGCTGACGATGGCCTGGTTCCTGCTGGCCGTCGGCGAACCCGCGCTGTTGCGGCGCACCCGCCTGGTCCAGTTCGCCTTCTTCGCCGTCGCCGTGCTGGCCGGGGCCGCCGTGGCCGGGCTGGCGGGGGTGGCCGCCGCCGCCTCGGCCGCGATGGCCCTGGGCGTCGCCTTGCTGGTCCGCCCGCTGCACGCCCTGGGCGCGCGCCGCCTCCCCGCCCTGCTGGCCCCGCCGATCCTGCTGGGCGCGGCCGCCCTGGGCCTGGGACTCGTCCTGGAAGGCGCGGGGGCCGGCCCCTGGACCCGGTTGGCCGCCTGGGCGGCGGTGCTGGCCGCGGGGTTCCGGCTGCTGGAAGCCCGGGCCTGGGCGGCGTCCGGCCGCCGCCTGCGCCAGCTCTGGGACTCCGGGAGGGAGTGAGCAGAACGCGACATTGGAGGTCCTGGAAGGCTTGGAACCGACCCTGTCCTGCATCATCCCGACCCGCAACCGCTGGAGCCTGCTGCAGCGGGCCGTGGCCAGCGCCCGGGGGCCCGGGGTCGAGATCCTCCTGGTGGACGACGCCTCGACCGACGACACGTCCCGCCAGGGCCCCACGCTGCCCGGGGTCCGCTACGTGCGGGCGACCGGGGCCGGTGTCGCGGCTGCCCGCAACCGGGGTGCCGCCCTGGCCACCGGCCGGTGGCTGGCCTTCCTGGACGACGACGACCGGTGGCTGCCGGGCAAGCCCTCCCGCCAGATGGAGTGGCTGGCCATGAACGGAGGCTCCTTCGGCAGCACCGGATGGCTGGAGGCCCGTCCCGACGGTTCGCGAGTCCCGCACCCGGGCCCTCCGGCCGGACCGGTCCCCTGGGGTCGGCTGCTGCGAGGCAGCTTCGTGAACACCTCCACGGTCGTCGTGCGCCGCGAGTTGTTCGTGCAGGCCGGAGGCTTCGACGAGTCGCTGGGCACCGCCGAGGACTGGGACCTGTGGCTGCGGGTGGCCCGACTCTCGCCCCT
>CAZQPM010000291.1:0-5391 GCA_964595195.1 uncultured Burkholderiales bacterium | reverse complement strand
CTGGCCCTGGGCAAGCCCCGCAAGGCCTTCCTGCTGGCCGGACTGTGCTCGGTCGGGTCGGTGCTGGGGGGCATGTTCGGCTGGTTCATCGGCTATGCGCTCTTCGAGACGGTGGGCCGACCGATCGTGGATTTCTATCAATTCCAGGCCCAGTTCGAGCACGTCCGGCAACTGTACCTGGGCAACGCCTTCGTGGCCATCGCCATCGCCGGGTTCACGCCGATACCCTACAAGGTCTTCACCATCGCCGCGGGCGTCTTCGATGTCCCCCTGGGCACCCTGTTCCTGTCGTCGGCCCTGTCGCGCACGGCCCGCTTCGTGCTGGTCGCCGGCATGATCTACTTCCTGGGCGAGCGGGTCCGCGGCTTCATCGAGAAGTACTTCGACCTGTTGACGGTGGTCTTCACGATCCTCCTGATCGGCGGCTTCATCCTGATCCGCTATATGGGGTAGGCGCAGAAAGGGCGCTTGTCGCCTTCCCCGGCGAGACCCGCGAATCTCCATCACCTCCCGGCGGAAGTCGTCCCTCGGGAGGCTGGGGGCCCCTGGCCTAGACCTCGTAGACCACGCAGCGGTAGCCCCGCTGCTTGAGCAGGTCCGTGAAGGGTCCCGCCACCGCCCGGGTGCAGGCGAACTTGCGCTCCTTGTAGACGTGGTAGCCCAGGACCCCGGCCTTCCGTTCCGCCAGTTCCCGAGCCTGGGGTTCCAGGGCCTCGCGCCAGGTCGAGCTGAAGGGGTCCCGGTTGCCGTCCTCGCGTACGGACACCCCAGCCCGCTCGGTGGGGAAGTGCAGCACGAAGCTGCCCGGATGGCGCTGCAGCAGGCCGGCCACCTCGGGGGGCATCTCCACGCCTTCGAACCACAGGGGACCCACCCGGCAGCGGACCACCTCCTCTACCGTGATGGCCGACAACTCCGAGAGCAGGATGAAGGCGAACTCGGCCTCATCGGCATGGTATCGGGAGATCACGTTCCGGAAGGGGCCGGTGGCCTCCAGATCGTCCCCCTGCAACTCGACCAGGTTGCGCGACCAGCGCCCGTGGTGCTGGTACAGTTGCACCGTGTAGCGGACGAAGAGTTCCTCGGAGGGGTCCAGGCGTTCGAAGACGGTGGTGAAGAAGGCCCGCTGCCGGGTGCTCTCGATGCGCCTCAGGGCCAGGTCCAGGCGGCTCAGGCGCGGCAGGTCGGCGTGCAGCAGTCCCTCGTGGAAGGCCGCCTGCTCCAGCAGGCGCCGTTCGGCCTCGGAGGGCGAGGCCTTCCCGCGCAGCGCCGCCAGATCCAGCCCGCCCAGGAACTTCTCGGAAAGCTCCCGCTCGGACAGGACCCGCCCGACGGCGGGCTCGGCCGGCAGGCCCGTGCGCAGGTTCAACTCCAGGCCGGGATAGGGCCCCGGGCGCCCGGAGGGGGCCAGGAAGCGCAGCAACGCGTCCAGGCCCGCCGGGTCCGGGAAGAAGCGGTTCAACCTCCCGGCCTGGACCAGACGGCGGACCATGGCCACGTAGATCTCGGCGGCCTGGGGGCCCAGCGTGGTCCGGGGCGGCCGGCTGGCAGGGGCGGCCAGGAGTCTAGACCCCCTCGCGAGCGGCCTTCAGCAAGCCGTATTCCTTCTCGGCCAGTTTCAGGGTCTCGTCGATGCGCTGCTCGCGCAGTTCCCGCTCCTGCTCCAGGTTGCTCTCGACCAGGGCCCGGGTGGCATCATCGTACATCTTCATCTCGCTGGTCAGGCGCTCGACGTTCTGGCTGAGGTACAACGAGGTGTTCGAGGCCAGCGTGGCCACCTTGTTGACGCTCTCCTTCAGGGAAGCCATGGCCGACTGCATGTCCAGGGTCAGCTCGCTGGCCTCGGTGGCCGTGGCCAGCGACGAGAGGTTGCCGCGCAGATCGTCCAGGACCTCCATCCCCGCGTCGTGCAGGTTCTGCATGTTGGCGTGCAGGTTCGTCAGCATCTCCAGGAAGTTGTTGTTCATGGCCACGATCGAGGCGATGCGGTCCTCGGCGCTGGAGTACAGACGCAGTCGCGCCCCGTGTTCCCAGATCTTCTGCTTGATCTCGTCGACCTGGGCCTGCAGGGTGCGCAACCCGGCGCCGGCCCCCTCCTGGGGCAGGGCGGCGATGCGCGCCTCCAGGGTGGCCTTCTCCTCGCGCAGTTCCAGGATGTAGGCCGCCGCCTTCTCCTCGTTGTGCGCCGAGACCACCATCTTCTTGTTCAGGCGCACGATGTCTTCGCGCACGGCGGCCACCTCGGCCTCCATCTTGTCCAGGAAGAGGGCGACCTGGCGGGTGCGCATCTCGGCGACGTGGATCTTGTCCTGGAGCAGCTCCGAGATCGGGCGATCCGGAAGGCGATCCGAGAGGATCGGGATCTTCTCCAGCAGGCCGCGCAGGTTCGAGCCGGCCTTGCCCAGATCGACGGTGGCCAGTCCCCTGAGGTATTCCCAGGCCGACTTGGACTCGGCCAGGTCATGGGTCATCTCCTTGGCGATCTGGTCGTGGGTCTTCTTCAGGTCCTCCAACTCCAGGATCCGCTTGGAGTGCGCCTCCTGGTAGTGCGTGACCATCGCCTGCAGCGAGTCGCGGGAGTACTCCTCCCCATCGTAGACGACCGCCTGCCGTTCCTGGGCCTGTTCGCTCATGCCGACCTCCACCTGCCGAGGGTCTTCCCGGCTTCGCCCAGGTTCAGGGCGTTCCTGTCCCGACCGCGAGCACGGTGGCCACGCCGCCATCGACGCCGTAGACGCGCACGAGAGGGGCCCGGCCATCCTCCGGATGCGGCCGCGGCACGCAGACCAGGGGAAGCCGCCCATCCCCGCCGCGCAACCCCCACCAATCCGGACGGAAGGCACCCGATTCCGGGGTCCAGTCCACCGCCCAGGCCTCGACCCCTGCGGTCCACGAACCGGCGGGAACCCCGCGCAGCCCCACCAGGCGGACCCGGCCGTCCTCCAGGACCACCTCGGGAGCGGCCATGGGAGGCACCGCCCCGACCCGGGCCACCGCGAAGGGTTGGTGACCCACCTGCCCCAGCAGACGACGGCGGGTGGTCTGCACGGCCACGGGCCCCACGTCACAGCCCAGCCAGCGACGGCCCAGACGATCGGCCACAGCCAGGGTCGTGCCCGAGCCGCAGAACAGGTCGGCCACCAGCGAATCCGGGCGCGACGAGGCCCGCACGATCCTCTCCAGCAGGGCCTCGGGCTTCTGGGTCGCGTAGCCGGTGGCTTCGCTCCGATGCCACGAGCGCAGGGGTTGGATGTCCAGCCACAGGTCTCCGGCCGGGATCCCCTCGGCCTCGTCGAGGTACTTCTTCAGCCGGGGGACCCCATTGCGGGTCCAGAAGACCCGGTTCTCGGCCAGCAGGCGATCCAAGCCTTCCTGGTCGTGCAGCCAGTGGCGCCCATGGGGGGGCTCGAGGACCCCCCTCTCGCCGAAGGAGCGCGCAGACCCCGCACCGGCTCCGGTCAGGTTGTCGGACATGAACACGCGGCCGTCGGGGTCGCGATAGCGGTAGTAGCGGCGGACCATGTCGGGGTCCCGCTGCACCAGCACACGGTTCATGGGGTGCTGCCGGTCGGCATAGAACAGGATCACGTCGTGGACGGCCCCGAAGAAGTGGGCGTCGGGGTGCGAGGTCGTGCGCCTCCACACGATCTGGGCCCGGAAGCGCTGCTCGCCCAGGATCTCGTCCAGGAGCCCCCGCAGGACGTGGCAGGCTCCGGTGTCGCAGTGCAGGTAGAAGGCACCGTCGGGGGCCAGCAGATCCGCCGCCGCCTGCAGCCGGGGAGCCATCCACTCGCGGTAGCCCGACAGTCCCCCGGCGAAGCGGTCCCCGTAGGCGTGCTGGCGGTGCCGGCGCCCCTCGCGCAAGGTCGAGCAGCCGTAGCTGGCACCCGTGGCGAAGGGCGGATCCAGGTAGACCAGGTCCACCTTCCCGGCGTACTCGGACGCCAGAAGGCGGGCCACCTCCAGGTTGTCCCCCTGGACCAGCAGGTTGCCGGGATGGCAGCTCGGGGGGCCGTTGATCTCCAGGATCTCCATGCGGGTTGCTGGTTGGCCACAGGGCGGGCCGATCCTGCGCGCGACCGCCCGCCCACCTTCCCCCGGTTGCCGGCAGGCCGCCAGCGAGGTTAGCATGGGGACATGAGACGCTTGTGGATCCGGGCACTGGTCGGGCTCCTGCTCCTGGTTGCGGGCCTGTGGATGTGGCGCCCCTCCCCGCGGGACCCGGTGGCGGACCTGGGCAGCCCGGACCCCGAAGTGGTCATGGCCGCCTCCCAACAACTGTGGATGAAGGCCCATCAGGGGGTCGACGTCGGGCCCGACCTGGTCCGCGGCCTGGCCCACCCCGCGGCCCGGGCCCGCAGCCTGAGCATCAGCAGCCTGGTGCGCCTGGACATGAAGAACCACGCGGACGACATCGCCGCCCTGCTGGCGGACCGCGACGTCGCCGTCCGCATCCAGGCGGCCAAGGCCCTGCGCGAACTGGGAGGCTGGACGAACCCGGGTCCCCTGCTGCGAGGTCTGCAGGACCGCAGCCTGGACGAACGGGTCCGCGTGGATCTGGCCTGGGCCCTGGGCAACCGGCGCGACTCCTCCGCCGAGGGGCCGCTGGCCAGGCTCGCCGCCGACGCCACCGAGCCCCTGAACCTGCGCCAGGAGGCCCTGGAGGCCCTGGGAGCGCTGGCGCCAGCGGATCGGATCCCCTTCCTGGTGCGATTCCTCGACGGGCAGGAGCAGCCCCTGAATCTGCGCCTGGCGTCCGCCAGGGCCCTGGGTCGGATGGCGGATCCGGCCGCCGGGGAGGCCCTCAGGCTGGCGGCCAGCCGACGCCAGGACGCCGACCTGGTCCGGGCCGAGGCCGCCGCCAGCCTGGCCAACCACGGCCGGGAGCAGGACCGGGCGGCACTGCGCGCCCTGGCGGAGGCCGCCGACCAACCGCTGGTGGTGCGCCTGGGGGCGGCCCAGGCCCTGGTCACCATGGGCCAACCGCCGGCCGAGCTGACGGACCTGGTCCGTCAGGGCCTGGCCCACCCGTGGCCGGGCCTGCGCGCCGATGCCGCCTGCCTGGCGGGCTCGGCGCGCATCCCGGAACTGAGTGAGGATCTGCGAGCCGCCATGGAGCGGGAGACCAGCCGCCGGGTCCGCGGCGAACTGCGGGCCGCCCTGCGCAGCCTGCGCGTGGACGAGCGCATGGACCCCGACTCGGGGTTGGCCCCTTGAACCGGAATCCGGCCCCCGGGGGATGATCCAGGTCATTCCAGCCGCCGGTGGACCGTGAAACTCTAGCCCGGACCCCGGACCCCGGACCCCGGACCCCGGACCCCAGACCCCAGACCCCGTGGCCTGGCCACCTGGCTTGGGGCAGTCCCTGCGGAGGTGGATCTTGAAGAGCCT
>CAZQPM010000290.1:0-5392 GCA_964595195.1 uncultured Burkholderiales bacterium | reverse complement strand
CGGAGCTGCGCCGCCAGCCGGAGCCGCCGCTGCGGCCGGAGCCGCGTTCGCCGCCGGGGCGGCCGGCGCCTTGGGCGGGTTGAGGATCTTGTCGAGGCGCTGGTTCAGCCCCTGGATCTCGGCCTCGGTGGCCTTGGCCCCCTCCTCGTCGCCCTGCTCGATCTGCTCGGCCATCTTCAGGCGCAGTTCCTGAATCTGCTTGCGGATCTTCTCGGCTTCCTTCTCCGCCTCCAGCTTCTTGAGGTCCTCGGGAGAGGTCTCGTCGGCCTTCTTGGAGGCCTTGTCGTCCTTGGCCTCGTCCGTCTTCTTGGAAGCCTTGTCGTCCTTGGTCTCCTGGGCCTCCTCGCCGCCGAGAGCGTTGAGGTTCAGGTTCGTCCCGCCCTCCTCGTCCGCAAGGGCCTCGTCCGAGATGCTGACCTTGCTTTCGGTCGAGACGGGCCCGGCCTCGGTGACCCCTGCGGCACGGGCTGCGGCGACCTGGGGCGCGGCCGTCGTGGCGGGGGTGCTGGCGATGCGCTTGGAACTGACGGACTGGACGGAATCCATGGGAGGACCTCCAAAGGCGAAGAAGTTCTTCTGACTTGTTCCTATTCTATCTCCTCTGAGTCCAGAGCACTCTGCGCAGAATATGAACATCCTGTAACACAGGTTAACGGGATCCATCAGGATGTTAACGAATCTCCCCGGTCGCGGGCCGGGGTTCCCCACCCAGGGCCACCTGCTGCTCGACCACGAAACGCAGGGATTCCAGCATGCCATCCAGGGCCTCGGGCGGTCCCGACGGGCTCCAGGGCTGCAGGCCCAGCAGGGCCGCGTGGACCGCCTCCAGGGTACACAGGCAGCCCTCGCCGGGTTGCCGTTTGAAGCGCATCAGGCTGGGGCCCGTCGGCCGCACGACCAGGCGCGGCAGGCCGGCCAGGTTCGGGTTGAAGCGCAGCAGTTGCCGGGCCCCCAGCCAGGTCCCGTCGGGCACGACCAGCAGCGGACGCCGACCGGCCAGGGCCTTCCCCACCGCCGGGTCCTGGGGTTCCAGGGCCTGGGGGCCGGGATACAGCAGGAAGGGGGCCAGCCCCGGATCCGCCAGTCGCGCCACCAGGCGTCCGTCGCGATGGAAGTCCAGACCGACCAGCAACTCGGCCTCGGGGATGCAGCGACCGACCATGCGGGCGGTGTTGAGGGCTCCCCGATGGTGCCACTCCCTGGGATGGACCAGCAGCAGCAGGCGGGGCCCCGACTGCACCGCCCGGACCAGGTGGCAGTAGCATCGGTCCTTGGCCTTGAGGCAGTCGGGGCAGGTCTCGCGCACGGGCGACGGCTTCGGCGCCCGAGGGCGGGCTCCCCCACCCCCGGGGTCGCCGGCCGCCCCGGGTCGATCCGTGTCGCTAGCCGTGGTTCCGCAGCATCAGTTCGCGGGGATGGGGTTGCAGGTAGGTCTGCTCCAGCAGGTAGGGTATCTCCAAGACCCGAGCGTAGTGGGCCACGAGGGTGACCGGGACGACCAGGGGAACCAGCCCGGCCCGGTAGTTGGCGATCTCCTGGTTCAGGTCCTGGCGGACCCTGCCGTCCAGACCCTCGCGGAAGTGCCCCAGCATGTGCTGCAGCACGTTGGCGTGGCGCCCCCGCGTGGCCTTTCGCCGCAGCGCCTCCATGAAGGTGGCGCGGTACTGGCGCTCCAACTCCGCGGGCTCCCACTTGGAAGCCTCGGCCACCAGACGGCCCAGGGCCCGATAGGTCGGCTCGTGGTGCGCCTGCAGCAGCATCTTCTCGGCGGTGTGGAAGGCGACCAGGTCGCCGCGGCTCCAGCCGGGGCGGAACAGCTTCTGCAGGCGCCGGTAGGCGAAGAGGCGGACGAAGAAGTTCTCGCGCAGGGGGGGATCGCAAAGGCGCCCCTCCTCCTCCACGGGAAGGTCGGGGATCCCCTCCAGAAGCGCCCTGGCAAAGGGTCCAACGCCGGACTTCTCGGGCATCCCCTCGGGCGAATAGAGGCGCACCCGCTCCATTCCGCAGGTGGGCGACCCCTTCTTCAGGACGAAGCCGCAGATCCCCATCTCCCGGAGTTCCTGGACCTTGGCCCGGCAATAGCGTTCCATGGCCTCGGTCCAGTCCCGACCGGTCCGGTTCCCCTCCAGGTGCACGCCGTCTTCGCGGCGCACCAGGCGGATGGCTTCGCGCGGCACCCCCATCCCGACGTCCATCTCGGCGCAGACCGTGACGAAGGTCACGAAGCGGGCCACGGTGCCGGTCAGGAAGGTCTCGCGCTTGTGGCCGCCGTCGAAGCGCACCTCCAGACCCGTCAGACAGGAGGAGATGCCCAGGAGGACCGGTTCATCCATCATCCCCAGGTCTTCCACACACCCGCCCGGTTCCCCGCCGAGACACCGGAATCTGCGCTCATCGGGACGGGCATTCGGGGTCGACACGGAGGGGATCTGGAGCGCTGATGGCGCCTTGGCCTGGCCCGAGGGCGTGGAAGAAGAGCCCGTGGGGATGGTATAATCCTACCATGCGCCCCCACCTGAGGCAGAGCGTGGTGACCCGCGAATGGGTCATGTTCGCCACCGCACGGGCCCAACGCCCCGAGGACTGGCACCGCTCGGGCCGCACCCCGGCCCGCGAACGGCGGACCTTCGAACCCGACTGCCCCTTCTGTCCGGGCCACGAGGATCGCACCGCCGGCGAGACGGCCCGCGTGCAGGGTCCCGGCGCCGGTTGGGTCGTGCGCTCCTGCCCGAACCGTTTCCCCGCCGTACTACCGGGCTCCCAGGCCCGACGGGACGGAGACCTCTTCCACCACACCATGGAGGGGACCGGCAGCCACGAGGTCGTCATCGAGTCCCTGCGCCACGACGTGACCCTGGCCATACAGCCGGCCGAGGAGGTCGTCGGCGTCCTGCAGGTCTGGCACGCGCGCTACCGGGCCCTGCTGCGCCGCCGGGAGACCGAGCACGTCACCGTCTTCAAGAACCACGGCCCGCGGGGAGGGACCTCGTTGGAGCACCCCCACTCGCAGATCGTCTCGCTGCCCGTCACCCCCTGGCAGGTGCGCAGCCGGATGGAGGAGGCCCTGCGCTTCCACAACGACCACGGGGCTTGCGTCTTCTGCCGGATGCTCGAGCAGGAACAGGCCGACGAGGAGCGCGTCGTGGCCCGGAGCCCCCACTTCCTGGCCTTCGTGCCCTACGCCGCCTACTCGCCCTGCTCGGTCTGGATCTTTCCCCGGCGCCACGCCAGTTGCTTTGCCACGACCCGTCCCGAGGAACTGGTCGACCTGGCCGGCGTCCTCAAGGACGTCCTGGGGCGCTTCTACCATGGGCTGGGCGACCCCGACTACAACCTGGTGCTGCGGGCCGCCGGCCGCGACACGCGGGCCGTGCCTTTCTTCCACTGGTATCTGTCCCTGGTCCCCCGCCTGGCCATGACGGCGGGCTTCGAGATGGGCACGGGCATGTTCATCAACACCTCCCTGCCCGAGGACGATGCCCGCCACCTGCGCAGCGTCGTGGTGCCGGCCACACCGCACGGTTGAGCGGCCCCAGGCTGCTGGCCGTCAATCCCCGTCGGTGCGGACCTCTCCCAGCGAATATCCGATGAAGACCCGCGGCCGATTCAACTCCAGGACCTGCCCATCCCCTAGTTCCTGATCCTTCAGGAGCACGCGGCCCCGAAGGTCCCGAACCTGCCGGAGGGTCACGCCCTCCTGGCCCTCACGGTGGGTGACCTCGATGCGTCCCAATCCGGTCCACGGATGCAGTTGCACGCTTCCGAAGACCAGGCGATTCCTGCGCCAGGCATCCAACGCGATGGGGCTGCGCCGCACCGCCCCTCCTTCCTCGGGGCCGTCGGACAGGGTCAGGATTCCCGAGCACGGGAAGCGCCGACTGAGCCAGAGCCAGTGCAGGCCCCACCAGGCAACGCCCAGCATGGCCAGGATCCCGGGCACCCAACCGAAGCGGCTCCAGTACATCCGGAACAGGGCCCCGGGGCTGCCGGGCCCGACCTGGAAGCGGTCCGGGTCCTCGCGGCTGGCCAGGACCACCTCGGACCCATCGGAATCCCGAGTGGTGAGCCTGAAGCGGACTCCGTAGGAGCCGATCCGGGAGGGCCAGCAACGGCCCTTGAAGGCGTTGCCCTGACGCCTGAGCGCGACCTCGGCCTTCTCCGGGCCCTCGAGATGAGCCAGGGCCTTCAGGGAAGAACCCAGTCCCTGCGAGTCCACCAGGGGCTGACCCTGCGCGTCCACCAGCTCGAATTCCAGGTCGATCGGTGCGTACTGGCCGACCCGGGCCGGCACGGGCGCAGCCCGCACCAGGGGAGGCACCCGCATCTGGTTGAACTGCAATGGGAAGTTCCCGGCCTTCTGCACCTTCCAGGTTCCGGGTTGGGGATGGTCGACCTGGACCTGCTCGACCAGTCCGTCCTGTCCCGTCCACCGGACGTCGGGGTCCTGGGGGGAGAGGGGACGACCGTCCGCTCGGGTGACCTGGACTCCCGGGCGGGCCTGCGACTTGAAGACGCTCAGTTGCCAGCTCTGCTGGTGCGGGGGGATCTGGACGGACCCCTCCCCGGCCTGGGTGGGGCGCTGAGCCCCCTCGGGCAACTGCTCGCCCAGCAGTTCCTGGAAGGACTGGGAGATCAGGAACTCGTCGCTGAGCAGGCGCGCCCAGCCCCGGTCCTTCACGAGCCGCTCCCAGTAGGGCAGGGTCTCCTTCCAGTAGGCCTCGCTTCCTCCGTCCTGGATGCCCACCACGTAGATCCGAGCCCCGGGCAAGGCCTGGTCCACGAACGTCTTGAGCTCTTCCAGGTGTTCACGGAAGCCCTGACCGGGGACGGCGGGCCGACCGTCGGTCAGCAGCACGACCACCTGACCCCGGCCGACCGACCCGGAGTGGTTCAGCATCCTGGCGGCCTGCCGGAAGGCCTCCAGGTGATTCGTCCGGCCCAGGTGTCCCTGGGGATGGCGCAGGAGAAAGTGCTCCCGCGACAGCCTGCCGGCGATCTCGTGGAACTGCCGGTCCCATTGCCCCTGGCTGCTCGTGGCCAGGGGCGTCAGTTCCATGGAGGTCTCGGCATGCGAGCCGAACTGCACCACCCCCATCCGATAGCGGGCCCCGGGGTGCTGCGCCAGGCGATCCAGGCCCAGGAAGGCCGCCACCTGGGGCGAGCCCAGGAACCGGTGGCCCTTGGGATCGCTCCCCGGGCGCCCCGGGGAGGTCTTGCCGCCCATGACCGCCGACTGAGCGAGCAGCACGACGATGTCGAACCCCCGGTAAGGTCTGCCCAGTACGGCACCCGTGGGCAGCAGCATGAGCAGGACCAGGAACAGCGCAGCCAGGCGGTCGTGCATCCGGATTCCATCCCCCTTGCAGTGCGCCCCGTTCCCCTGTGCCCGGAC
>CAZQPM010000289.1:0-5441 GCA_964595195.1 uncultured Burkholderiales bacterium | reverse complement strand
GATCTGACCACGGCGGCACCCGCCGGTCAAGAACGTCTCTGGCGCACCGCTTACTCTGAGACGGCAACGAAGCGCTCGCGGGCCCCGCACCGCCGAGTTGGCTCGATGGAACTGCGGCCGTGTTGAGCTTGCGTCCCCGCCGGCCACCGGTCCCTGGTCTCGGGGTGCTCGACGAGATCGAGTCGTGGCCGGTTGGCGTGTTGGCCGACTATGCGCGATGACTGGAGCTCTTGATGGATTTCGGCCCGCACCTGCGTATGCCCCACTCCCGCGCGATGGGTGGCGGTCTGTTCGAGTTGAGGCCACGGGGCGCGAAGGCCAGGGGCGGTCCCTCTATTGTTTCCAGGTCGGCCAGCGCGTGGTGATCCTGCACGCCTTCATCAAGAAGACGCAGTCCACGCCGATGCGTGATCTGGCCCTGGCACGGCAGAGGTTCAGGGAGGTGTGCGATGGCCGAGAAGGATTCCATGTCGGTTTCCCATGACCACGCTGCCTTCCTCCAACGGGCCTGTGAGCGCCCCGGCTTTGAGCAGGCCTATGGTGACCTGGAGGAGGAGTACGCCCTGGCGCGCGAGCTCTTGTCGGCGCGGGCCCGAGCCGGGCTGACCCAGGAGGAGGTGGCCCGGTCCATGGGGACGACCCGGAGCGCCGTCTCCCGCCTGGATGGCACCGGAAAGCATTCACCCTCGTTGCGGACGCTGAAGAGGTACGCCAGGGCGATCGGCCACGAGGTCGAGATCCGGTTGGTCCCCGCCACCGACCATCCTGGCGCCACCGGGTGAAGCGATCTGTGGGGCGGGCAGCAGGAGGTCTGCCGGCGCTGGAGGCCGGCGCGGACCGCTCGCCCTCGCCGACCGCGTGCTGTCCGGTCAGCCAGGCCGGCCAATGACAACTCCTCCCAGCCGTCCCGCCTGAAGCTGGCCCAGGACCGTCCGGCGGGAGATCCGCAGGCGGTGGGCAATCCCTCCTCGGGGGTCGGCAGTGCTTCCAGGTCTGGTGCCTCCAAGCGCTCAGAGCCCCACGGGTTCAACTGACCACGTCGACCCATTGGAAACCGTGCACGCGCTCGACGCCCTCGGCCGTGTGTTCCTCGAGCGCGTCGCCACCGCGCACCAGGATGTGGTCGAAGCCGCTGCCGTCGGTGCCCTCGTCGCCACCCAACTGGCCGGCCGTCGGATACTTGTAGTCCTTCCCGAAGGGGTTCCAACCCCCCAGACCACCGACGGTGTATTCCTCGCCGAACGTGGAGTTGAAGTCGCCGCCCAGGACGGCCTTGGGCTTGCTCTTGACGATCTCCTGGAGTTCCTCGTACTGGGCGCTGCGGGCCTTCTGCTGGTCGTCGTCGCCGCCGGCGGTCAGGTGGGTGCAGATGGCCGTCTGTCCTTCGGCCGTGTTGACCTCCAGGGCGGTGCGGTTCTCGCCACCTCCCGGGTCGTTGCCGATGTGGTGCAGTCTGATGGCGCCGTCCCGGATCCTGCCGTTCTCGTCACGGGGCAGGCTCTGCTCGGGGCCCAGCAGCACCGAGTTGCCGTAGCTGCCGCCATCCCTGTCGCCGCCCCTGCCGTACACCATGGTGTACTCGACATCCTGGCCGTTCTCGTCCTGGTAGCGCGCGGTGTAGACCTTGACGTTCCCGTTCCCATCGCCAGGCTCTTCCCGGGTGATGGTGACGGTCTTCTTCTCGCCGTTGGGAAGGGTGGTTTCGTACTGGTCGTCGCCCACGGCGCGGGTGTCTCGCCCGCCCAGGTCGGCCTCGAAGATGCCGGAGAGGATCTCCTGGTTGTAATCCTTGCGACCGATGCGCCCGGTGCCGACCTCCACCTCCTGGAAGGTGGCCAGGTCGATGCCGTTCCGGGTCACCTGCTCGCCGACGGTCTTCTTGATCTCATCGAAGCGGGCCCGGGCCTGCTCGTTGCCACCGCCCACGTTCATGTTCCCGACCTGCAGATTGCCGGTCCTGGTGTCCTGCCCGGGCGACGGAGTCGGAGATGGGGTGGACTCCTCCTCGGGCTCCTGCGCCTCCGGAGAGATGTCGGTCTTGTCCTGGGGGGCCCGCTCGGCCGGGGGCCCCGGCGACGGCGCGGGGGTCGGGGTCGGGACCTGGTGTGCCTCGGCCGTGGTCCGGGTGGAAGAGGTGCCGCTGATGCTGTTGACGCTCTCGGTAGCCATGCGGCGAGTATAGGGGAACCGGGAGGCCGGCGGAACGGGTCCCGTGTGAAAATCTTGTGCGACATGTTGCCGGGGTATGAAAATCCACGCACAAAATGCGTCAGGAACGCCGCCGCCCGCGCCGGCCCGCTGGCGCAAGAGTCGCGTCATGGTCGAGATAGCCCGTCTGGACATCCCGCAGAGTTCCATCAAACTGGTCCATCCGTATGATCGAGGTCATTGCCGGCCATGGCCGGACGCAGTTTCCTGCAGACATGTTCTGCGGGGGCCGGACGCGGCTGGGGACACTTGCGGCCCCGTTCCCTCCTTCACGGAGGCTCTGGTCGCCAAGCGAGGGAAAGGGGAAGCTGCACGCCATGAAGTTCCGAGGGAATGGTCCGACCCAGGGCAGACGCACCTCCCGGTTGATGCGTCGTGAACTCCTCGCCTGGTGGCTGCTGCTCCTCTTCGCGGTCCTGCCGGTGGCAGGCTGCGGCGGAGGCGGGGTGCAGCAGGGACTCACCCCGAGTGGCGCAGGGGGGGCGGCTGCCCTGACGCCGCCCTCGCCCCCAGGGCCGCCGCCGGCGGGGAGGATCCAGGCTCGGGACGGGCAGGTGGCTGCGCTGGAGGCCTCGATTTCCCTGGCCTCGGGATGGAACCTGATCCGGTTCCCCGTGGCCCAGCTCACAGCCCTGGAGCCGGGCGCGGGGATGCACGACGGCCTTTACGCCTACTCCCCGGCCTCGGGCAGCTACGCCCTGGTCCAGCTCACGGCCGAGGCCATCAACGCCCGAGGCGGCGCGGCCCAGGGCTTCTGGGCCTACGCCAGCGCGGCCACCACGCTGGGTTACAGCGGGGTCGGCACGCCGGTGTGCGCGCCCCTGGTCCCGGGCTGGAACCTGGTGGGAATGCCCGGCCCCACGGCTGGCGAGATCGCCCTGACCCGCCCGGACGGAACCCGCGCCGGCCTCACCCACTCGGTCAGCGACCGGACGCCGGCTGCTGAAGGATTCCCGGTCCATGCCAGCGGCTTCACCTATGAGCCGGGGGCCGGCGGATACCAGTCATTGAATCTCGGCCTCGAGGCCACGCGCTTTGCCAGGACCGCGGGGATGTGGCTGTACGTCTATGCCCCGGCGGCGCTGGAGTTCGTCTCCCCCGCCACCGAAGAACTGATTGCGCCCGTCGAGGCCAGCCAGGGGGTATAGATCGCCACCCGGTCGGGGATTCAGGTGACGGTGCCACCCGGCGCGCTGACCCAGGACACCGAGGTCAGCGTGCGGGTGCAGGACCCCGTGCAGCCGCCGAACTCCTCGGCCCAGCCGGCGGGAACGGCGGGGGTGGCCCTCTCCATCCCAGGCGGCCAGATCCAGAAGCCGATCCAGGTGGACTTCCCGGCCGACAACCTGCCCGAGGGAGACTACCTGGGCTACGTGCTGGTGGACGGCGTCTACATCGCCCAACCGGTGGAACGGGTCCAGGTCCAAGGACGGACTGGCACCGAGAGTCTGGTGGGCACGTGCCTGCGCATGTTCGTGACCATCAAGACCAATGGCCTGATCTCGATGGGCCTGACGAGGGCGGTCCTCGAAGAGCAGAATCCGCCCGGCTTCTACTCGCTCGATGCGGACGGCCGGAACGTCCAGGCTGTGACCGATCTCGGAACGGCCTGGCCGAAGGGGCAGGGCGGTCGCTACGCGCTGGTGCTCCACGGGATCAACGCCGACGCAGGCAAGGTGGCAACCCTGGCCAGGGCCATCCGGTCCTGGGGCCTCTACCAGGGCGTCCTGATCTATCAATACGATTACACCGCGGGCGGAAAGGCTGCCGGGCAGGAGCTCTTCTCCAAGCTCACCAGCCACTTCGGTTCTTCGAACCCCGACCTGGACGTCTATGCCCACAGCTTCGGCGGCATCGTGGCCCGCTACATGGTGCAGGAACTGGACGGGGCCGGCCTCATCGACCGGCTCTTCATGCTGGGCACCCCGAACAACGGCTCCTCGGCCCTGGACCTCCCGCTACCCCAGGTCTTGCTGAGCGAGGCGCTCAACACGGTCTCCACGCACCTGGTGAACTGGACGAAAGACCAGCAGACCATCCTGGACATGACGCCGGGCCAGGGGATCCTGGCGACGCTGAACGATCCGAGCCGCGCCGCAGGCAAGCCGGCGGCCTGCTACCTGATCTACGGCACCTACGTCGAGCCGGATGGGAACGTCCGTTACCCGGGATTCTACGGTCTCCTGGGCGGTCTGTTGGTGAGCCGACCCAACGACGGAATCGTCCCCGCGGAGTCGGCCCTGCTGTCGTCCGCTGGCCTGGGCTCCGGCTTCTTTGCCGGGACCCGGGAGTTCATCTGGAACCACACGGACCTGGCTGCCCGGTTGGGGGAGGCTGGGGCGATTTCGGGCGTGGAGACCGTGCAGGGGCAACTGAAGAGCTGGGCCGGCACCGGCGACCCTGCAGCGACCCTCAAGTCCCTCAAGATCCTGCCGACCAGGCCTTCGCTGGCCCCAGGAGCCACCCTGCGCCTGCGCGCCATGGGGACCTTCGACGACGAAACGGTGCGCACCGTGACCGAGCAGGTCACCTGGAACTCGTCGAACGAGGACGTGGCCCGGGTCAGCAACCAGGCCGGCTCGAGAGGGCTCGTGACGGGCGTCGCCAAGGGGCAGGCCACCGTGACTGCCACCCACGGTAGCACGGGTCGGCAGGCCAGCGTGGTCCTGGCGGTGGCGACCACGACACCAGCGTCCGGGCTCACGACGCTGGCTGCGGGCTACAGGCACAGCCTGGCCCTGAAGGGCGACGGCACCGTCTGGGCCTGGGGATGGAACGACAGCGGCCAGTTGGGCGATGGCACCTATGAGAACAAGCTCACCCCGAGGCAGGTTCCAGGGCTCTCGGGCGTGGTGGCGGTGACGGCGGGCGATTTCCACAGCCTGGCCCTGAAGGGCGACGGCACCGTCTGGGCCTGGGGCCTGAACGACTACGGCCAGTTAGGCGATGGCACCTGCACCTATGAGAACAAGCTCACCCCGGGGCAGGTTCCAGGGCTCTCGGGCGTGGTGGCGGTGACGGCGGGCGCTTACTACAGCCTGGCCCTGAAGGGCGACGGCACCGTCTGGGCCTGGGGATGGAACGGCTGCGGCCAGTTAGGCGATGGCACCACGGCGAGCCGCAACACCCCGGTGCAGGTTCCAGGGCTCTCGGGCGTGGTGGCGGTGGCGGCGGGCGCCTGGCACACCCTGGCCCTGAAGGGCGACGGCACCGTCTGGGCCTGGGGATGGAAC
>CAZQPM010000288.1:0-5459 GCA_964595195.1 uncultured Burkholderiales bacterium | reverse complement strand
TCGGCACGGTGTTGGGCAGCCTGATCCGGGCCATCCATTCGGCGGGCCTGGCCAAGGATGATGTGGTGCTGGTCTCCGGCATCGGTTGCACCGGCCGGATGCCCGTCTACGTGGACTTCAACACCCTGCACACCACCCACGGTCGGGCCCTGACCTTCGCCAGTGGCGTGCGGCTGGTCAACCCCAAGCTCAAGGTGATCACCGTGATGGGGGACGGGGACGCCATCGCCATCGGCGGCAACCACTTCATCCACGCCTGCCGGCGCAACATCGAGATCACGGCCATCGTGGTGAACAACCTCATCTACGGCATGACCGGTGGACAGTTCTCGCCCACGACCCCCACGGGGGACATCTCGGCCACCAGTCCCTTCGGGAACATCGCCCAGTCCCTGGACATCTGCGAACTGGCTCGCGACTGCGGGGCCTCCTACGTGGCCCGCAGCACCGTCTACCACGTCAACGAGATGGAGAAGCAGTTGACCCGGGCCCTGACCACCTCGGGTTTCTCGGTGGTCGAGGTGATGAGCACCTGCTACTCGCGCTACGGCAAGCTGAACCAGAAGGGGTCCCCGCGCGAGATGTTCCGGGCCCTGAAGGAGCAGACGGTGCCCCTGGCCCAGGCCTCGGGCGACGGGCGGATCCCCCGGGGGGTCTTCATCGACCGGGCCGAGGCGGCCTATTCGGACACCTATCAGGCCATCGTGGCCAAGGCCCGGGAACACGACGGCGGCGAGCACCTGCCCCTGGTGGAGCCGGTCTGCACGGGAGGCAATCCATGATCGACCGTTACGAGATCCGTCTGGCGGGCGAGGGAGGGCAGGGCCTGATCCTGTCCGGACTGCTGCTGGCTGCCGCGGTCGCCGTTTTCGACGACCGCAACGCCGTGCAGACCCAGAGCTACACGCCCCTGGTCCGGGGGGCCCCGAGCCGCTCGGAGATCGTCATCTCGGACGGCGAGATCGACTTTCCCGAGGTGCTCCAGGCCGACCTCCTGGTGGCCCTGTCGCAGAACGCCTACGACAGCTTCGCTGCGCAGGTCAAGCCTGGCGGGCGGATCCTGGTGGATTCCGGGCTGGTCAGGACGGTGGAACCCGGCTCCGGAGTCGTGGGCTTGCCCTTCACCCAACTGGCCCGCGAGCGGGTGGGCAGGAGCCTGGCCGCCAGCACCGTGGCCTTGGGAGCCCTGGCCGAGTTGACCGGGGTCGTCCGGCATTCGTCGCTGGCCGAGGCCGTCCACATGCGCGCTCCCCAGGGAACCGAGGAGATCAACCTCAAGGCCCTCGAGGTCGGCGCCGAGGCGGCCAGGGAGCTGGCTGCGGTCCGTCCGTCCTGAGGTTGCGCCGCGGGCCGCGGACGGAGGTCCTCCGTCCCAAGCTCGTCGGGAAGGGCAGCAAAAGCCCCGGTCCGCCGGAACCTCTTCCGCGCAGACCGGGGCTTGCCCGTGGCCGGAGGCGACCTACATCGGCATGTAGATGCCGGCCGTCTTGCCGCCCAACTGGCTGTGGATGCGACCGTTCTGGATGGTCACCGTCTGGCCGGTCAGGAGCTCCTTCATGACCGTGCCGTCCTTGAGCTGACTCTCGGCCCGGACGGGGATGTCGCGGGTCTGCTCCTGGGGGCTGTTGTTCAGGACCACCACGGCTTCGCCCTGAGGGTGCACGCGGCCGTAGGAGTAGATCTGGTCATCCTGCCACATTTCCAGCAACCGACCCTCGCGCAGGGCGATCGAGTCGTTGCGGATGGCCGTCAGCTTCTGGAAGTAGGACAGCATGTCGGGATCCTTGTTGAACTCCATGTCCCGACGGCTGGACTCGCTCCACCCTGAATCATCGCTCTGCATCGAGTTTTCGGTGCCATAGTAGACACTGGGGATGCGGTTCAGGGTCATCTGGAAGGCCAGCGCCAGCTTCAGGCGTTCGCGGTCGCCACCGGCCTTGCTGAGGAAACGCTTGGTGTCGTGGTTGTCCAGGAAGACCGACATCATCTCGGGCTGGGGGAACTTGCGGTCGCAGTCAGCCACCCGGTCGGCCAGTTGGCGCATGCTGCCGCCCTTGGCCAGGACGTCGTCGATGGTGTAGTACAGCGGATAGTCGACCAGGCCGTCCATGCCCCCGTGCTGGTAGGGAGCATACTTGCCCGGATCACCCATGTAGTACTCGCCCATCAGGTAGAAGTCCGGCCCGGCATGCTTGTGCATGGCCTCGTTGAACCGGGACCAGAAGGACTTGGGCACGTTCTTCACGGCGTCCAGGCGGAATCCGTCCACGCCCGTGTCGGCCCAGAACTTGCCCACCTCGATCAGGTACTTCTCGACATCGGGGTTCTCCTGGGCCAGGTCCGGAAGGCCGAAGATCGAGCAGTTCTCGGCCTGCCACTCGTTGTCCCAATCGGTGACGTCGCCGTTGTGGTGGAACCAGTTGTACTTCTCGGGGTCCTTGTAGAAGGGGTGCTCCCAGGCCGTGTGGTTCAGGGGGATGTCCAGCAGGACCTTCAGGCCCTTCTCGTGGGCCTGGTCCACGAACTGCTTGAACTGGTCCATGGTGCCGACGTGCTCGTCGGTCTTGAAGTGGTCCACCGGCCAGTAGCCGTGGTAGCCGTCGCTGTTGACGAAGCTCTGCTGGTTGTCCATCGGCGGGGTGATCCACAGGGCCGTGGCCCCGGTCCCCTTGATGTAGTCCAGCTTGTCCATCACGCCCTGGAGGTCGCCCCCGTGGTAACGGTTCAGGTCGGACTTGTTGACCCCCTCGTTGTTCGCGGCGTCGCCATCCTGGAAGCGGTCGATCAGCAGGAAGTAGATCGTCTCGCCCCGCCAGTGGCGGACCTTGGGGTCCTGGGAGATCGGGGTCGGATGGGGGACTCCCGAAGCCACCGGGTTCGCGCTGGCCGCTGCCGGGGTGGCGCCGGTCGCTGCGGCGGACTTCAGGCCCGGCTCGGGAACCGCCGATTGACCCAGGACGACCGAGTCCGTCACCCTGGCCTCGGGCATGGCCCGAGGGGTACCAGGCTGGGTGGGGGTGATGCTTGGAGTCTGGCCAACGTTCTTGATCACGGCAATGTGGCTCCCGGTATTGAATGGGCTCATGGGATTTCACGACCTGGGGCGATTCCATCTAGACCGGGAGGGCTCCGATCCAGCGGATTCTTGTGCACAGGATGTAAACGGATCGGTGGCCCCTTCGGCGCGGGTCAGCGGCCTGCCTGCCGGACCAGGACCGCGCCGCTGCGGCCTTCCAGGCGCAGGTGCACCCGGTCGCAGGGGCCCGCCGGCATCTGACCATCCCCGCCCAGGACCTGCGCCCAGGTTCCCCGGTCAACCGGGAGGGTCAGGCGCCGGGGGCGGTCGCTGTTGTTCATGGCGACCACGACGATCTGGTCCCCGTGGCTGCGGGCGAAGGCCAGCAGGCCCCGCCGGTCGTCGGCCAGCAGGGTGCGGTAATCCCCGACCTGCAAGGCAGGAAAGCGGTTCCGCAGGGCGATGCAGCGGCGATAGTGCCGGGCCAGGTCGCCGTCCACCCCGACGGGATCGACCTTCGGGCGCGGACTCTGGTCGGGAAGGACCGCCTCGTCCTCGTACTGCATGTCATCCCAGACCATGGGCTTGCGGCAGCAGGGGTCGTTGGCTCCCCACATGCCGATCTCGTCCCCGTAGTAGACCATCGGGGCGCCCAGATACGTCATCTGGAAGAGGACCGCCAGCTTCTGGAGCCGGCGCTCGCGGGCCTGGGGCTTGCGGGTCCGGTACTGCGGGTTCTGCCCCTTGGTCTGGTCGCAGTAGGCGTGCCAGTCGCGCATGGCCACCAGGTCGGCGTTGACGATGTTGGAGGCCAGGCGAGCGGTGTCGTGGCTGTCCAGCAGGTTCTGCATGCCGAAGGCCACCTCTCGGGGGTAGGCCTCGCGGATCTCGCGCAGCCGGCGGTCGAAGACCGTGGGTGGGATGGCGCCTCGGTTGGCGAAGAAGAACTCGTTGCAGGTGAAGGCGAAGTTGTAGTTCATCACCGCCGAGAACTCGTCGCCCTGCAGGTAGGGCTTGTTGGCCTCGACGGTGTCGATGACCTCGGCGGTCATGTAGGCCTCGGGGTTGATCGAGCGGACCAGGCGGCTCCAGTCCTTCCAGAAGGCGTGCTTGACGCAGAAGGCGACGTCCAGGCGCCAGCCGTCGATGCCCTCGTGGGGGCGGCCCTGCCCGCTGGGGTCCATCCAGCGGCGGGTGACGGCGAAGACGTAGTCCCGGGGACCGGTCACCAGGCCGCGCTCATCCTGACGCCAGTTGGGCAGCTCGCGGACCCCGAACCAGCCCTCGTAATCGAACTTCGAGCCCGTCTGCGGGTCATCCCAGGACTTGATGTTGAACCAGTCCCGGTAGGGGGAGGCCTGCTGGCGTGACACGACGTCGGTGAAGAAGGGGTTCGTCATGCCCATGTGGTTGAAGACCCCGTCGAAGACCACCCGGATGCCCCGCCGGTGAGCCTGGCGGATCAATTCCAGGGCCAGCCTGTCGGCAGCCGTCCAGTGCCAGGTGGCGGGGTCGTCCGGCTTCTCGGAGGCGATCAACCGGCGATCCCCCTCGGGATCGGGCCCGAAGTTGGGGTCGATGTGCTGGTAGACGTAGGCGTCGTACTTGTGCGAGGAGGGGGCGGCGAAGACCGGGTTCAGGTAGAGCGCGTTGATCCCCAGGTCCTTCAGGTAGTCCAGTTTGTCCAGGATCCCCTGCAGATCTCCCCCGTAGCGGCGCCGCTGCAGGTGGAACCAGATGTCCTTGCCGGTGTGCGCCCTCTCGTAGGGTTGCATCCGATACCAGTCGGAGGTCCAGGGATGGACCTGCCAGGGTTCCGCCAGGCTGTGGGGCCAGGAACCCTTCTGGTCCGGCAGTCGCGGGTCGTTGGAGGGATCCCCGTTGCGGAAGCGCTCGGGAAAGATCTGGTACCAGACGGCCCTCCTGGACCAGTCGGGGACGAAGGAGTCCTCGGCGTAGACCTGGCCTGCGGCCAGCCATCCCAGGAACAGAAGGGAACCGATTGCCAGCAGGTTGCGCAAGTGCAGGACCTCTCCCTCTTCGCCCCCCCGCGATGTTCAGGCCCGGCCCGTTTTCGCCCTCGAGGCATCAGACCCTGTCCACCTCGGCGGTCTGGGGGGCGCCCCCGGTCGCTCGCGCAGGCCGGCCTCATCGATCCCAAGGCCATTTCCAGTCCCTGCTCCTCCGCCAGGACCTCGGGGATGGGTTGCATGCCCTCCTGGTGGAGTTCCCCGAACTTCAGGGCGTGCAACCACTTCTGGAAGGGGGTCCGCAGGTCACGGGGTGGGCTTCTGGCGTCCTTCGTCTGCAGCCCCGGAAACACGCCTACTCCAGTCGGATGCGCACCTTTCCCGACTCCAGTTGGGCGATCAGGCGCTCCCTCAACTCCTTCAGCAGCACGTCCACCTCGGCCGGGGTGGACAGCTCGCGGCCCCGCAGTTCG
>CAZQPM010000287.1:0-5485 GCA_964595195.1 uncultured Burkholderiales bacterium | reverse complement strand
ACCCGCCAGCAGTTCACCCTCCACATGGATCGGCGCTGCCAGCATCTCCTGCTCGGTCGCGACGGGGCCCTCCAGGGCCTCGATCTCCCCAGCGGCAGGACCGGCGGAAGACTCCTCCAGGACCGGCTGGGGAGCCACGAGTCCCGCCGTGGGCGCAGTGGCCACACCACCCTCGTCGGGCGCGCCCGGGACGGACTTCTCGGGCGGCTCCTCGGCGACCGCGGGCTCGGGCGCCACTTCGACCCGTTCGGTGCCACGGGGGGACCGGACGGTCCCGCCCGGGGCACCCGGCCGGCCACCGGGCCCCCTCGCGGCCCGGGCGTCCTCAGTGGAGGCCGACGTGACCGGGCTGGCGATTTCCGGGACGGGCTCGGCCAGGGGTGGGGGCGGAGCGGCTGCCCCGGGGGCCTGCGAAGCCTGGGCAGAATGCAGGGCCCGCCGGCCCTTGGGGATGGGGGGAAGTGCGGCTGGCCGCACCTTGCCAGGAGTCGGGGCAGCGGGAGGCGGTTCGGGGACAGGCGCCGCCGGCTCGCGACCGCCGGCCTCCTTCTCGGCCCGCATGCGGGCGATCCGCTCGGCCAGCGACCCGGCGGCCGACGGTGCCCGACCTCCGGGGCCCCGGGCCGGCACCGTGCCCGGCGCAGCCGGTTCCTGGGCCTTGGCCGAGGGCCGTCGACCCTTGACGCCGGCCGAGATCTTCCCGCCCTGCAAGAGACCGCTGGTAAAGGACAGACCGGAACGACCGCTGCCGAAGCTGGAGGCCACCGGACCGGTCTTCCTCTCCTCGACGGGGGCCGGCTTCTGCAACTCCATCTTCTTCTTGCGGGTCTGCTGGACCTGGTCTTCGTCGACCACCGCCAGAGGTTGCCAGGGAAGCGCAGCGGGATCTGGCGGCTGGACGATCTGGCGCCGGTGCAGGGCCAGTCGCTCCGCACCGGCCACGAACAGGAAGGGCGCCGGAACGTGGAGTTCTCCAGCGGCGGCCTCGACCATGAAGGCCTCGGAAACCGCGGCAACCGCGGACGCGCGCGGCAACGGCGCATCCGGAACCTCCGGGACACCAGCGACCTCCGCGACCGAGCCGGGTTCCGGCAGGAAGTCCTGGGGCTCGGCCAGCTCGGGCTCGGCGGGCTGCGGGTAGACGTCGAGTTCCTCGGCGAGCGCGCCAGGCGCGGCGACGATCTCTTCCGGCAGGCCGACCGCCTCGGGCTCCTCGAGCGGCTCTTGGAACGAGTTCTCCTCGGCCGCAACCTCCAAGGGAGCCTCGGGCTGGGCGACGGTGGCCGCCTGCGTGACCAGCGGCCGACGCCGACGTCGCTCAGGAGCCTCCTGAGCCACCTCGACGGGGGCCTCCTCGACGAATTTCTCGACGGCGTCCTCGGCGAACTGCTCGACGGCGTCCTCGGCGATCTCCTCGGCGATCTCCTCGGCGACTTCCTCGACGATCTCGGGTTCCGAGCGCCGCGTCCTGTGCAGCGTCTTCTTGGAGCCCAGCATCGGCTTCTCCCCACCGACTGCGACCAGACCGGGCTTCATCAGGCCCGGCCTGGGACTGCCCCCGGCCTTGCCCAGGACCGGCTTCTCCATTCCGGCCGCACCCAGGGCGGGCTTGGCGCCAGCCTTCAGGGTCATCCCCTGGGGGCCCGCCTCGCCCTTGCGGACCAGCCCCTTGCGCACCCGCGAGGCGCCTCCGGCGGCCCCATCCGGGAGCTCCAGGCCCTTGCGGCGCTTCTTGCCGACCGTGATGGAATCGTCAGCCTCCGCCCGGGCCGAGCCGCCCTTGCGAGAGCGCCCGGCCTCGGCCACCGGCGCGGCGACCGGAACGGCGAAGTCCCCGGGGTCTGGAGTCAACGGGGCTCCAAGGTTGGTCAACTCCCGGCAGGAGGTCGGGTTCGTGGGGTCCAGGGCCAGGACCCTCTGATAGAGCTTGATGGCCTTGGCGGCCTCTTCCAATTGCTGATACGAGTGGGCTGCCGCCAGGTAGTGCTTGACCGCCTCGGCCGAGATGCCCTGGGCCTGGTACAGTTCGCCCAGCTTCTCCTTGGCCAGCGTCTCCTGGGGATTGATCGTCAGGATCTTGTTGAAGGCCAGGATCGCATCCCGGAACTGCCCCTTCTTCTGACAGACGTCCCCCAGGGCCAGAAGGGCCTCCTCGTGGTTGAGGTTGTGGCGGAGGATCGACCGGAACTCCTGCTCGGCCTCGTTGAACCGACCCAGGCCGACGTAGAGTTGCCCCAGGGTGTACAGCGCAGCGGGATCATCCGGGACGATCACCTTCATCCGCCGATAGGCCTCCGCGGCCTTCTCGGCGTTGCCACCCTCCTGGAAGGCCCTGGCGATCTTGCGATACTGGCTGGCGCCCTCCTCGATGTGGCCGTGGCTGACGTACATCTCGGCCAGCTCCAGGCCGATCTCCAGGTTCTGGGGGTCCGCCTCCTGGGCGCTCTGCAGCAGGTGGATCGACTGGTCTCCCTGGCCCAACTCGATGTAGAGCCGGGCCAGTTCCCGGGAGAGGCGGACCACCTCGGCCTGGTCGCCCTTCTTGGCGTGGATCTGGATGACCCGCATGCGAGCCGCGTCGGACTCGGGCTCCAAGCGTTGGATCCAACCGGCCACCTCCACGGCCTCGTCCATCCGGGAAGCCGCCTCCAGGATGTCCATGAGCATGAAGTAGGTCTGTATGACCGACTTCAGTTGGCCTCGGATGGCGAAAAGGTGCGCTCGCTGCTGGCATGCCTCGACGTTCTCGGGGTCCAGTTCCAGGGCCCGCTTGTACTTCTCAAGCGCGGTGTCCCAGTCGCGAACCTCGACCAACGATTCGGCTTCCCGCATCAAGTCCCGGACGTCTTCGGCCACTTGCACTCACACCACTTTCTGGGGCCTCGGGAAACCCCACCCGGAGATCCCGAGGTCGCAAACCAATCCCCTACTGCTCGAATCCAGACCCGTCGTATCGTGAACCGGAAGGCGCAGCCCTTCGGGGCGGGTCCGAAGACCCCGCCGAAGGCTCCCCTGCCGCCCCCCGGTCAGGCCGGCGCTTCGCCGCTCGACAGCACCAGACCCTGCCCATTCCCAAGAACGCCACGAACAGGCCGAACTCCACCCAGGCGACCCCCAGGAGCACGGACCGGTTCGCTTGACCAGGGCTTGTTCGGTTCGCGCCAACCGACATCCTCCCCTACCGGGCCATCAAGCGAATCCTCGGAACATAGCGAGAGGGCGGCTCCCGATGGGGGCCGCCCTCTACAAACCGGAACCGTCCCGGTCTAGTCCATGATATGCGGCGTCATCATGAGGACGACTTCGTTACGCGTCGTCTTGTCGCTGATGCTCCGGAAGAACGTGCCGAAGATCGGCAGGTCGCCCAGGAGCGGGACCTTGCTGACGTCGTGGACCTGATTCTCGGAAATCAGGCCACCCAGGACGATCGTGTCCCCATCCTTGACCCGCATGGTCGAGTCGACCGACCGTTCGGTCGTCCAGGGATACTGGCCGTTGACCAGGCCGACCATGTTCGAGACCGAGGGTTGAACCTTGGCCACGATGTAGCCGTCCGCCTTGACCTCCGGCTCGACCGACATCTTCACGCCGATATCCACGTAGGTCACCTGGAACTGTCCGGCCCGGGAATCGTAGTACACGATCGGGTACTTGTCGCCGATGTGCAGCTCCGCAGCCTCTCCGGACTGCGTGGCGACCCGCGGCGAGGCCAGGATCTTGCCTTCGCCGTTGCCGACCAGGAAGGCCAGGGTGGTCTTGACGATGAAGGGCGCGCGGGCGAAGGACCCGATGGCCAGGCTGGCCGTCTGCCCTTGAGTGTCGATCTGTCCAGTCGTGATATCCCGGATCATCTCGGAGAAGGTCGTCGAGAACGTACCGACCGAGTCGACCGAGCCCCAGGTCACGCCCAGGCTCTTCGAGCCGCTCTCGGTCAGGTCGACGACCTTGACGTCGAGCATGACCTGCCGCTTCGGCTTGTCGATCTCGGCCAGCAGGTCGCGGACCTGGCCGATGGCCTCATCGGAGCCCTCGACGATCAACACGCCGAGCCGGTCGTCCAGGGTGCAGGTCGCGTCCGTGACGAACTTGCCGACCAACTCCAGGACCTTGCCGCCTTCACCGTAGTTGACCGGGATGAACTCACGCCGAGGCGGCGGGGCCGCGGCGGGAACCTGGTCCAGAGAGGGCAGCGAGCCCTTGATCTGGCGCAGCTCGTTGCGCGTACCCTTGGCGAAGAAACCGTTCAGCGTGGGATGCTGGGTGAACTCCACATCGGGGTACTGCTTCTTGAGGAACTCCATGACCACCGCGGCGGTCGCCGACTCCAACTGGAATTCCTGGGAAATCAGGTTGGTCCGCTTGACCGTGGACCGGGTCCGGGGGGTCAGGATGTCGTCGGCGATCGTGGCCAGCTTCTCTTCGGTGGCGACGACGATCGTGTTGTCGACGATCTTGTAGGCATAGTCGTTCATCTTCAGGACCAAGGCCAGGGCCCCCTCGGGCTCGACCTTGTTCAGGGTGACCGTGACCGTGCCCTCGACATCGGTCGCCACGAACACGTTGCGACCCATCTCCTGGGCCAGGGCCTTGATCACGTAGACCAGGTCCTCATCGACGAAGTCCATGGACACCGTCTTGCGGGGCGGCGCGGGGCGAGGCTTGGGCCTCTGGGCGCGCAGGGCGGAAGCGGTGGACGTCGGCCGGGCAGACGCCACCGGGACCGGCTTCTTGGCAGCCTGGGCCACGGGACGGCGCACGGGAGCCGGCGCCGGGGCCACCGCCACCGGGCGCTGCACGGGCGCCGGACGGACCACCGCACTGCTCTGGGGCGCCGGGGCTGTCGTGGCTTTCGCCTCGGCCATCCGAGTAGAAACGGCGATCGCCACGCCGCGCCGCTCGGGCGCCGGGCTGATCTGCAGTTCGGGTTGGGAGATCACGTCCAGATAGACGCGAACGGTCTGCTGGGAGTGCTGGACCAGGCGAACACCTTCCACCAGGCCGCGGTTGACCGAAGTCTGCGGCCGGGCAGTCGAACCGAGGACAGCAGGCCAGACATCGATGACTACCATCTGCCGCGGTTCAGAGAACCGGGACATCCGGTATTGCACCGGCGCTGTAGCCTGGACGTCCACCTTCAGTGTTCCGGTGCCGTCGGTGACCTTGACTCCACTCACGGTCGCGCTGGCAGCCTGGGCCGACGTGGTCGCAGGCAGGAACAGTCCTACGGCCAGAAGGCACGCGAGCAGAAGCTTCCAGCTTCTAGGCATCGACAAGAGCATTGGTTTTTACCCACCTCCTATTGGCCATCATTCTGGTTGGGTTTCCACCCGCGGGGCGCGGTTGCGCTCCCACCGGTGGCCCACCGATTCTACGAGGGTCGAGTCCGTCCGTAGCAGTGATCACCACCTTCCACCGTTGAAGGGGCCGGCCGCGCGGATGACCAGTGCGCGTGGGCTTGAGAGATCGCGCAAGGCCTCTAACGCCC
>CAZQPM010000286.1:0-5495 GCA_964595195.1 uncultured Burkholderiales bacterium | reverse complement strand
GCGTCTGGATGGTCTGGGCCTGCTGGTAGTCCGACATGAACATCTGGAACTGGGCGACGCTGTTGGCCTGTCCGAGCATCCTCTTGAGGTCTCCTTCCGAGGTCTTCTGGTCCTGTCTTCACGTCGTCGTGCCGGGCTGTCTAGCCCCCGAGAGGCAGAAATCGGGTTAAGGAATCCGTAAGGGTCCCGGTCCTCAGGTCACCGCGTAGGGCTCCAACGAGGCCCGGTAGCGCAGCAGGGCACCCACGCCCTCCCGCTGCTTCAGGTCGGAACTCGAGGCCACCACCTCGACGCGGGCTCCGGTGCGCTCGGCCTGGCGGACCATGGGCTCGCGCAGGTCCTCCACCCTGTGGGCGGGCACCTCGCAGTGGGGGCAGTGCCCCTCGGTGCTCACGGCCAGCAGGATCCCCCCACATCCCGGGCAGGTCCAGCCCGCCGCCCGGAAGTCCGCGGCCAGGACCAGTTCGTCCACCTGGCAGCGGTTCAGGGCCTCGACGGTGGGGCGCAGGCCCATGGTGGCCAGACCCCCGGTCAGGTGCCCATCCATCAGGATCTCCACCTTGCGCTGGCCCTCCGCGGCGGCTCGGCGCTCGAGGGCCTGCAGGCTCTGGCGCAGGACGACGCCTTCGGGCGAGGAGGGATCCAGGGCCAGGGTGTCGATCACCCGCTCCTGCAGAGTCCTGGGCAGCAGTCGCTGAAGCTCGTTGCAGATCTGCCGGTCTCCCGCCAGGACCACATGGTGGAGGTGGTGCCGTTCCACCAGGTCGCGGGCCTTGTCCGCCACTTCCTTGAGGTGGTGGCGCACCTGCTCCTCAAGGTAGCGCTGATAGGACAACTCCGTGGCGCCGAAGGTCCCCGCGACGGGGCCCCGGGTGAGGCGACCCGTGGCCTTTTCGGGGGGGCGCTCCAGGGCGTGCTCCAGGGTCTGGCTGGAGGTCACGCCGCCCAGGACGATCTCGTACAGGCGGGCCCGGGTGGAACTGACCACCAGGGCCAGGTAGGCCCGGTCGCCCCCCAGCAGCCGGGCCAACGGGTAGATGAAGGGCTCCTTGTCCAGGACCACGCGGTTCTCGAAGGGGACCTGCGTCTGCAGCGTCCGGAACACACCCCGGGCGTGGCAGGCGAAGAGGGCCAGACCCTGGCTGGACGGTTGCAGGTCGTCGCGCAGCCAGGCTTGGATGCGCTCCACGTCGTGGGTGAAGCTCTCCCGGGCGGGACCCCGGGCCGGCACCTCGCGGTCCAGTTCGGACAGGCGGCGGTTCAGCCAGACCAGGGCGTTCCTCTGGCGGTGCCCGTCCCGCTGCCGCTCGGTGTTGGGCCGGGTGTCCAGGTAGAGGCTGAGGAAGGGAGCCTCCTCGGGGGGAAGGTTCAGAAGCTCATCGAGCAGAGGGCGCATGGGTACCCCTTTCCGCGGCCGCTCCGCTCCGGGGGAGGGAGGGCCACCCCGTCAGTTGCGCTGGGAACTTCTCCAAGAAGCCGAGGGGCTCCCCCCTCCCGGCGCCGGGAGGGAGGAGCCCGGGGGAGGGGAGAGCTCCGGATAGAACGGCCGTCCGGCTCAGTCCTGGGTCGGGGGGCCCAGGACCGCGTCCATGGCCTCCTTCAGATCCCGGAGGATGTCCTCACCCTTCTCCAGGCCCAGGGAGAGCCGGATACCGCCCGGTTCCACCAGGTGGGCCGACTCGTCGCACAAGGTCAGGGCCGAGTGGGTCATGGAGTAGGGGTGCTCGATCAGGGTCTTGATCTGGCCCAGGCTCACCGCCAGGGTCATGCTGTAGGAGTTCTGCGCCACGTAGTCGATCATGCGCTGGCCGGCCCCCGGGTCTCCCGGGACGTCCTTCAGGCAGAAGTACAGCAGGGTGCCGGGGGCGAAGCGCCCCTCGTAGTCCACCAGTTGCCGGCGAGCCAGTTCCTTCTGGGGGAAGGAATCCAGGCCGGGGTAGCAGACCTTGCCGACGCGGGGGTCGGCCTCCAGGAAGCGGGCCACCTTCAGGGCCGTCTGCTGCTGCTGGCGGAAGCGGACGGGCAGCGTGGGCAGCCCGTAGACCAGGAAGGCCCAGGCGCTCTTGGTGGACATGACCCCACCGAAGTCCTTGCGATAACCCAGCAGGCGCCCCTCCAACTCGGCTGGCGCCACCACCATGCCACCCAGTTCGGTGCCGAAGCCGCCGATGTTCTTGGTCAGGCTCTCCACCACCAGGTGGGCGCCCAGGGTCAGCGGCCGCTGGCTGTAGGGGGTGGCAAAGGTGTTGTCCACGATGATCCGGATCGGGTCCTCGGGGGCTCGCCGGGCGTTGGCTTCGTCCACCACGCCTCGAACCAGTCCGATGTCGATCATGCTCAGGTCGGGGTTCACCGGGGTTTCGAAGTAGACCACCCGGACGTCGGGAGTCAGGCCCCGGGCCAGGGCCTCGGGATCGTTGAGGTCCAGGGAGCGCGGGGTGACCCCGAAGCGGGGCAGCCAGTTGTGGAAGAGGCTGTAGGAGCATCCGTAAAGGACGGGGCAGGTGAGCACCGTGTCACCGCTCCGCGTCAGGCTCATGACCGCCGCGCTGATCGCTGCCATCCCTGAAGCGAAGGCCACGCCGACCTCGCCCTCCTCGGCGAAGGCCAGGTTCTCTTCCAGCATTCCCCGGGTCGGTTCATCCAGGCGGTCGTAGATGTAGATCGGCGACTGGCCCTCGACGTGACCCGAGCCGAACTCGCGGAAGGCCTGGGCCGCCCGGGTGGTGGAGTCCAGGCGGAAGGTCACCGAACTCGAGAGCGGGGGCACCACGTGATGCTTGTAGTCCCAACGGGCGCTCTGGTTGCGCCCATGGATCAGGTGCGTCTTCTCCGAGTAGAGGTCCTTGCGGCACTCGACCGGGCGCTTCTTCCTGGTTCTGTGACCGGCAGGTTCGGGCGGGGTTCCGTGGTTTCCTGAAGCAGTCACGCAGAAGGCTCCCTTCGCGGTCTGGAAGCCCGGGGGCACCGGGCACCACCCCGACTGCTTCTCCCGCCGAGGGGATCGTCCCTACTTGTGAAGATCCGGGTTCTGGCGGTCCAGGTACTTCCTGCGCAGGGCCTCTTCCAGATCGACGCCGTGCATGTTGGCCAGGGTGGCCAACCAGCCGAGCACGTCGGCGAACTCGCAGGCCAGGTTTCCGTCGTCCCGCCCCTGATCGGCGTGGTGCAGGGCCGAGGCCAATTCGCCGACCTCCTCCACGAGCCACATGAACGTGGCCGGCGTCCCTCGGGCGGAGTCGCGCTGATGGTAGTGCTGGCGGATGAAGGCCTGGAATTCGGCGAAGGACAGAGGGCCTGACATGTCCGGGCCGTTCTCGCTGGGACCACAAGGTCCCTTCGTTCCGGAGGGCCGGACGCTGCCGGGTGCGAATAGGGGTTCCAGAATCCCGCAAGGAGGGCCCGATGGCTCTGCACCTCTATGTCGGCACGCTGACCCGTTACTACTCGGGCGACTGGGAACCTTTCCGGAGCTCGGGCGGCAGCGCTCTGCCGGGTTCCGACGCCCTCGAGGTCGAGGCCATGGTCCTGGAATGGCGCGAGTGGGCCAACGCCGAAGTCAGGATGGTGCAGGAGCCCCTGACCTGGGCCGAAGGGCTGCAGCCTGCCCACCAGGTGTCCCCGCTGACAGTCGATGAATTGGGTGCCCTGCAACTGTGGGCGGCCTATTCCGAGCATCCGGACCGCTCCCGTCCCACCCGGTTGCCCCAGGACTGGTTGGATGACCCGGTGCTGGCCCTCAGCATGGACGACGACTTCCCCTGTCGCTTCCCGCACCTGCTCTTCGGAGTCGACGCCTGGCTGCCGGTCCGGACGGTGGAGGTCTTCGAAGCCCCCGCTCCCTGCCCCCCGCTCGGCGGAGAAGACGTTGCCGACGACGAGGATTGCTGGGAGGACGACGAGGGGGAGGACGACGAGGGGGAGGACGACGGGGACGACGACGGGGACGACGACGGGGAGTTGACCCGCTTCGGCTCGATCCCGGCCCTGCTGGCCGAGTTGGAGGCCCTGAACCAGCAGACGTGGAAGGCTGATCCCCAGACAATCCAGGGCTGGAGGGCACCCGGGCGTCAGCTCCGGCCTGATTTCGAGGCCACGGCTCGTCGGGCCTATGCCACCTTCCTGGAGATGGCGCAACTGGCCCAGCGGACCGGACAGCCGCTGGTCCTGCACTATCAGTGAGGCGGGCGAGGGGAGGGTCCTGGTCGCCGTGGTGCTCAGGAGACGGACCTTCCTGTGGGCCCCGCTGCTCCTGGGAGCGGGTTGGGCCTGCCGGGCCCTACCCACCCGCGATCAGTCGGTTCCGGAGGACTTGCCTGTGACGGCTGGGACGGTCACGCAGACCGCTACTCTGGGTGCGGGTTGTTTCTGGTGCGTCGAAGCGCTGTTCCAGTCGGTGCGCGGCGTGATTTCGGTCGAGCCGGGCTACTGCGGGGGGACCGTGCCGGACCCCACCTATGCCCAGGTCTGCCGCGGGGACACCGGCCACGCCGAGGCGGTGCAGGTGCGCTTCGATCCCGCGCAGGTTTCCTACGCGGAGATCCTGGAGGTCTTCTTCCTGTCCCACGATCCCACCACCCTCGACCGCCAGGGGGCCGATGTGGGGTCGCAGTACCGGTCGGTCATCTTCTATCACGACCCGGTCCAGAAGGAGCAGGCCCGGCGGGTGCGTGGGGAGGCCCAGGAATGGTGGGAGGACCCGATCGTGACCCGCCTGGAGCCCTTCACGGTGTTCTACCCTGCCGAGGTCGAGCATCGGGACTATTACGCGCGCAATCCCAACCAGCCCTATTGCTCGCTGGTCATCGCCCCGAAACTGCGCAAGTTCCGCCAGAAGTTCGGGGATCGGCTGAAGGCCGTCGAGTAGCGGTCCGTTGGCCGCCCGGGTTGCCTTCTACGCCTGCGGGGGCGGGTTCGGCCACGGGGCCCGGGCCTTGGGCCTGGCCCGCGCCTGTCGGGCCCGGGGTATGGACGTCCTGGTGTTGGCTCCGCGGCGCGTGGGGGCCCTGGCCCGATGGGCCGGGATCCGCCACCTGGCTCCCCCCGTCGAGCCCCCCGACGCCGGAGAACTGCGCTGCTGGGTCGCGGCGACCCTGGCCCGGTTCCGTCCGGACGCCCTGGTGGTCGACGTCTTCGCCCGCGGTATCCTGGGAGAGTTGGGCCCGCTGCTGCCCGATCTGGCCCCGCATCGCACCCTCGTGTGTCGCCACGTGGATCCGCGCTTCTACGCCCTTCCCGGAATGCAAGCCGTCCTGGCGGGCTATCATCTGGTGCTGGCGACTGAACCCCCACCCGCGGCGCTGCGAGGGCACCCGGGTCTGGTCCCACTCCCGCCGGTGACCCTGGTGAGCGCCGACGAGCTCCTGGATCGGGCTCGGGCCCCCGTGTTGGGCGTCCTGGATCTGACCGGTCCGCTGCGGGTCCTACCCGCTGCCCCGGTCCTGAGGGGAGCCCTCGCCGTCGTAGCCCACGCGGGATACGCCTCCTACTACGAG